>DASXKZ010000193.1:0-53723 GCA_036496525.1 Candidatus Angelobacter sp.
TGCCTTGTCCCTATTTTTTGGCATCTATTTATCCCTATTTTTTGGCATCTATTTAAAAGAGCAAAGCTGCAAGTTCGCCCGGAGGCCACATGAACAACGAGGCAATGAAGGAAGTCCTGAACGAACTGTTTTTTCATCTTGAGAGACTGGAAACGCAAAGCGAGGCCATCCTTCAATTCCTGAAAGAGAAGAAACGGGTCACTGACAAGCAGCTTGCTCCCTATCTGGAACAGGCGGGAAATGCCAGCAATGTAAAGTGGCGCGCCGCGCGGGTAAGAATCGATCATTTGCTGGAACCGGAGCATCCGGAAAAAAAAATCAAGCTGGGCAAAAAGCCCGAGTTGCACGAAGAGCCAGCCCGAGCGGAAGAAGCCGACGCTGATTCAGTCGCGGCGTTAGCCGACGATAAGAGGACAGAGTTGGGCGATAAAGAGGGCAAGAAAACCGAGTCCAAAAATGCCGAGGCGAACGGTACCGATGTGAGCGAAAAAGAAAAGCCCAAGCCGGTCGAGGCGGCGCAGGCGAGTCCCGCAGATGGCGGATCGGGCAAGTCAGAAATGAAATCAGAGTCGTCGCAGGAGAAAAAAGAACAGGCTCCTCAAGCTCAAAGCCATCAGAAATCCGAATCAGTCCACCATCCCACAGAAGTTACGGAACCATTGGCGCAGCGGGAAGGCGCTGAGCCGGCAGCGCAGTTGGAATCCAAAGAGAAAGGCAGCGATCAAGAGGCTGCGTAGAGTTTTTTGGTGGCGCTCCGCTGCGATTCTTATTTGCGCTCCGCTGCGCTGCGCGCAAGCCTGCGGCGCGAGGTGGAGTTTTTTTCTGCTACCCAGCACTTAGCCTTCGGCGCGTGTTACACCGCCTCGCAACGTACTGGGCTAGCTGTGACATTTCGTCGCGCCGAGCGGCGCTTCACCTTCGACTGGCCGCCAAGCTGGCGCGTTGAACGTTCCGCTGATTGAGCAGGCCGTGGTGGTCCCGCTATGGCATTAAAATCGAGGAGGCGCGCAATGGTACCGGAGTTCAATAAGGGGCAGGTGGCCGCGAATGACAAGAACCAGCGCGGTTATTCAGTCAGCGGCCCTTCGTGTTTTTCAGAAAGTGCATTTACACGGAGTTTCCTCGCTTCAGCCACTAATCGAGCCGCAATCGCCCAGTGTTCAGGAGCTTTTAGGCCTTGCGGTAGAGACACTTCTATGTTGCCGCTACAGGTGAAATTCAAATCTGCCTGGGACAAGTGGAGCACCTTTTCTAGGTTCGTCTCCCTCACGTCCGCGATAAAGAGGTTTACACCAGACATTTCGGCATAATCCAATTTGCTCCCATACAGACTCGCAGAGAACAAGCTTGCACGGTCTAAGACGGAGTAGGATAAATCTGAACCGATTAGCTCACATAGGTGCAACCGTGCTCCTGCTAAATATGTAGAAGTGAAGTCAATTTGCGCCAATGCGACGCGATCCAGATTAGCTCCTACAAGATAAACCCCGCGCATCATCATGGAAGCAGGAAAATCGGTCGAGTCTCCGACAAAATGTGAACGGCTCCCTGGTTTGACTCCGGCGCCATTAATTCGGTCTATGTAATTCCGAAAATAGTCGGCTGATCCGCCTGACGGGGCGAATTGAACATACGTTGTATCTTTATGAATAACCAAAACCTGATATCTACGGCCGCCATCAGCAATGTTTTTCCACAGCTCCAGTGATCCGACAGCCATGACGTCTCTACGCCAGCCCGCTGCTTCAGAAATATAGCAATGGAGAATACAGTTCAACTGAAATAGTGCATATCCGAAGTGAGCATCTACGGTGGCCGTCCTAATGGGTCGAGGTGCCGTCCGGCGGTTAAAATTTGACCTTCGCATAGCAAGCTTCACCAGATCAAATACATAGGGCGGCTCATCGAGATTCCAAAGTTTCTGGCGTTCTTTGGGCTGTGGCCGGAGGTGCACTCCTTCGCCCCACCAGTCCCACAGATCCGCCAGTCCATCACGCACAATCCCCCATTTTGATAAACTCAATGGCTCGGTACTCAGTGGAGATGCCTGCGGTGCATCTTGTATGTTCGCTTCCCTTTGCACTTCCCACTGTAATAGGCGATCAAGATGTTTCGATATTTCTGGTGTCAGCCATTGTGGTGATAGAGCCTCGCCCAGTTTTCGAGACAGCCACCACCGCGGATCACCCCCATCAAAGTCTCGCCAGTATGGAGCCCTTTCGGGCATTGGTTCCGCCTGTGTTATGCGGCTATATTCTTTCAATATCTCAATAATCGCTTCAGCTGCTAAATATTCGCGAAATGACTTATGCAGAAATTCACAACCAGACTGAGTTTGCACGCTCTTGAAGTAAAAACTGATCATTAAGTTGGCGAGATTGGCGAGCGGTGCGTCCTTGGCAATTACAAAGACATCTTTACCTACACCCAATGTTTCGAGCCTCATCTCAAGCTCATCTATGGGGATCGATTCTGTTCCATAGGCGGTTATGGCCAATGCTGTTCCATGAAGTAGAGCCCTTAGGTCGCGCCCTTCAATTCGCCCGCTCTTGTTCGAACGGCTGGTATCGGTCGGCGCCTTGCCACCCTTTTTGCAAGTCAAGTCAATCAAATGACGGTACAAACTTGTCGGGGTTGTGATCAACTCAATCAGGTCCTGCTTGAAGTTTGCCATTACCCTGATCCCTAAATGGGCCAAGAGTGGCTGCCCAAGCACTTCGAGAGGACCTGCTTCGGGAAAGCTTTTCTTGTATAGCTCCAGTACAGGAGAATAGCGACCAATCGCGCCTAGGGACCACTCATCGATTTGAGGACCCCGAAACGAGGGCTTCGCAAGCGCATCGGCAAGATTTGCTACATAGGCTTCTAGCTGTTCAGGGCGAATGGGACGGATGGTTAAGACCGGTGTGTCATCGCCAAGGAAGTTTGTTCGGCCAACCGCCTGGGAAGGACGGCCAGTAACGACAACCCTGATCTTAGTGGTGTTTTGGTCGAGAAATGCTTGTCGGATGGAGTCCAGTAAACGTTCTACTCTTTGCTGAAACCCTTCATCCGCTGAGAGACTTATCTCGTCCCACCCGTCAAAAATAAAGACATATGAACTTATTCGGGCCTTTCCAAACTCTACTTCATCTGAAAACACCTTTTCGCGAAATAGATTTCGGCGGAATGAACCCGTAGAAGTCCCCGAAAATTTCAAGATCACGTCCTGAATAGCGTCGAAAATGTTGCTATCTACGCGCAAATACTGCAGCGGAATTCGTATTGGAAGGAGTCCTTCCGCTCGCAGGCGGATCGAGAGACGTTTAGTAAATGTTGATTTGCCCGATCCCGGCGCTCCTTGAATGACGATACAGTCATTGAAACTCGGATCTGACATAAGGCCGAGGACCGTTGTGATTAAATCCTGCCGCTGCGCACTGTCCTCCGAGAACGGATCCACTCGTTCAATTCGTCTATCCTTAAGCGTCTCGCGCCCATCCCTGATAGTTTTCCATTGCAACAATCCGCATTGGCTTTCTATGTACACGTCAGATACGGAGAAAGGCTCAATTCCTAGAGCGGGTTGGTCCTCAAACTCCACTCGATCGTGATCGATGAAGCTGAGTAGTGTTGTTTGTAATTTCCTGTCGGGGTTATCTAACGCCAGCCATTGCGTGAACGGGATATACTTATCCTTGTGTTCTCCCGAGAGGAGATCCTGCAAGGCGGGCTTGAACGACGTGCGGGTTTCGCGCAATAGGTTTCTCTGTTCAGCCGGATCGTAACCTGCAGCCTCCAAAGTGGTTCTTAGAGCTTCATCGGCGGCTCGCAGAAAAGGATGTCCAGCCGTGCTATTCATCGAAAAATCCCGCATAATGTAAGGGTCTTCTAGTTGTAAGTGCTTCAAACGATCCGAAACCACTTCCTGTGAAAAAGGTATGCGCGAAGCGGGCCTGCCGTAGCCAATAATTGCTTCTGTTGCCGCTCTCTGATAAGCAAGAGTACATGCGAGCCAACCGAGACTCATTGGCGATTGCTCTTTTGTTAACCGTTCAAGAAGTTTACTTGCAGCCTTGACGGCCCCAGACCATTCTTTGGCGGCTTCACCAGCAGCGCCAAGAAACTTCAGCAGGCTAGTATCCTTCAGAGCATCGGTTATTTCGGTAAACCATTCGAAAAGGGATTTAATTGGACGGCTAAGTTGCTCAATATCTTTCTGCTCATTAGTGTCTAGTCCAAATACGGTTGCGATTCGCGAAGGCATAATTAGTGCAGTATAGAACGTCGCGAGTTCCAGATACTATATCTTGGTGAGTCAAGAGGGACGTCGTCAGAAGATCAATCCGTCTCTTTGCTCGCAACGGAGGGGAAGAAGTTGAGGGGGCAACTGCCACGATATCGCCAAGTACAAGAAGAACCAAAGCGCAGGGCTAAAGCCAACACAAAACTGCGCTGATGGCACGGCTGGAGTCCGTGCCCTGAGACGAATCAAAGATTCATCTCACAGCACGCGATAATAACCCCTCGACACCCAGCGCCTCGCTGGGTGTCTCTTTGTTTTCTGTGCAGAGGCAACGCGATACGGAGGCCCGAAGGGCGTCCGCGCGGCGGGTCTGTACCAAGCGCAACCTTACGGCTGATCGCGCTGATTTACACCGAGCTGATGGCTCTGGGTGGCAGGAATGCATGGCCAAATACCTCTTCCCCTTTGCGTGCTTCGTGGAACATCGGGTTGTGTTTTTTCGAGAGTGGCAAAAGTAAATTGTTTCTGCGGGGTGATTTTGTCAAGATGGCCGCATGCCGATTCTTGCATTGTCCCGTTTCGCTATTGCTTCGTTAGTGAAAATCGGCTAAGGTATGGCAGCGCCGAGATGCGCAAGGTCTTTGAAAATTAGCTACTAGCCGCTGGCTTCTAGCCTTTAGCAAAACCAGGAGCCCCTGAAGTCTACGCCAATCGAGGGCCGAGAGCTGAAGTGCACGCCAATCTGGAATGACCCGGGGAGGGGGAGGGGTGGGCGCGCCTATCGCCGTGATTGCCGACATCGCGCGGGATCGGAAAAGCAAAACCTACCACGGAGGCGCGGAGACACCTGGAATAGCCAAGATCGGGGAAGGTTGGAAATTCATCCTCCGGAACCCGCAGGCTAGGGCGCCTGCGCTCCATGATTCACCCAGTCACAGCTTGGGCAGCACGATCCCCGTCTGCTTTTGGTACTTTCCGGACTTGTCCTTATAACTCGTCTCGCAAGGCTCGTCGCCCTGGAAGAAGAGGATCTGGCACAGGCCTTCATTGGAATAGATTTTGGCCGGCAAGGGCGTGCTGTTGGAAATCTCCAGTGTCACAAAGCCTTCCCACTCGGGCTCAAAGGGCGTCACGTTTACGATGATGCCGCAGCGGGCGTAGGTGGACTTGCCCACGCAGATGGTCAGCACGTCGCGCGGGATTTTGAAATATTCCACGGAGCGCGCCAGGGCAAAAGAATTGGGCGGGACCAGCACGGAAGAAGCCTGCACGCTGACGAAAGATCGTTCATCGAAATTTTTGGGATCGACAATGGCGGAGTTTACGTTGGTAAAGATCTTGAATTCGTCGGCCACGCGCAGATCGTACCCGTAAGACGAAACGCCATAAGAAATAACGCCTTCACGCACCTGGCGATCGTTGAAAGGGTTGATCATTCCATGCTCTTGCGCCATGCGGCGGATCCAGCGGTCACTTTTAATTGCCATTGAGAAGAAAGTTCCTGTTTGCGGGGATTTGGTGAAGCGCCAAAGAAGCCATCTTATAGGCGAAACTGTTCCATTGACAACCAGCGTAGAAGTCCAATAATATCTGCAAGTTACGCCCTTTCTGAGAACTTGAGGAGAGCTGACCTGTGATTAAGCTCGATATCATTAACGAAGTGGTAAACAAAACCGGCATCACCAAAACCAAGGCCGAGCTGGCCGTGGAAACCGTTTTTGAAAGCATGAAGAAGGCCCTGGCCGGAGGCGAACGCATTGAGCTGCGCGGATTTGGCGTATTTAACGTGCGCCCGCGCAAAACCGGCATCGGCCGCAACCCGCGCACAGGCGCGGAGGTGAACATTCCTCCCGGAAAAGCCGTGCGCTTTAAGCCGGGAAAGGAGTTGCAGTCCATCGACTAAAGCAGTTGATCCGCTTTTGCGGCGGCCAGTTTTTTCAGCTAGCTTTTTCAGCTCCACAGGGCTATTCGTTGCATGTCGGACATCCAGCCTCTTCCGCAGGAATACCACGTTTTTGATCCTGAACGACGGGAGATTACCGTCGTGGTGGTTCATCCGCCGAAACGGCGTTATTGGCTGCACGCGCTGCTGTTTCTTGCCACCATCTTTACCACGCTCTGCATTGGCGCCCACATGCAGGATACGTTCAACCGCAACCTTGGGCTGTTTACCGACGATTTGGATTACTGGCCGTGGCAATGGGCGTTGCAGGATTGGCATCGGCTGCGGATGGGACTTCCCTTTTCGCTGTCGCTGCTGGGAATTCTCACCGCGCACGAGCTCGGCCACTACGTTTACTGCGTTCGGCACAGGGTGCTGGCCACGCTGCCATTCTTTATTCCTGCGCCCACGTTGATTGGCACGCTGGGAGCTTTTATCCGCATCAAGTCGCCCATCAGAAGCCGCGCTGACTTGTTCGATATTGGCATTGCCGGCCCAATTGCCGGATTTATAGTGGCCGTTCCGGTGATGTTCTATGGCTTGTTGTCGTCAAAGCTGCTCACGGGCGATGCCGCCGCTGCGGCCGCAGCCTCGTTAGCTTCCTCGAACGCGCCCAACGGAAGCATGCTGCTTGGCTTTCCGCTGATCTTTAAGCTTGCACACTGGATCATGGCTGCGATGGGAAGCCATGCAGCGGCTGCGCAAGGTCCTGTCAGCGCACTTTATATTCATCCCATGGCGATGGCGGCCTGGGTGGGAATGCTGGCGACATCGCTGAATTTATTGCCGGGCGGCCAGCTGGATGGCGGACACATTATTTTTGCCGTGAATCCGCGGCTGCATCGGCCTATATCTATGCTGAGCATTTTGATATTGCTCGTGCTGAGCTGGTATTTCTGGGTAGGATGGCTTCTGTGGGCCGTGGTGTTGCGCTTTACCGGCGCCACACATCCTGACGTGCCACTGTTGCCGCCTCTCGATATGAAGCGCCGGGTGCTGGCCTTCTTTGCGCTGCTCATGCTGGCGCTTACACTCATCCCTGCGCCTTTTGGCGAGCAAGGTCTGGGCAAAGTATTAAGTGGCTATCGCTCACACCGTCAGCAACAGCAGCAGCCTTCCAAATAGCCTGTCTTCAGTGTAAATGTAGACCATCACGGAGTGTAAATGTAGACCATCACCGGGTGGAGCAGGACTTTAGTCCTGCGGTTAAGCTGGCTGAAGTAGTCGGCTTTAGCCGCTGAGGTTTTCTCAGGGGGTCACGGTAGCCTTGAAAATGGTCTAGCCTGCGCCTAGAGCAGAGACAGCGCATCCACATCCACAATCACATTTGTTCGCGGAATTTTTTCTCCGTCGGCAAAGCCCAGCATCCTGCGCAACGATGCATTCAGCTTTTCCCGGCTGGCCGCCTTCAGGATGAAGTGATAGCGATAGTCGCGTTTCAATCGCATGATAGGCGCTGCTGAAGGTCCCAGAATGCGCACGCCTTCATTGCGCGTCCCCTCAAACCATTTGCCCAGCTGTCCAGTCCAGCGCAAAGCCTGCTCCAGCTTGTCACTGCGCACCAGCACGTTTGCCAGCGCGGAAAAAGGCGGATAATGCATCCACTTTCTGAAGCGCACTTCCTTCTCATAAAAGCCTGCGTAATCGTGCTGCTGCGCAAACTGGATCGCGTAGTGATCGGGATGATAAGTTTGCAGCACAACCTTGCCGGGCGTTTCGCCGCGTCCCGCGCGTCCGGCTACTTGTGTAAGCAATTGAAATGTTCTCTCCGCGGCGCGGAAATCGGGAAATCCCAGCGCATAATCCGCTCCGACTACACCTACCAGCGTCACGCCATGAACGTCATGCCCTTTAGCAATCATCTGCGTGCCGACAAGAAGATTGATTTCTCCCGCATGGAACTGGTTCAGCACTCGCTCAAAGTCGTGCCGATTGCGCACAGTATCGCGGTCAAGCCGGCCAATGCGCGCTTGCGGAAATGCTGCGTGCAATCGCTCTTCAACTTTTTCCGATCCTGTGCCCAGAAAGAAAATATGTTCGCTGTTGCACGCCATACAGCGCTTGGGCACTGCCTGCCGATAGCCGCAATAATGGCATTCCATGCGGTGCGCAGCCTTGTGGTACGTCATGGCAATGGTACAGTTCTTGCATTGCAGCGTCTCACCGCAGGCGCGGCACAGCACCACCGACGAATATCCACGCCGGTTCAGCAGCACCATGGCCTGCTCGCCGCGATCAAGCCGGTCTGTCACTTCCTGGATCAGCTGCCGGGAAAAAATCTGGTCTTCTCCCGTCTGCTGAAACTCAGACCGCATGTCCACCAGTTCGACCTCAGGCAGCGGCCGCCGTTCCACTCGCTCTTTAAGCTCAATCAGCCGATACTTCCCTGCTTCAGCGTTGTGGTATGACTCAATCGCCGGCGTTGCTGAAGCCAGCACCACCGCCGCGCCCGTGAGTTTGCCGCGCATTACCGCGACGTCGCGTCCGTTATAGCGCGGTGTTTCTTCCTGCTTGTATGAGCTGTCGTGCTCTTCGTCCACCACAATCAGCGCCAGATTTGCCACCGGGGCAAAGACCGCGGAGCGTGTACCCACCACGATCCGCGCATCGCCACGGCGTATTCGATGCCACTGCTCCGCGCGCTCATCGGCGGAAAGCGCTGAATGCAGAATGGCGACTTCGTCTCCAAATACCTGATGCAGATTCGCCGCCGCTGCCGGCGTGAGTCCGATCTCCGGGACCAGCAGGATTGCAGCACGGCCCTGCTCCAGCACAGACTGCATGGCCGCCAGATACACCGCTGTCTTGCCCGATCCCGTCACGCCATGCAGCAGTGAGACTGAAAATTTATTTTCTTCCACCGATCTCTGAATCGTGGCCAGCGCGGCTTTTTGTTGCGCGTTAAAGATAAAGTCCAGATGCGAAGGACCGCGCTTCTTCATGCTGCTCACGCTGAAATCCGCCTGCTCCTCCACCAGTTCCACGATTTCTCTTTTGACCAGCGTTTGCAGCGTGGTGCGCGGCACCGCAAGTTCACGGATCTGCTCCACAAAAGCCCTGCCCGCTTGCTGCTGAAGAAATGCAACGATCTTCTGCTGGTTTTCGTTAAGCTTGCCAGTCACTTCTTTTAGCACAGCCACCTGCACCGTCCGCTGCGCATCGCGGACGGAAGACACGTCTTCCCGCGCAATCCATTTCTTGCGCAGCAAAAGATCGAGCACCTGGCGGTTCGCGCCCGTAGCGGAACGGATCGTCCCTTCCAGGGCTTCGTCGGACATTGAAAGATAATCGAGCACCGCGTACTCAATCATCTGCGTATCAATGTCCTGCTTCGACCGCCGCGAAGAGCCTGCAGTGGCTGAAGCATGCAGCGCCTCATAACCAGCCTCAGTGATTCGGTAGAGCTTGGCCTTCTTGATCTCAGCCGCCAGCGGCAGCATGCCGCGAAAAACATCGCCGATAGGAGCCAGATAATATTGCGCGATCCATTGCCCCAGCTTCATCAGCCCTTCGTCCAGTACTGGCTCGCTGTCCAGTACCTGGATTACGGTCTTGGCCTGCATGGATGGCGCGCGATCATGCAGCGCCGTTACCACGCCGGAGATGCGCTGATTGCGAAACGGCACGAGCACACGTCCGCCCACCACCGGCTGGTGCTCGGCAATCTTGTAGGTGAATGCCATGTCCAGCGGGACTGGCAGCGCTACGTCACAAAAGGTGGGCATGGTGTAAGAAAAGATTGTACGGGAAGAGTGAAGCAGACGTGATGGAGGACATCGATGAGCAAGCGTGGCGGGGCGGACCTTTATTACTCAGGCATACTTTTCGGTGCGGGCGGATTCAATCCCAAATACTTCATCACCATCTGCAAATCTTTCCACGCTTCTTTCTTCTGACGCGGATCGCGCAGAAGATACGCCGGATGGTATGTCACCAACAGCTTGGAATTTCTGAAGTCATACCAGCGGCCACGCAGGTTGGCCATGGAATCATTCACGGCCAGCAGGTTCTTGGCCGCAACCGCGCCCAGCGCCACGATCACTTTAGGCTTAATGATGTCGATCTGGCGCATCAGGAACGGCGAGCAGGTATCGCACTCGTCTTTTTCCGGCGTGCGATTGCTCGGCGGGCGGCACTTTACCACATTCGCAATGTAAACGTCTTCGCGCTTGATTCCCATAGCGGAAATCATGTTATTCAACAACTGTCCCGCGCGTCCCACGAACGGTTCGCCTTTCGCGTCTTCGTCCGCGCCTGGCCCTTCGCCCACAAACATCAGCTCGGCATTCACGTTGCCCACGCCGAAAACCAGGTTGGTGCGGCCTTTATGCAGTCGGCAGCGTGTGCAGTCGCCAATGTCTTCGCGAATCAGCTTCAAGGCTGAAGGCTTGTCGCCGACCACGGGTTGCAGCGTAACTGCGGCCTGGGATTTTGCAGGCTTGTTCTCCGCTATCGGCTGCAATGCCAGTTCAATGCTCGGGTCAATTGGCTGCCGATAGAAATCATGAATGCCTATCTCTTTGTAATATTTCACGCGGGCGGCAAGGTGCTTTTTGGTTTGGGGGTCCAGAGGCTTGGGCATATCTGCAAGCAAAATAAATGGTTAGGAAAAAGAAGTAAATGGCGTTAAAGCTTTTTGCCCTATCCCGTACTCCCTTTTTGCGCCGATCAATGAAGGTTTGAAGGCTGAGTCCTAATCCTTTTTCCGTTGACGGTCCCTCATTCCGGCGAAGATCATAACCAGCGAATTTCCAGCGCAGTTAGTGAGTCTATACTTCTCTTCCCATGACAAATATTTTCCAGGGGGCTGTTATGCGCTCTGCATTTTTTCTTTTCTGCTCATATGTCGTTCTTTTCGCTACTGGCTGCGCGGCCCATCGTCGGGCTAGTGCGGCGAATCCTGCTCAAGTGCCAACGCTGGCTCCAGTCCTGATTTCCGACTCGGTACGAGAGTCCGTGCCGGGCGACTACTTGCGCGTGAGCTTTCTTTCCGCGGGCACGCCTGTTACCAATCTTTCCCGTCCCGGAGCGTTGCGGGCCTTCACCACGGCTACCGCACTCTATTCGCCGCCGCTCAAGCTCGTCGACATGCCTTACTATTCAGGACTGGAAAACAATAACGAGAAGGTGCTGGTCGCCATGCGCTGCCGTCCGCATCGCCCGGAAGCCGTCGACGCAGTGCTCGCGACCTGGCCTAACGTATTTCTGGCTGTCCAGCGCGATGTTTCCCTGCCTTCCGGCGCTTGTGAAAAAGCTCCCACAGATACAGCCACACAGATGGCATGCTTCGCCAAAGCATTCAGCGACCCTACAGCCACAAAGGTTCCGTCATCACTGGCGCATACCTTTAACTATGCGGCAACGCTTTATGATCCCGATCACGCGGCGCTTGCCCAATGGCTGCAGAACAATTACGGGATATATCCCGCATTTAGCGGAATGGGTTATTCGGTCAAAGATTCTTATTCGCTCGACAAGCAGCCAATGACCTCGCAGGAGATGCTGGTGAAGTCCGTGTCGTCGGAATACATCCTCAAGAATGTGACGCTGGCGGAGGCCGGCTGCCGCTGTATTTCAGTCGCACCATATCCTGGCCGGTCCAATGATCCTGTTGATCCGGACTTTATTTCGCAAGCTGGTGGCGATGGAACGTGCAAAACCGTAGACCGGCTGGCTGCACGCCAAGGTAAGAAAAAGCACTAGCAAATCTTTATCTGGATTGCTTAATCCCCGTGCGCTCCAGCTTAATTTTCACTACTGCATCCAGCACCCGATGCGCCACTTCCCATTTGCTGGTCTCCGGCACGGTTTCAGCGCCTGAGTGCGTAAGGATGGTCACGGCATTGCGTTCAGAGTCAAAGCCGATTCCGGGCTGCGACACATCGTTGAGCACAATGGCATCCAGCGATTTGTTTTCCAGCTTCTTGCGCGCGTTGGCCAGAACATCGTTCGTTTCGGCGGCAAAGCCAAGAACAATGCGGCTGCCCTTCTTTGCTCCAAGTTCGGCAAGGATATCGGTGGTCGGCTCCAGCTCAAGCGTCATTGGGCCTTTGCGCTTGATCTTTTCATCGGCAGTCGCACGCACCGTAAAGTCGGCAACGGCGGCAGCCTTGATTACGATGGTTGCCTGGTCAAAGTGGGCCATCACAGCATCACGCATCTGCTGCGCCGTCTTCACCTGAATGATTTCAGCCGATGCGGGAGGCTTGAGCGCCGTGGGGCCAGAAATCAGAATCACTTTCGCGCCCCGCCGCAAGGCGGCTTCAGCCAGCGCATAGCCCATCTTGCCGCTGGAGCGGTTGCCAATGTAGCGCACCGGATCAATCGGCTCACGCGTGGGGCCCGCTGTGACTAATACAGTTTCACCCGCCAGGTCTTGCTCCGCTTTCAGCGCTTTGAGCACGGCCATCACAATCGTTTCATTTGCCGCCAGCCTGCCTGCCCCAACCATGCCGCACGCCAGATAACCGCTATCCGGCTCCACAATCGCAACGCCACGAGCTTTCAACGTTTCAATATTGGCTTGCGTGGCCGCGTTGTCCCACATGTTTACGTTCATCGCCGGTGCAATCACGACTGGCGCAGTCGTGGCCAGAAACAATGTCGTAAGGAAGTCATTGGCCTCGCCATGTGCGAATTTTGTGATCACGTCGGCAGTAGCGGGAGCAATAACCAGAGCATCAATCGCCTGCGCCACGGCAATGTGTTCCACAGCAGAATCAATGTTAGGTTCTTCCGCTCCCGTGCCAAACAGATCGGTAATTACTTTTTCTCCGCTCAGCGCAGCAAAGGTCAGCGGACGCACAAATTCCTGGGCTGCGCGGGTCATCACCACCTGCACGCGGATGCCGCGGTCCTGTAACAGGCGGACCAGCTCTGCCGCCTTGTACGCGGCAATTCCTCCGGTAACTCCCAGCGCGACCTTCATAGGAAAATTGTAGCCTGCTTGGAAATAGAGTCATAGTGGCAGGGTTGGGACGCTTTTTCTTTATCCCGACCCTGATCCTGACGAAGGAGAGGGAGCCTATAGCCACCAGTTCACTACAGAAATACAAGGGAGGCTTGCAGCCCTCCCAGCAAGACCAATGGCGCTCAAAACGTGGCCAGAATGTCCTTAATCTTGTCTTCCATATTGGCCTTCAGGCATTTCTCAGCCGTGGCCAGATACTGCTTTTCCGCCGGAGAAGATGGCTTCCCGGAACGCCGGATGCGCTCACCCAACACGATGGCCTGCAACTGGTCCACGGACTGCTCCAGGCGATCATTGATCAGGATGTAGTCATAGTTTGGATAGTTTTCAATCTCGCGGCGGGCTTCATCCAGCCGGCGACGGATGACGTCTTCCGCCACAACGTTTTCACTCTGGCTGCGCTTTCTCAGGCGCGATTCCAATTCTGCCCGGCTCGGAGGCAAAACAAAAATGCTCACCGCGTCCGGCATTTTCTTCTTGACCTGGCGCTCGCCTTGCACGTCAATATCGAGCAGCAAGTCGTGGCCAACTTCTTCGGCATGCTGCAAGACGGACCGCGCAGTCCCATAGTATTTGTCGAAAACCTGCGCATATTCCAGAAAAGCGTCTCGCGCGATCATGGCCTCAAATTCCTCGCGAGGAATGAAATGATACTCGCGGCCATCTTCCTCGCTGCCGCGCGGTGGGCGCGTAGTGTAAGAGACAGAAAATTCCAGGTTCGGCACGTACTGGCGCAGCTCATTCACCAGCGTGGTTTTGCCGGAGCCTGAAGGCGCGGAGATGATGTATCGGATGCTGCTCATTCCAGGTTTTGTACCTGTTCGCGGCATTTCTCAATCTCCGACTTCATCAGCAATCCCAGCTCGGTAATTCGCAATCCCTCGCCTGCCACGCCGGAAGTTTTTGAGAGCAGCGTGTTGGCCTCGCGATTGAGTTCCTGTAAAAGAAAGTCCAGCTTCTTGCCCACTTCGCCGCCCTGGTCCAGCAGCTTGCGGAAGTGGTCGATGTGGGTGTTCAGGCGGACGAGCTCTTCCTGGATGTCACTGCGTTCGGCCAGAATGGCGGCCTCTTGCAACACGCGGTCTTCATCGGCGTTCTCAATCAGTTCCTGCATGCGCGACCGCACTTTCTCCATGTACGCCTTGGAAACGCCGGCGCGGAGCTTGTCCACTTCGTTCGTCGCCTTTTCCAGAGAATCCAGGCGCCGGCGCAGTTCTGTTTCCATGCCGCGGCCTTCCTGTTCGCGCATAGTATTTAGCTTTTGGATTGCCTGCTCCAGCGCGGCCAGCACTGACGTTTCAAAATTGCCATCAATCGGCGTCGTGGCCCCCAGTGCTCCGGGCATGCGGAATATGTTGTTCAGGTCGGGCTCGCCGGTGGTGCCGAATTCGCGCGAGGCTTTCCGAAACGCCTCAACATAGCCGCCCACCAGTTCGCGATTGAACTCATAGCCCGCCCCGCCACGGCGCTCCACGCCCAGCGTTACATCTATGTGCCCGCGCGCCAGCCGTTCTTTCAGGACGCGGCGGATCTTCATTTCCAGTTCGTCCATTTCAACCGGCATGCGGAGCTGAGGATCGAGAAAGCGATGATTGACGGACTTCAACGACAGAGTGAATGAGGTGCCTTCGCCTGCCTGAGACTTCACCTGCGCGAATCCAGTCATGGAGCGGATGGACATAGTATGTTTTTGGACCTTTTAGTTTATAGCCCTTAGTGCTTAATTTGGGGCTCACGGACAACAATGCCGGGTTCGTCAACCATTTTGGGGTCTATCTCCATAAACTGCAATTCATATAATTTGCGGTAGGTTCCCAGGCGTGTCAGCAAATCTTCATGCGTGCCGGAATCGGCAATACGCCCGCCTTCCAGGACCACGATGCGGTCAGCATGGCGAACAGTGGTTAGCCGGTGGGCAATCACAAACACGGTACGGCCGGAAATCAGGTTCTGCAGTGCGCCTTGCACCAGCGCTTCAGACTCGGTATCGAGAGACGACGTGGCCTCATCCAGGATCAGGATGGGAGCATTCTTGAGCAGCGCGCGGGCAATGGCAATGCGTTGGCGCTCACCACCGGAAAGCCGCAATCCGCGTTCACCGATGATGGTGTCATACCCTTCCGGCAAACGCATAATGAAATCGTGCGCCAGCGCGGCGCGTGCAGCTTCAACTACGGCATCAGCATTCACATCGGGCTGTCCGTAAGCGATGTTGTTGCGTACCGTGTCGTTAAAGAGAATCGTCTCCTGGGTCACAATCCCGATCTGAGCACGCAGTGAAGCCAACGTGACATCGCGAATATCGTGGCCATCGACTTTAATTGCACCGGAAGTGGCCTCAAAGAAACGCGGGATCAGATGGACCAGTGTGCTCTTCCCAGCGCCACTCGAGCCGACAATCGCTACAATTTCGCCCGCACGCGTCTCCAGATTCACATTGCATAAAACCTGCGGATCGGAACCATTTGTCCCGCTATAAGAAAAGCTCACGTTTTCAAATCGCACGCGATCACGAAATGCAGGCAAGTTGATAGCATCAGGGCGTTCCCTGATTTCGTCCTCTTCATCCAGGAAATGGAAGACTTGCTGCGATGCTCCCAGAGCCTGTTGAAAACTGTTGTTGAAGAAGGCCATCTTGCGCACAGGATCATAGAGGCGAAAAACAGCGATGATGAATGCTATGAAAGCTCCAGTCGTCATCGCGCCGTGATTGATCTGATTTCGGCCAACTACCAGAAGCAGCGCGCCGGCGCAAGCGCCCAGCAAGTCCATTAGCGGAGAACTCACCGCTTGCGCGGCCACTGACTTCAAATTGGCCCGGAAGAGCTTTCTGGCAGCCTCCCAGAAACGCCGGCTCTCCCATTTCTCCATGCCAAAAGCTTTCACAATGCGGTTGCCGGTAATACTCTCATGCAGAATGTTCTGGATGTCGGCAAGCTTGTCCTGTCCTCGGCGTGTTGTAGTGCGAACGCGGAGGCCGATCTTACCTGCTGAAACGATCACAAATGGCACAAAGATCAGCAAGACGTAAGCCAGCTTATGCCCCAGCACGATCACCACGCCAATGAGAAAAATCAGCGTAAAGACCTGCTGCAGAAATTCGGCCAGAGCGATGGTCAGCGAAACCTGGATCTTCTCCACATCATTGATCACAGTGGAAACGAGTGTGCCGGTGGAATGGCGGGAATAAAAAGGAATCGAGCGCTGCAGGATCGTGTCGTACAGGTGATTGCGCAAATCCGTAATCAAGCCGAAACCGGCGTGGTTGACCAGATAAGTTCCCAGATAATCGCAAATGGCCTTAATAATGCCTGTGCTGATCAGAGCGATCGCTACAATCGTCAGCGGGTTAGTGCTAAAGTGCGCGGGAATAAAATCCTGGACAAAAACCTTGTGCTGCGTCCCTGGGATATTGAAGAGTTCCAAAGATCGCCCCGGTGTCTGGGGAGCCAGCACCCGGTTAATGATTGGCCCGATCAGAAGGATACGGAAGCCTTCCATCGCTCCCACCACAGCCATGAGCACAACCGAGACCGAAAAATGCGGCAAATACGGACGCAGATATGCCAACAACCGTTTCAGTTGTCGCATACGGCACCGTTGGCGGCAGGAAACATTGCTCCCATTCTAAAGGAGTGCGGCTGAAATGGAGAGCCTGAGCGCAAGTAAAGTATTGTCAGTTACCGGGGTGAATCGCGATGGATAACCTTAACCGGATAACCGGCCTTGGCAAGCAGCTTTTTTACTTCTTCTGCAATAAAGACAGAGCGGTGCTGGCCTCCCGTACAGCCAAAGCCGATCGTGAGATAGCTTTTGCCTTCGCGCACATAATGGGGCATCAGGTACACCAGCAGAGCGGAGATACGGTCAATAAACTCCTGCGTCTGCGGAAATGAGCGAATGTACTTGGCCACCTGAGGATGGCGTCCGGTATAAGGTCGAAACGCGGGGATGAAATGTGGATTCGGCAAAAAGCGCACGTCAAACAGCAGATCAACGTCATTCGGCACTCCGGCCTTATAGCCAAAGCTGACCACCGAAACCATGATGTCTTTGTCCGTGCTGCCGGCGGTAAACTTGGCCGTGATGTGCGAACGTAGTTCATGCACATTGAATTTTGAGCTGTCCACCACAATGTCCGCCATGGCGCGGATAGGCTGCAACAAACGGCGCTCCTGCCCCAGCGCTTTCTTTACTGTGGACTCCTTGCCCAGCGGATGCGGACGGCGGGTTTCACTAAAGCGACGCAGCAGGGCTTCGTCAGATGCCTCAAGAAAAAGCACCGTCGTCTTTATCTGCTTGCGCAGCGACTGGATAATCTTTGGCAGCCGCTTGAGTTGCTCGCCTTCACGGATGTCCGCCACCAGCGCCGCTTTTTCAATTTCAGCGGATTGTTTTGCCAGATCGGCGAAACGCGGGATTAGGTCAATGGGCAGGTTATCGACGCAGTAATAATCCAGGTCTTCAAATGCCTTGAGCACTGAAGCTTTCCCGGAACCGGACATGCCGGTAATAATGACGAGATGGCTGGTGCTTTGGCGAGGCCGCGATTTTACACGTCCGCCTTGCGGTTTACGGGAGGGGGACACTGGAAAATATTACCACGAAGCCATTTTGTGATTTTCCGGCGCATCAAAGGCTGCCCGCAGTGCCGAGGGCTCCAACTGGCTTGAGATTGAATACATGCTGCGCCAGGCGCGCGTGAGCATCCGCGACTCCATCTGGCGTTTCCATTCCGCCGCACTTTCCTCAGCCAGCGTGCGTTCGGGTGAAGCAGGCAGCCCGCGAAGCTCTGCCAGATAGCCCGTACCAAGTTTTTCCCAGGCATCGAATAGACGCCCTTCCGCCCAGAGCAAAACGATATCCAGCCGTTGCTTCTGCAGGCGCGTGAGCTTTTGATTGCGGATGCGATACACCCAGAACAACGCTTTTGAAGGATTGTCGCGGAACCACGCCTGAAAAACTGCGGCCTCAAGAAAAAGGTGATCACGCATTTTCGGCGTGGCATAAGACAGGACTTCCAGAGCCGCTTCCAGATACTTTGTGGCGCAGGTAATGTCCTGGCGCTCGGCGGCCCACAGGTAAGCCAGCCAGCGCGCGACGTAAGCATCCCGTGAATCGTCAGAGACAGCAGCTGCACGGGCAACGCAAGCCTGGTCCCAATCGCGCGGATGGCGTCCATGGTTCAGGGCAATCTGGCAGCGGATATTGGATAGCCAGCGTTCGGCTTTGGCGTCATTGCGCAGCAGCATCAAAATACGAGCGCCATCGGAAAATATGCCGCGGCGATTCACATCCGGGAGGCAGGCGGCAATGGCCAGTAGCGCGGAAAACACCGCTCCCACGTGCAGGCTGAAGGCAACAACGAAATTTGGCTGGATAAAATACTGCGCGGCTTCCAGCGCGCCCGCCAGCGATATACTGGCCAGCGGTCCGCCCAACATCAGAAACAGCAACCGGCGTCGCAATGTAGCGTCATCTTGATCGCTCATGCGCGGCTCAAGTACGGCGGCCCCCATGGTGATTGCGTCTCCGCAGTAGGGTCCGGCGCAGCGAGCATGCCTGTCCAAATGGAGCGCGCCAATCTTGATTTGTTTGAGCCTGAAACCCAAGAACCATCCGGCCAGGATATGACCCATCTCATGCGTAAAGCCCGCGCTGAGCGCAGCGATCACCGGAATCAGTGCGGCCCAATATCCCGGCGCAATCTCAATCACAGCGCGTAGGCTGGGCAATGCAACCAGAATGAGAATCGCCAGGCTGCTGGCAAGAAAGTATTCGCCCGCGCTCAGGTTCTCTTTGGTCTGCGGCGGCAAAGGGCGAAAAACGTCCAGCACCGGTGTGGACGTCGGCGAATAATGTTGTGTGTTGTTCAGTTTAGTCTCGGCTGCAAGTTCCATGGGGAGTACGGTCCAAACGGCCCTTCCACCCATAATCATAGGGTCAACAATGGCTTGCTGGCATGAGGTCGTTGGTAGATGGCCTTTGGTCACAAGGACCAGGCTAGAAGCACCCCTCATTTAGCGAAAAAGAGACGCAGAAAATGGCCGGCGACCAATCAAGGGTTAGACCGCATTTGTCGACCGTTCCACATCGTCGTGGTTCCCACGGACCAGCCATAAGATGGTTGAATTTAAGTCTTCCGGCGATCCATCCACAGAGAGCACGGCATCGGCCATTTCGGTGCTGGAAATTCTGCCCTTGTAGAGAAGGACCACGCGCGCGTTTTGCAGGAACTTGCCTTGGCTAGCGACCTCATTGCGGTCTTCCATAGGAACAAGGTGGCCAATCACTAGAACATGGAACCGATGTGATTTCAGCAGCCGTAAAACATCGTCTCTGTTGTCTACGGAGATCACCCGAAAGCCTGCGTCAACCAGAACTCTATGGCGAGAAAGCAAGCGCCGCCGATCATAAGCGAGAGAAAGAACTGTAAACATTCACAACCCACCAATAAGTTTTTTCAGAAGCCATACCGCAAGGAACCAGTGGCATCGAAAGGCGGGGAGTTACTAACAAAGGAAAGTGCAGAGCAGTGGATGCAGGCGGAGGACATGCCTCATTGAAGTACCGTGGCTGTCACGCTTATGGAAGAACAGAACCACAGCGAAAAGAACTGCCGCTCTGAGAAGAGTTATCCCCAGCATGATGCATTGCGCATTCTGCTGGGGGCGTAGCGCTGTGTCTGGCAGATCGACTGAAGGCGCAATAAATACCACCAGCACCGCCAAAAGCCCGATCGCGAAGACCCACCTGTGAGCACAACTCAACATGGAAAAATCAAGACCCGGCGGACAGCAAAGCACATTCCACTGCCAGGGTCCCGCAATTGGCATTCTATCGTAATCCGATATCTTTCCCAAAGCCCAAATTTCGTATCGGCATGAAATCAGGGCCCTGAAACCTACTTTGAAGGCTCCCCGCCCAGTGTCACTTTGATTCCACTGCGGAAGTTGAATGGCAGCGCGGGAAAACCGGGGGCCGGATCATAGTGCTGGCTAGCCAGATTTTCGATCGCCGAATAGAGCTGGAAATATTTGTTGAGACGATAGCTGCCGCTCACGTCAATCTTCTGATATGCCTCTGCCAAATTACGGTTAGGCAGAAGCATGGTGGAACCAAATGAAGAGTCGAAGAGGAATGTGCTGCTGTCCCGGCGGCCAACAAAGTTGCCGCTGAGCGCGAGCGCCAACTTTCGCCGCGCGTATCCAAGATAAACACTGGCGACATGGGGAGCACGATTGAAAGGCCGGTTCCCCACCAGCGGGGAAAATGCTCCGATAGGAATAGTCGGAAACAGGGGATTGAACGACGGAAAAAGCTCATCGCTGGAAAATGAACGGCGCACCACTCCGTCGAGATACGTGTAAGCGGCGCGCGTCGTGAAGCCGTGGCCCAGGCTGAGATCGAGTTCGGTCTCCGCACCAAGCGAACGCGTGGCCAGTGAATTCACGCTGGCGCCAAAGGGCGTAGCGGCCACAATTGGATCAGGAACCCCGAGTTGTGCCAGCCCGCCGGGGCTGACGAATTCGATTTCGTCACTAAAGTGATTATCGAAAAACGTAGCGCTCAATTTTGCGCGGCCACTCCAGAAAAATTGTTCCACGCCGGCATCAAAGCTGCGCGAGCGCACCGCGCCAATGGGAGTGATGTGGAACTGCGAAATCAATTGCGATCCGTCAGGCAGTTGCGAAAGCAGCCCGAACAGCGAATTATTGGTGGAAAAAATGTCCGGTTCCTGGATTCCCTGCCCATAATTGAACTTGAGCTTGGTACCAGCAAGCGCGCCACTCGAACGCGGACGCACCAAATAGTAGGCTAGAGAGGCGCGAGGGGTAGCAGCCAGGCCAAAGACGGCATTCTTTTCTATCCCTACTCCCAGCGTGGCATAAAGCCGGTTCCACAAATTGCCGTGCACTTCGCCGGTATAGCTGTAATTCGTGCGTTCCACGGGCTTAGCCCCGCGTTCATTTTCAAAGTGAAATGCAAAGAGCGCCTCCAGATGAGTGCCAAAAGAATAGTCGGACTGGAAGGTCAGCAAATCACTATTGTTCAGGATGAAGAACCGCTGCGGATAGTCGCCGCCGAAATCAAGGATGGCCTGGCCTGTAGTGCTGAATCCGTTTGCCCCGCGAATCGTCACCATGTTTCCGAGAAAGTTTCCAAAAGGCTCGGGAATGCCGGTGGGCGATGGATTCACAAACTGCGAGTTCTGCCGCGTGGCTCCGTAACGCAACAGGTTGTGCCAGTGTGAAGTGGTCTGGTTCTGGAGCGTGGCGCCGATATAGGTGTTGTCTTCCGTTTGGAAGGAATCGTCGGGGATGCCGAAGAAATCGATTGCGTTGGGAACATCCACCTTTGCGGCCACGCGGCGAACGGTCAGGCGCAAGCTGGTGGAAGCGCCCGGCGTCCACCCAAAATTTCCCGCATAGGTGCCATTGTGGAATTGAGGATTGCTGGAGGTGTTGCCGCCATCAAACCGTGCAAACTCTGAGAAGTAATCAAGCTGCCGAAAAATGCCGCCGAGAGAAAAATCATTATGCAGGCTGTTGAAGTTTCCCGCATCAAACGCGTAGCTGAATTGCGGAGTAAAGGTTGAACCTTGTAACGTGGTCATGTTTACCACGCCGGCCAGCGCATCGGAGCCATAAAGCACGCTGTTGGGGCCGCGAAAGATTTCAATCTGGTCAATCCCAGTGGTAAAGATTCCGCCAAAATCCACCGTGCCTCCAATCTCATTGAGCGGAACACCATCGAGCAGAACTTTGTTGAATTTGCTCTCGCCGCCGCGGATAAAAAGAGATTCATTGATCCCGCGCTGACCGTTTTCCAGCACCTGCACCCCTGGAACCGGCCGCAACGTCTCCAACACCTCTGGTTTGTATTGAAACTGATCTGAAGTCACCACAGAGACGGAGGCGCCGGTCTGCGTTTCCGGCAGGCTGGTTCCCGTGGCAGAAACCACCACCTGCTGCGACACGCTGCCGAGCTTCAGAGTAAGATCAACCGCTGTATTGCTGGAACTGCCAATGTAGATGGCGTCACTCTGTTGCGTTGCGAAAGAGGGCGCGGTTGTTCTCACCTGGTAGCGTCCGGCAGGAAGCGGCAGGAAGCGATACTTCCCTTCTGAGTCCGTGGTGGTCACAGAAACCTGTTTGCCCTGGCGAAGAAGCTCGACTTGAGCGCCAGGAACCACGGCGCCCAGGGGATCGGTAACTGTTCCGTGAATGTTGCCGCCTTCAGCGATGACTGAAAACGTTGTGAGTGCGAATGCCAGCACAAAGCCGGCGCAAAAAAGCGATTTCATCTGTAAGACTCCTCCCGCGGAAGTAGTCAAAGGGTCGAAAGCGGCACGACGGGGTGGAGAGCTTGTCTACTGATCGGCACATTGAGCCGAGAATCGATTAGAAGTCGCGCAAAGAAACTTCTGAGCAGCAAAAATCCGGCTGCCAGGAGAAATCTTTGGCAAGACAACGCTATCGAACCCAGGATCGCAAGAAAGCTCTCCGGCTCTCCCTGCGCAGCCGGAAACGCCCAATGACGGGCATCTGGCCGGTCTCCTGACTTACGCCTCAAGTGAACCTGAAGCGCCTTCCCGGGACCTTCTCGCCCCATTCACGCCAAAATCAGGCGCGAATGAGACCATTTCCCAGTGGCATGTTGCTCAGGTTCTCAGCGCTTACAGTTGCGGGGCAGTGGCGGATTCTCACCGCGCTTCCCATTACCAGACGAAAGAAACTTATATGAGAGCGGGAGCTGAGGTCAAGGGAGTTAGCAATTTGGTAAATGAGAATCAGGACTTTGAAAGATCCCGGTCGGCTTTGGAAAAAAAGCAAATCTCACCACGGATGAACACGGATGGTAAGGATTTACACGAATCACGAACGTTCAGTAGATCATTTTGAATTATTAATCCGTGTCATCCGTGCGTAGTTTCTCAATGTGCCGAAATATTTCAGACTTGTCATACTGAGCGGCGCGCGAGTCCCGGCGAAGGCGGGATCAGCGCAAGTCGAAGCATCCAGAGAATTTGTCCTTTGCCATGCAGTTTCAGGGAATTCTCTTCCATGCATTTCCTTGAAACTTATTGCGCAGCAAATGACGCTGTCTCGGTAGAACTCCCTGGCCCGGCATGGTCAAGGAGACATTCTCGGGATGGTTCGACTCGCCCTTGCGCTCCCGCTACGCGGGATTGTTCGGGCTCACTCACCATGACAGGAGGAAGCTTTAATTTTCAAACTGAGACAATACCCATCCGTAGTGAGATTTTGCATTTTGTGCAAAGTAGATCCAGCCTTGCAGCGATGAAGCTTGTGTTTTGAATTCCGTTTTTTAAATTACCCAATTACCCAATTACCAAATTCCTTCATCCTTCGCTGGGATGCCACGCGTACACTCCGCCGGTCCAAAAAAGAAAACCCTTTTTGCCATTGCGGACTTCCTTGATGATTTCTGTTTCCACTGGCAGATGCATTGCACGAATAGCTTTCTGGCTGATCGAAGGAGCCGTGCCTTCAAACATAGCGGCGGCATGTTTCACGATATACGCCTGGCGCGCTTGAGGGTTTCGCCAGCCTTCAGGGCCCACGCCATGAATGATGGCCAGGAGTTGTTCACCGCGCTCAATTCGAGGATGGGCCTGTTTGGGAGGCACCACGACAGCCTTGCCGGTAGGCGCGATGAAAGCTTTATCGGCATCCTGCACGATCCAGTTTGAAAGTTCATTGTTTACTTCATCCAGTTTTCCTGGCGCAGGCCGCGCAATTACCGCCAAATCTTCAGACTGGTCGCCATTGAAATCGCCCACAATAAATGTTGCAGAACCGCCGGCATCTTCGTCTTGAACGATGAGGGCTTCTCCAAAAGCGCGGCTGACTGCCTCTTTGACTTGTGCTTTCGTTGGTGGTGGCAACTTAGGCGGTAAAACTGGTGAAGCCGCAGGCGTTGGCTGTGGAGTGGCCGCAGCGATTGGCTTCTCAATGTTTTGAGCATGATTTGAAGTGCAGCCGGACAACGCGGCCAGAATGGTAGCGGCCAGGACAAGACGTATGAGCGACAGAGATTTGGCGCGACTCATGGGCCCCCGAAAAAGAGAATAAAATGGGCGAACCAACAAGTGGCTCGCCCCATAACAATAGTTTAGACCTACAGGCTTTGCAGGAACGTAATGAGCTGGTTCTTCTGCGTGGTGCTGAGCGAACGGTAGTTGTTGATGACTCCCGTGGCTTCGCCGGCATGGCGCAGAATTGCGTCGTTACGGGTGAATGTAAGCAGATCATGCATCAGGCGATCGCGCGTACGGCCGCCCCACAACGGTACAGTGCGCATCATGTTGGCTGTTCCCTGACCACCGTTCTGCACAATGCCATCCCCTGTACCCACGTTGTGCAACAGGAAATCAGAGTACGGATGGATGATCTTGTTGCCCAGGGCCGCCGGCACGGTGAAAGCTCCGCCGTTGATAACCGTTCCCGCCGGCGATGTGGTCATCGACGTGACATGGCAGATATTGCAGCCAATCTGGTTGAACAGTGTCGCGCCGGCCTTTGCGTCTGCCGTTGCAGCCAGTGTTGCATCCACTGGCGGTACCTGCGTGGCGCGCATAAACCGGGCAAAGTGATCAATGTCCGCCAAGCCGTTCGCATCGTTGTGGTCTTCTGGATCGGCCACCGTGTCGCACACCGTCGTGCTCTCATTGGGCTGCAAACGGCTGGTGACGCCCTGTTCGTTCACGTAGGCATCAGCCGAGAAGGACAGCAGGCTGGCTTGCTGGTTCTTCCAGCCAAAACGTCCCGCGCGCACTTGACCAGGAGCTTCCGAAAGCGGAACCTGGATTAATGTGCCGGCAATCTGTCCGCCGCTCTGCCCAGGCTGTGCATTCGCGATCGCCAGCAGGGTATTGCTGTCAACGGCTTCAACAAAGCCGTCGCCCAGCACGTTGGTGGTGGCGCGCAGCGCACGAATGGTCTCGGCTCCGGGTATGTTGGCGCTGTCCTGAGCACAGATCGAACGATCATTGATTAATGAGCGATTGGGAATGGTGTTGGCGCCATCATTGATCGTGATGGTCGGATTCACGAAATTGCCACTTGCATCGGTATGGCCGATACGCAACTCCGTGACTTGGCTGGTTCCGCCAACGTTGGGCTGAGCATGGCAATCCACGCATGAGCGCGCATTGTAAACCGGGCCCAGTCCGTCACCGATATCTTCTTCTTCCATGAAAACGGCTTCGTCAGCAGCAAATACCGCGTTGGTCGTAAAGCCATTGCTGACTGCTCCAGCCTGATCGTTGTTAAGGGGGGTGGCAAAAGCCGCGGGTGCCGGCGTGGCTGTTTGGGCGATGCCCACGATAGCGCATGCTGCGGCAACAGTGGCGATGCATAGGACTAACGGAAGTTTCCGCCTCGTCATTGCGAGTTCCTCCTGAAATTTCTTGGAAATATTTCGTTCTGTAGCGAGAACTCAGCCGTACTGCAGACGATTAGGGCCTGTCTGCCAAAAGTGGACGGGATGGGAAATTCATGCGTTCTTCACTTGCTCAATGCGGGCATAAGCCAAGTGATCGGAACGCGGGCAAAACATACAGCAACTCTGATTTAAGAGTCAATAAAAATTGACGATAAATCCTTGATAACAATGGATTACCGTTCCATTTTGGGAAAACAATGATCGCTCAGCTCCATTTCAGGAAGCGCTCGCAGGCCGAGGTTTCACCTGGGGCCAAATAGGCCCATGTGCTCTCGCCAAAATTCCGAGTACCTCTCCTCGAAATCAGTGGAAACCAATTGAATTGTTTTGGAACCCTGCCGTGACTGCAGACGATTGGAAGCGGTCTGCCAATAGGTGACGGGTTGGAATCTGAAAACTCTGAAACGCTTTGCTCGCCAATAACCGCGAGCCGAAGGGCAGGTGAAAAATACAGCAACACAGAAGTAGTGTCAAGCAAAATGAAACATCTTATGCAAGTTGCGATTGACGGAGTTAGACGCGCACAGGGGATTGCAAACGTGGAATTGCTATTGCTGTTTGGGGAATTTAGGATGTGCGGTTCACAATTTGCCGTCCGCCTGGAGAAAACCACAAATGTCTTGTGCTGCTTCCGCGAAAGTGTTCTTGAACCGTTTCCTGTCGATCTTGATTGTGATGGTGCTGATTTCCACCTGCATGTTTGCACAGAACGATGCAAAGACATCGCAAGCCAAGCCGGACAACAAAAAGACTTCCACCGGCAAGAGCAAAAAACAGTCCGGGGCGGCGAATCAAGAAAAGAAGACTGAATCCGAATCGACGAACGCAGAAAAGACCCCAGGCGCGAGCGATGGCGATCAAGAAGAAGCAAAAGGCCCGTGGCATGGTTTGACGTGGCGGCTGATTGGACCATTCCGCGGCGGACGCGTTCTTGCAGTAAGCGGCGTGGTGGGCGACGAGCACACATATTACTTCGGGGGCACGGGCGGCGGAGTATGGAAGACCACGGACGGCGGCCTCTCGTGGAAGCCTTTGACCGACAAAGTAAAAGACATGGCGCCTTCCATCGGCGCGATTGCCGTGGCACCTTCTGATCCTAACGTCATCTACGCGGGGACCGGTGAAGCCTGCATTCGCGGCGACATCATCAACGGCAATGGCGTGTACAAATCCGTGGACGCAGGCAAGACCTGGACATATAGCGGGCTGAAGGAGACACGAACCATCGGGCGCATCGCGGTGAATCCGAAGAATCCTGACATTGCTTATGTGGCGGCGCTGGGTCATGTGTTTGGGGCGAACCCGGAACGCGGAATCTATCGCACAACAGATGGCGGCAAGAACTGGACCAAGGTCCTGTATAAGGACGAAAACTCCGGCGGCATCGATCTCTCGATGGATCCTTCGAACCCGAATGTCATTTTTGCTTCGCTATGGCAGGCGAAGCGCACGCCTTGGGGCATGGATAGCGGCGGCCCCGGCAGCGGGCTGTATCGCAGCACCGATGGCGGCACAACGTGGAAACATCTCACTGGTCATGGATTGCCGGATGGAACGCTGGGACGCATTGGGCTGGCCGTTGCTTATAGCGGCAATCGTGTGTGGGCGCTGGTGGAAGCCGATAAAGGCGGCCTGTTCCGCTCAGACGATGGCGGCGACAACTGGACTCTAACCAACAGTGACCGCCAGTATCGGCAGCGCGCGTTTTATTACACGCACGTTTTTGCCGACCCACGCAACGCCGACAGCGTCTACATACTGAACACGGGAATGTATCGCTCCAACGACGGCGGAAAAACTTTTCGCCCGATTCGCGTGCCGCACGGCGACAATCACGGATTGTGGATCGATCCCAATGATCCGAACCGCATGATTGAATCGAATGACGGCGGGGCTAACGTAAGCACCAACGGAGGCGCCAGTTGGACAAATCAAGCTGGACAGCCCACGGCGCAGTTCTATCACGTAGTCACCGATAATCGTTTCCCTTATTACCTCTACGGATCGCAGCAGGATAATTCTTCGGTGGCCATTGCCAGCGCAGCGCCGGGCGGCATCGATCGCACAAGCTGGTACGCCGTGGGCGGAGGAGAGAGCGGCTACATCGCACCTGATCCGCACGATCCGGAAATTGTTTATGCAGGCTCTTATGGCGGTGAAATTACACGCTATGACCATCGCACGGAAGAAACTAAAAACGTAACGCCATGGCCTATCAATCCTATTGGCGCTGCGGCCGCCGACCAGAAATACCGTTTTCAATGGACTGAACCAATCGTATTCTCACCGCACGATCCCAAAGCTTTGTATTTCGCGGCACAGGTGCTCTTCAAGTCAACCGACGAAGGCGTGAATTGGCAGATCATCAGTCCGGACTTGACGCGCAATGACAAGAGCAAGCAGGTGGCTTCCGGCGGACCGATCACGAAGGACAACACCGGCGTTGAAGTCTATGACACCATTTTTTCCGTGGTGGAGTCGCCGGCACAGAAAGACCTGATCTGGGCAGGCTCTGACGATGGCCTGGTGCATGTGACCACCGACGGCGGAAAGAACTGGGCCAACGTAACGCCGAAAGCGATGCCGGAGTGGGGCACCGTGAGCATGATTGAAGCTTCCATGTACAACGCCGGCACAGCTTATGTTTCTGTGCAGCGCCACAAGCTGGATGACGTTGCTCCTTATATCTTCAAGACCACGGATTTCGGCAAGACGTGGACCAGCATCACCAGCGGTCTTCCTGCGGATGCATTCGTTCACGCAGTGCGGGAAGACAAGAAGCGCAAAGGGCTGCTCTATGCCGGCACAGAACGCGGTATTTTCTTCTCCTGGGACGACGGCGCGAATTGGGAATCCTTCCAGGGCAATCTGCCGGTCTCTCCCATTTACGACCTCATCGTGCATGGCGATGATCTGCTCGTCGCCACGCACGGACGCGCATTCTGGGCGCTGGATGATCTTTCTCCCTTACAGCAATACAAGCCTGAAGTGGCGAACGAAGAAGTCCACTTGTACACGCCCAGCGCCGCCAACCATACGACATTCGGCGGCGGCTTTGGCGGTGGTGGCGGAGAGCGCGGACAAAACCCGCCGAACGGAGCAGTGATTTATTACTCGCTAAAGACAGCGTTGAAAAAACCGGGCGAGAAGAAGCCGGAAGAAAAGAAGGCTGAAGGCGGCGCAACGACAGCTGCTGCAACTCCACCCAAAGAGGCATCGACAGAAGGCAAGGAGCCAGGAGAAGCGCATGCCGCAAATGCTCCCGTACCGCCAAAGTCCGAAGGAGCCACCGGCGAAGCTGCGGACAACGCAAAAAATTCCCCAATCACGCTTGAAATCCTGGACCAGAAGGGTCAAGTGATCCGCAAATATCCGCCCAAACCGCAGCCTGGCGCGGACGCAGGCGATGATGAAGGTTTTGGGCGTCCCGCAGAACGCGGACTACCCACCGAAGCCGGGCTCAATCGTTTTGTCTGGGACATGCGCTATGAAGGCGCCACCAAGGTTCCGCGGTCGCCGCTGTGGGCGGGTGGCACGGATGGGCCACAGGCAGTCCCTGGTAAATATCAGGTGCGCCTCACGGTAAATGGCAAGCAATACACGGCTCCGCTGGAAATCGTTCCTGATCCCCGGTTAAAAGTAACGCAGCAAGACCTGGAAAAGCAGTTCGACCTGCTCTTGAAAATCCGTGAGCGGGTTACCCAGGCGCATGAAACCGTGAACCAGATCCGCGATATCCGTGCGCAGATCACTGACTTGAACAAGCGGCTGGATAAACAGCCGCAGGCAAAAGCCGTGGCTGACGCGGGAAAGCAACTGGACAAGAAAATGACCGAAGTGGAAGAAGTTCTGATCCAGACAAAGGCCAAAAGCGGGCAAGACGTGCTGAATTACCCTATCCGGCTTAACAACTATCTTGTCGCCCTGGGAGGAGTTGTGGAGAGCGCAGATTCAGCCCCAACCCAGGTTTCCTATGAGGTCTTTGACATGCTCAGCAAGCAATTGGATGAGCAACTGGCAAAATGGAAGCAGATACTCAGTACAGATGTGCCGGCTTATGACGAGGTAGTAAAGAAGCAGGAGGTACCGGCAATCATCCTGGCCAAACCGGGAGACCGTTAAATCAACGCAACAGTGTAAACCCCTCAAAATACGGGCATTTTGGCGTTTCTTGTCCCATTTTGGGACACTCCTGAATTACCAAAGTGCCCGTTTGCCAGCCCAATTTACATTGACCTCACCTGCGGACAGGGTTAGAGTTTTGCGTGTAACACAGGGAAAGACCACCAAATGTCTAACACTATGTTCGCCATATGGATCGGATTATCAGCGGGAATTCTCCTGCTGTTTCTGTATGCAGCGTTGTTAAACGTGCGACGGAAACAGGCGCCCAATGTGGAACTGGGCGATCTTATGAATTCGTTCCTGCCGGTGGATGTGGCAGTGCTCTCCGATGTTATTAGCCCAGTTCAGCAACGCTATTTGCAAGAGACTTTTGGCCGTGAGGAACTACTAAGGATCTATAGCCAGCAGGTTGGCTTGACCATGGAATGCCTGCGCCGTATGTCACACAACGCGGCCTTGCTGCAACAGGTTGGTTATGCGCAATTGCAGAGTGGCAACCAACTGGTTGCTTCACTGGCGCAGGAGATGGTGGATGCCGGCGTCCACGTCCGCCTCTATACCTTTATGGCACTGATCGTTCTGCAGGTGCGGTGCGCGCTGCAATGGCTGCCGATGTTTTCAGCCGCTAACAGCGGGGATGTTCGCAGCATTGTTGCCTCAAGCCTGCTGCCGGCCTATGCCCAGCTGAAAGACAAGGCCGACCATTTGACCTGCCTGAAATTCTCCAGTTTGCATGAATCGCTGGCGCAGAGCTTGTAAAGCTTCGTATTCCCGCTAATTCTTGTCTGAGATAATTATCGCTTCCCCGGCGCGATATAGTCCTTAAGCGTTTCTTCCCACTTCCTGGCGTCACGAAGATTTTCCGGAGATATGGGAGGGAAAGAGATTGTGCCGGAATTTTTGGGATCTGCCCAAAAACAGTACAGCCATACGATACAAGCTATGTCATAAGCGACAACAGACCAATCCGCAAGAGATGCGCGTTTGTCTGCGTGCGTCCAGGTGCTGAGCAACATTAAAGTGGCAGAAACATCCAATGCGAACCCAAATGCGATTCCAAATTCCTGCTTTTCCCACCGTCTTCCCATGACAATCATCAATAGCACAAAAAAGAATAATGCCGCTCCCCGTATAAATTCGACTGTGTGGATTGCCATTGCCAGCCTTGAAAAGTGATTACCGAAAAGCGCACTAAGAATCATCAAAATAGTGATCAAGATTGCGGCAATTGGGAAGATGGAGCGATAGAGTCGGACCCGGTAAAAGCCTGGAAAAAGTCGTTTAACGAGAACTTCGTAGGTTGCCAGGAAAGCGGCAGCGACAAGGACCGTGTCCGATATCCAATAGATCTTGGAGTATCCCTCTGGGAAGATCCGGGCAGCCACCAGACGAATAAGGCCAATAGCTTCTGCCGTTATTACATAGATTAGAAAATAAGGGAAAACCCGGCCCCAGCGGCGATAAATCAGAACTATGGCCAGGAGAGCTAAAGCCGGAAGCCCCAGCCAATCCAGAACAAATCGCAGCCAGATGTGCTCGCCCATTTCTCACGGCAAGCCTAAACCAGGTATCCCAAAAGAGAAAGCCAAAACTTATGCCAAAAGTTCCGACCGAGCTTTGCGTTAAACGGCGACAACAGGCGGAAGAGGTGGAATTGTCCCAGGTCCTTCAAATGAAACATGCGAAAAACCTGCGGCTACCAACAATAGTGTAAGAACAACCATACGCATTGCGACCTTCATAATTAATTCCCTCCAATATTTGTTCTTTCTTCAGAATTTCTGCGCCCGAAAGTTGCGAATAGACTACATGAAAAATCGAAACGCGCTACAAAAATAGGATGTTCTGCCATTTCCAGAATTCATCCCCACTTAACATCCTATGCATGCAATTTCATACAACTGGGATGGCACGGGTGCGCCTTCGAACCGGAAAAGAGCACAGATTCATAAACTTAGCGACGATCTAAGCATGTTTTCGGAGTTCCATCAATGCTCTTGCAGTTTGATTTCGGCATAGCAAAAGTATGTTCCGTTTTGAAAACGCTGATTAAAAAATATAAACATATGGAGCATGCTAGGGCAATTCGTCCCTCAATCGGGCCACGTTGTCCCTGTGAACCGAGCGAAGCTTGGCGGCTAAATAAGCCCGCACTAACTCTTACCCGCAGGTTCAAGTTGTGGGTGTTTGCGATGGAAGTCCGTTGCATCCTGATAAGCTTTGGCCAGCGCCAGCATTTTGGCTTCGCCATAAAGCTGGCCCAGGAATGTCAGGCTGACCGGTGTACCCGGCCCTCCACCTTCCACTTCCCCGTTTTCACGGACACGCGCTTTCGGGGCATCGTCACCACGAAAGCCGTTAGGCACAATGACTGCCGGATGTCCAGTGAGATTTGTGATCAGCAGTTGCGTGCTGAACGTGGGCGCAACGATTACGTCCACCTGATCGAAAACCTTGGCCGCTAATTCCATCGCGGTGGTCCGGGCACGGTTGGCTTGAATGTATTCCACTGCCGGAATAAAGCGTGCGGCCCGAAATGTGTTCGGCCAATCGTCTTTCGTCTGCTGGGTCAACAGCTTGTCACGGCCGCTGCGCGTCAACTCGTCAAAGGCCGCTGCGGCTTCCGCCAGCAGTATGCTGCGCATGGCCCCGTATGGGTATTTGGGAAATTCGACAGGAATCAGGTTCACTCCCATTGATCGAAGCTTGGCCAGCGCCGCGTCATCAAATTTACGGTCATAGTGGCGGCGCGCCATGGCCTCTTCCCGATTGGCCTTTTCTTCCACCTGCTTCTTCTTTTCATCCTCACTCAGCTCTTTTTCTTCTTTTGCCGGCGCGGTCTGTTGCGGCGGTGGTTGCTGTTCGAAGTCGGATTTCAGATAGCCCACGCGGAGCTTGCGCCAGTCAAGATTCGCGTCCCAGTTGAATGCTGCGTTATGTACGGTGCGGTCATGGCCATCCGGCCCGTGAATCGCGCTCAACACAATTGCCGTATCTTCCACAGCCCGGCAAAGCGGGCCGAGTTTGTCCATGGTCCATGAAAGCGCCATTGCGCCGGTGCGCGGGACAAATCCAAACGTCGGACGCAGACCGGTGGTTCCGCAACGAGTTGAAGGAGAGGAAATGGATCCAAGTGTTTCTGAGCCAATGGCAAAGGCCACACAGCCTGCGGCAGTGGCCGACGCTGATCCAGCCGACGATCCGCTTGACCCTTGTTTGGTGTTCCAGGGATTCCGCGTCATGCCGCCAAACCATTTGTCGCCCTGAGCCAGCGCGCCAAGAGTGAGCTTGGCGACGAGAACCGCGCCGGCAGCGTCAAGCCGTTTGACCACGGTGGCATCTTCATCAATTTTCTGGTCTTCAAAGCCTCCTGCGCCCCACGTCGTTCGATATCCCTTCACCGCCAGCAGGTCTTTAGCGCCCCACGGTAATCCGTGCAGCGGGCCACGGTACTTCCCTGCCGCAATTTCGCGGTCGGCTTCTTTGGCCTGCGCCAGCGCTCGCTCTTCCGTTAACGTGATCACGAACTTCAGCGTTGGGTCATAGCGCTTGAGCCGCGCAATGTACATTTCCGTAAGCGCAGCCGAAGAAACCTTCTTGGTACGGATCAGCTCCGCTAGTTGTCGGACGGAATAAAACGCGACGTCTTCCAGACTCCTGGGTACTGACGCGACAGCAGGTGGTGCGGCGGAGATCTTGATGGGACGCCGTTCCGTCTCAAACTTCGTTCCTGGCAGTACAGGATCAAAGATCACCGCCGGAGCAACTTCATTCTTGATGTGTAGTTTGTAGATGGTGTCAAAGCCCTCAGTGTAGCTGTTGAGGTCTTCCAGCATCATGTCCTTATATTCATCGGCAATATGGACATCTGCGATGGCGGCGGCATCGTCAATCATCTCGCGCGTTACTTTGCCCTTTTCGTCGGCCATGGCCCAGAGCACCCCGGGCAGTAGTGTTGCGGTCAAGCCAAAGCGGGAACACACAGTCAGAAATGTCCTGCGATCAAGCATGAAGGTCTCCCAGAACTGAAGCTGAAAAAAGACGGCTGGCCATTATAGCCAAAGAGGGACTCGGCTCAAGAAGGTTCAGCTAGAATCGCTTTGTGAATGCTCTCTTTCAACTTCTTTCTGACCATGAAATCCCCACGCTGGTGGAGATGATGCGCGAGTTTTATTCGCAGCAGGAAATGCAGTTCGATGAACCAACAGCTTCCCTGGCGATTGACCAGGTGCTGAACAATCCAGAACTGGGACAGATCTACCTCATCTTTCGCGGCGCGGAACTGGCTGGATACTTTGCGCTCATGTTTTGCTTCAGCCTGGAATTTCACGGGCGCTTTGCCCTGCTCGATGAAGTTTATCTGCGCGAGCCATACCGCCGCCAGAAGCTGGGCAAGGCCGTAGTCGCTTTTGCGGAAGATCTGTGCAGGAAAGCCGATATTAAAGCTCTGCGTCTTGAAGTAGGACGGGAGAACCAGGGAGCACAATCCTTATATCAAGCCTCTGGCTTCAAGGAAGACGAGCGAAATCTAATGACCAAGTGGTTCTAGAAACGCAGAGGTAAAACCCTCATGGACGCGCAGATTGCGCCCATGAGGGCTAAGAGAAAGAAGACTAGTTGTGCCCTTCCGGTTGAGAATCAAAGAATAGGAAGAAGTTTGTTGGCTGATCCGGCGCGGCCTGGCCGTTGGCCTGAGCTGCGCGCAATGCATCCAGAGAATTAATACCTGTTTTGCCATCGGCGCTGGGCCATGCGCTCGGATCGGTTACCAATACTGAGATCACTTCCCACCAAACCGGCCCAAAATTCTTGCCGTCAATGATGTGGCTGTGATTGAGCGTGGGCACAAGCACGCTGGTGTTCGGCGGCACCTTGCCAAGTTTTGCCAGCACTGGACCAAGGTCAGTCTGCGTGGTGTGCATTGTGCAGGTACTGGGCATGCCCTTGTGCTGCGTGGTCGGCAGTCCCGGTTCCGGACATTGCACCGGGACCGTAGGGTTCGTCTTAAACGCTTCCGGAATGAAGCCGAAGAGGCTAATCAGCGCCTGCCCTAAGGCCGGCGTGAAAGCGTCATTGGGGTTCGTGTCATTACCGAAGAACGGCGCGATTACATACAGCTTAAGGGTATTTTGAATTGGCCGGAAATTTGGATCGATTGTTGACGCGTGTCCCACGGTACAGATAGGACGCTGAAATTCATTTGCGTCCACCGCGGCAACTTGCCCGTTGTGGTCAAGATCGTCAAACGGTTCGTGGATGCAATCGAAATTCTGGAAGTAGGTGAATACCAGCAGTTGACCCTGAGCAAACCCTTCGGTTTGGTTGACGGCCAGGGGCCTGACGTTGTTCTCATTGTTCGACTGCGCAAAACCGCCGAGTGTAAGCAGCAGTACCACTGATGCACTCGCAATCATTCTGAAAGCGCGATGTTCTCTCATTGCGTACCTTTTCTCCCGGAACCGGGAAGCCATTTTGTTAGATTTTTTTGGGGGCCTGGCTACGCTGCTATGGAGTAGCGGACTGAACTTTGGTTACGCGCAAAAAAATAAAAATATCGTGTAACGAATTAGCCGAACTGGACGCGCCTATAACCATAGGTCTGCGATCTCAAGCTTTGAATGTCCTTTTCTTGTTTCCTTCCATGATTTAATCTTTTCTGTCTCCAGGAGATCCCCATGAAACTAAGGCGCACTTTTTCCGTCCTGCTTATCACCTTCGCAGCTTTGGCGCTTCACGCCGCCGATTATCCCGCGCCGCAATCCGGCACGTTCGTCGTAAAAGACTTTCAGTTCAAGTCCGGCGAGAAGCTTCCCGAGGTCAAGCTGCACTACTACACACTGGGCACGCCGCAAAAAGATTCAAGCGGCAAAGTCCGCAATGCTGTGCTTATCCTGCATGGCACCGGCGGCACAGGACGGCAATTTTTAAGTCCGAATTTTGCAGGCGTACTGTTTGGGCCAGGACAACTGCTGGATGCGGCGAAGTACTTCATCATCCTGCCGGACAATGTGGGGCATGGTGGATCCAGCAAGCCCAGTGACGGGCTGCACATGCGTTTTCCGCACTACGAATATGATGACATGATCGAGCTGCAGTACCGTCTGCTCACGCAAGGACTGGGCGTGAACCATCTGCGGCTGGTGATGGGCACTTCGATGGGCGGCATGCACAGTTGGTTGTGGGCGGAGCAGCACCCTGATTTCATCGATGCTGCGATGCCGCTGGCCAGCCAGCCGGTGGAGATTGCCGGACGCAACCGCATGATGCGCCGAATGATCATGGACGCGATCCGCACCGATCCGGAATGGAACAACGGAGAATACAAGCAGCAACCTCACGGCCTGGCCGCGGCGCTGGATATTTTGCTGATCATGGGTAGCGCGCCTTTGCGCATGCAGAAAGAAGAACCCACGCGCGAACAAGCCGACAAGTTTCTGGAAGACTTTATTGCGTCACGCGTGAAAACCACTGATGCGAATGACATGCTTTATTATTTTGACGCATCGCGAAACTACAATCCCGAGCCGCAACTGGAAAAGATCACCGCGCCGCTCATCGCTGTAAACTCGGCGGATGACCAGATCAACCCGCCCGAACTCAAAATTATCGATCGCGATATTCAACGTGTGAAGAATGGCCAATATGTCCTGCTGCCGATTACAGACCAGACTCGCGGTCACGGGACCCATACATGGCCGGCGATCTGGGGCGACCATCTGGCGGACTTGCTGCAGAAATCGCAGCATTGATTTTTCTTGCGAATGCTACGTCAATTTGCGAAGGCAGCCACGACCCAGAAATTGGCGTAGCCATGCTTTTGGTCAGGGCGGAAGCATGCGCCAAACCTCATGATATGGAAATCAGCATTGGCGGCGCGTGGGTTCAATTCTGCCGGAAGGCGATGTGGATCAGAAGCAGTGAATACAACCACTGCGCTGTTGCCTGAGAGCTTGTCCGCCAGCTTTACTGCGTCGCCATCCGTTGTGCAAGCCAGTTGATGGAGCGCCGCATCTTCGCGTGCATAAATCGGCCTGATGCCCCTGGCTTTTCGGGCCAGATTAAATGCTTCAGCAAATGCGGCGTTGAACTGCGATTCCGAGTAGCTTGGAACAAGGAAGATGAAATCCTGCGCAACGTAGATCTTGCCTTGTTTTTCAACCACTCCGATTCCGACTGCGTTATAGCTGGCGCTCAGGATGTTGGCGCGATGTCCGGGAGACGTCATCAGCGCGGGATGAACATCTTCAATGAATTCCGTTTGGGCCACGTTTTCTGCTGAAACTGTAAAGCGCGCGCCGGTGGCGCCAAGCCGCTCAGGCAGAGTGGCTTCTCGGGGGAACTGGTGTGAGAGTTTGCCGCTCTCTGCCAGCAGACGCGCATGGGCGCGTGCTGCGCCCGCAGCGTGTTCATCCCATTGCAGCACGGCCAGTCCGTGGCTGGCGCGCTCATGATTCAGTTCATCAAAGATGCGTTTCTCAGCGGAAGAGAGAGAAGGGCCGGATTGGACGGCCTGTGCGGTGGTCAGCAGGAAGATAAAAATGCAATGAAAGAAGATTTTCATGCAGCAGTTTCAGAGACACTTCATTGATCGGATCGGTCGGCTGAGCGGTAAAAAGCTGCTACCACCCAGAACTTAGAGAACCCGGTTGCGCCACCGGTCTGCAGGCATACGCCGATATTCATGCGCTGAAGCGTTCTATCAGAAGTGAATTTACGAATATCATCCGGCAGTGTGCCGGGTTCTGACAGAGAAAACACCAGCAGGGCCGAAGCTCCGGGCATGTTTTGGATCATCTTGTCCGTGTGCATATCCTGGGAGCAGGCTGCTTTTCTCAGATGAGGATCGCTGACGATGTCAACCGGCGGCATCTTGCGGGCGCGCCTGGCTTGGCTGAAGGCGGCAATTATAGAGTCGCGAAATTGCTTTTCCGTGTATGAGGCCAGCGTGTGCGCAAAATCCTGCGTGATGAAAAGTTCATGGTCGCGCTCCACAATGGAAATGCCGATAGCGTTGTAATCCTGATGCAGGATATTGGCGCGGTGTCCCGGTGAATGCATCAGTCCCGTGTGGGCGGTATCCACATCAGGCGCGGCAGCAACGTTTTCCGCGACCGAGTTGAAGCGGAGGCCGGTCGTACCGACACGTTCCTGCAGGCTCGCTTCGCCAGGAAACTGGTGCGAAAGGTCTTGATGTTCGGCAAGAAGCTGGGAATGAGCCAGGGCGGCTTGCGCCAGCCGGTCACTCCACTCCAGCTTACTCAAGCCTGCTTTCTCGCGCTCATGGTTGACCAGGTCAAAGAGCTGCTGCTCACGCTGCGATGGCCCAGCGTGAGCGAGTGAGGTAGTGAGAAAAACAAGACAAGCAATCGCGACAATGGCCCGGTTCATGTGCAAAGCACATTGTACGTGAGAAGCTGCCGCTTGCCGCATGGAGTTAAACGAAAGAGCTGCTCGAGTTTTCTCTACGGCGGCGGCTCCAGTTCAGGCCCAGCGCGATAGCGCCTCCGGCAAGAATCGCCAGCCCGAGAAAATCCCGCAGGAAGTGAAAACGTATCATGACAAGACTCACTCCGGCCAGAGCGGCAGAGCCAATGATTCCACCTGCCACCGGTATCTTGTACGCGGAGATGCTTGCGTCTTGTCTACTGCGGATCCAATACAGAACCAGTGCTACAGCACCGCCGGCAGGCACCGCAAGCGACAAAAAATGCCAACCGCCATCAAGACGGCCACCCAATACCAGGCTGACCCCGATCGCCGTGAGCAAGCCAAGGGCCCCAGCACTATCGTGTGTCTTGTACGTGGCAATGCTTTTGCTCACATGACTCTTCATCACAGGCGTAATTTGAGCATTGCTATGCACTGGCCTCGCATTCGTGATGACCTCCGGGGGACACTCATTTCTCTGCGTACGGAGCGCAGTTGGCATCGTGCTCCGGACAGGTACGTCGTCGGACCCGCCAAACAGCGACATTGGCTCGCGCCGCGGAACCAAGCTGCGTAGCAAGAAGAATCCCGTTGTAAGTCCCACGCCGCAAACCACAAAGGAAACGATCAAGTCGCTGATTCCGATTTCGGTCGTTACCATCAGATCAAGGACAAATATAAGAAAAGAGAAGCCGGCCACAATCAAGCCGATCAGAGCGGTCATAACTGTTCCAACCGGACGCTTCATCAACGCTGCTTCAGAATGTTCTCCGTCACGCATAACACAGCCTTCGCACCGCAATAGGATCGCATTCGCCGGAAATCCGAGCCCACATCATGACCAGAATAGAAGCCTCATAGAGCCGCCAAAGAGAGACAGCTTCAGCGCCGCATTGCTCCGCCTCTGCGCCAGGCGAACCAATTGTTGCCTGGCGACGCATGGCTGCCGCTTATGCCCGCTTCGATTTCAACTCGCTCAGAATACGGCTGATCTCGTCTTCCTTTTCCATCTGGGCAAAGCGGTCTTCCACGCTGGCTGCTTCAGAGGACAACAGCTCCGTCTTGGCCTGGCCAATGGCGTCCTGGCGCATTACCTTGTGCTTCATGCGATCAAACGTTGCGCCATGGTCGGGGCCGGAGACGGCGGACTGAGCATCAGCGGCCTTGCTCAGCGTGCGGGCGCGCCGAGACTGGGAAATGAGCAGCTCACTGCGCGCGCGGGCTTCTTCCAGTTTTTGCGTCAGCTTGTTGAGCGCGTTCTTCAGCGTCTCTACTTGCAGAGTCTGGTCGGCCACCTGCTGGCGAAAGCTCTCCGACATCTGCTTGTAATGGAGCGAGCGTTCAATGGCGGCGCGGGCGAGGTCGTCCTGCTTTTTGCCCACGGCCATTTCCGCTTTGCGGCCCCAGTCGGCAATTTTTTCTTCATTCTCTTTCTGCTTTCTTTCCAGCAGATGCTGGTCAGCCATGGCGATGGCCACTTGCGTCTTCACCTGGAGCAACTGGTTCTCCATGTCCAGGATCACCTGCTTGATCATGATTTCCGGGTGCTCAGCTTTATCGATCAGTTCGTTTAAATTTGCCCGGATCAAGGTTGAAACTCTTTCTAGTAATGCCATAACTCCTCCAAGATCATTTCGACTGCTTTCACGGCCCGCTTACACATTCAGATTTCCTGCGCCTACATTGCTGCGGGGTAAACGGCTGCGGCGCGCACCAGCCGATCCAATCAAAACGCCGGCTACAAGCCCCATACCCAGCCAGAAGAGCCAGCCACCAGACATGAGACCAAACACGATTCCCAGCACCGCGCCCAGCACTAACCCGATGAGTGAAATCTTCTTCATTGCCTTTCTCCATCACGCATTGCAGTGTTGCTTAATAGCGCCGGCAAGCTGACTGCGCTACCAACTTGCTGGCGCACATCGCTGAGACACTCCGTGGCGTTATGCCTTTCCCGCAGCCTTAGCTTTGCCGCCCGCGGGATCATTACCGCCCGGCAGTTCCGGCGTAGGCTTTGGCGTCTTGTCACCGATCTGCTTCACCTTGGAGAACAGCTCGGCCATGCTCATGCCGGAAAGCGCCTCAAACAATGCGGGCACTTGCGCCGCGATCTCTGCCATATCTCCGGTGATCTTGCTCATGCCTGCCGAATGACCGTTGCCGGTAGAGACAATCGTGATCTTATCCACATTGGCCAGCGGCGACGCCATGGCACGGACCACTTCCGGCAAACCGGTGATCAGCTTGTCCACCACGGCTGCCTGGTTGTACTCCTGATAGGCTTCAGCCTTGATGTTCATGGCCTTGGCTTCGGCTTCGCCTTTCTTGAAGATGATGTCGGCTTCAGCTTCGCCCTGCAGGCGTATGGCGTCGGCGCGCCCCTGCGCCTCTGCGATCAGGCGCTGCTTTTCGCCTTCCGCAATGTTGAGCACGCGCTGCTTTTCAATTTCAGCCTGCTTCAACACGGTGGCAATCAGCTCATTCTGGTGACGCGCAATTTCCGCTTCCTGCACCTTGGTCTGCTGTTCTTTTTCAATCAGCTGGACTTTCACTTGCTCGGCGATGACCTGCTGTTGCTGTATGTTCTGCTGGATTTCATAGGCTTTGTCCGCTTGCGCCTGCTGTTTCTTGATCAGCTCAGTGTAAGCAGCCTTTTTTACTTCCAAGTCGCGCTGGGCTTCTGCCTGCTTGGCCTGGGAAAGCGTTTCCGCCAGCACGCGTTCCTGATCGGCCTGGGCGCGAGCGATGGCGGCTGCGCGCTGCGCTTCCGCTTTCTTGATGGCCGTATCGCGCTCAGCTTCGGCGGCGGCAACGTCGGCATCGCGCTTGATGCGGGCAACGTCAGGCCGACCCATGTTGGCGATGTACTCATTTTTGTCGCGAACTTCCTTGATGGTGAAAGAAACAACTTCAAGGCCCATCTTGCTCATGTCACCGGCGCAGGTGGCGCGCATGCGGTCGCCTACCATCTCCGGCTCTTTTACGATCTGCTCAACCGTCAACTGGCCGATGATGCCACGCAGATGGCCTTCCATCACCAGGCGAATCAGGCCTTCACGCTGTGGCGGAGTCTTGGTAAGAAACTGCTCGGCGCCGGTACGGATGGAAATATCGTCAGACTTCACCTTGATTTGCGCCACGGCTTCCACCGTGACGGCGACGCCCTGGTTGGTGTAAAGGTCTTGTTGCGGCGCTACATCGAAAGACATCAATTCAAGGGACAGAAGACGACAGCTTTCGATGAGCGGCCAGATGACCGTGCCGGCGCCCTTGACCACGCGCGGCGTCTTGCCTCGACCGTACACCAGCAAGGCTTCGTTAGGGCCAACTTTGCGATACAACCTTGCCAACATGCTAACCACGAGCATGATGGAAAGAACGGCCAGACCAGCAATGATCGCGATTGTTTGCCACTCCATAGATCCTCCTAGAACCTTCACAGACTCTTCTCCTCTTCCGGCGCAAGGCCGGCTTTTTCTGCAAGCTCACTCCAGCGACGCACGTACGCTACACCCTGATCAAACCGGGTAACCACAACCTCTTCACCCCGGCGGATCTCGTCGCCTTCTTCACTGCGGGCGGCGCACGCTTTGCGCGCGCCTTCCTGCACAAAAATGATTTCGCCGGTCCCGCGGCTGCGAATGCTTCCGCTGACGTGGCCCAGCACTCCGACCATTTCAAAATCCATGGGATCGAGACTTGACTCATGCGCCATGAAATATTTGGCGGCAAACACAAAGACAATCCCTGCTCCAACCACGCCAGAGAACGTGGAAAACAAAAGCCCGGCAAACACCCAAATATGGCGCAGGTGGACCAGCAGGTATCCGGTACCGCCAAACCAAGCCAAGAACACGGCGATGGTCATGGGATTGAAAAAGCCGAAGCTTGAGCCACGCGCGCCGCCACCGTGATGCCCTGCGCCGTGCCCGAAATGAAAATGATGTGGCACGTGAACATGGAAATGCAGCGTGCCGCTCAAAAACGAGAATGCAGTATAGGCAAAACCCACGACGAAACAGATCAGATAAAAGAGTTCCCAGTTCATGGCTTTACCTCCCTTGACTACGCCTCACTTAACTGAGGCGCGCCTTTCTGCTGTGGGCGCAACACATGCAGCAGCTTTTCCGCCAGTTCAGGCGTTTCCAAAATCGCTTCCATCAGCACCAGGCAGCTGCGCGAATCCTTGTGCTTGGCCAGGTTGAGCAACGCACGGCTCACCGGCGGATCGCGACGAAAACGCTCAGCTCCCTGAATCAGCCACAGGTCGAGCGTGTCTTCCGCGGCGCTCACGTCCGATATCAACTCGTTGTGGAAGCCTTCAGGGTCGTCCACTAAATATCCAGGGTGGACATTGAAGAATTTTGCCAGCAGCAGGCGCGTCTTATTGGTCAGGTGCGGACGCGCGCCATTCTCAATCTGCGAGAGATAGCTCTGGCTGATCTTCATTTTGAGGTCGCGAGAGACCGCCTTCACAACTTCCTGCTGCGTCATCTCGCGGCCAAAGCCGCGAAGATTCCCTTCCATCAATCTCAGGTAGCGTAATTTTTCGCCAAGTTTCATATCGCTATTCGCAATAACAATATTTCAATTTGCGATATGCGTCAAGAGGAATTTCGCCTTAGGCTCCTGAGATCGAAGCGGCTCATTAACTTATTTATAATCTTATGCTTATCTGGATTGGCGAAGAAATCGAGTGACAAACTGTCTGGGCTGGAGCACTATTTTTCCGTATGCAACGAGTCATAGAGTGCTCTTTCTGCCAAAAACCTCAAGGCATGGCTCGTGGCCAGACCGCCCATCCCCAAAATCATGATTGTGTCGATTTGCCCTGATTGTTTGAACGTGTGCCGCGACATATTGAAAAAGAAAATCAAGCCGAGCGCGGAATCAGGACGCTATAGGATTTCATCGTCGCGCCAGGATCTGGTCGAGCCGCGATGCTGTTCCTTCTGCGATACACCGCAACACATCGTGCACAAACTGATTGGATCACCTCCCGGCAGAACGCGCACATACATTTGCGACAAATGCGTAGCTGCCGGCGCCAGAACAATCGAAAAGAACACCGGACACATAGGGTTGCGGAAGAATCTCTGGCATTGGCTCGCCCGCAAGGTTGGCATTCACAATTCTCAGCTTCGCCACACACCGAATTATTGAGATTTAGTACTCCACTCCGGCAAGCCGATTTTATCGCCGCGGTAAAGCGTTAAGCTCCCGCTGCGCAAGTATCCATGAAGGCAGTCGCGAACCTGCCGTGAAGATCCGCCCTGCACAAGTAGCGCTCGCACCAACGCTTCCCGGCCCAACGGTTTGCCGGCTTTTTCCAGGAGGGCCACAATTGCGTCCAACAATTGCGGACGCGCCAGGAACCGCAGATCCTGATCAACATCCTGGACAATCTCCATCCATTCCTTTCGCGAAATCCCCAGGGCATGCAGGGTTTGCCGGCACTTCTGCGCGTTGCGGATAGCATCGTGCAAATCCAGCAGCACCGTGCCAATTTTTGCTCCCGGAGGGCCAGGACGAAGAGCAGGCTCCGGTTCTTTGCGTTTGCCTCTTACCATTGTTGCCTCACAGCGCAGACCGCAGCAGGTTGAACGCCGCCGCGGGGACCGCGAGCCGGTACAGACGCCCGGCCTGATTTCGGAACTGCTCATACATGGCCAGAATGGTCGCCATCCTGTGCCGCCAATCCTCCGGGCCCTTAAGCGCCTCCGGAAGTTCGCGGCACAGATCGAGTAAGCGCAACGCGCTCAGTTTTACTTGATCGGCGGCGCGGCGGACGTGCGCGTTAGAGAGCTCCAGACCGGCCAGCGCCGCCAGCGTCAGTTCAAGGTTATCCGTCATGCGCCGGACGCCTTCCCGGAATTCCGCGTAGTCTTTACATGCTGACAACTCCACATGCCAGACCTTCTGCACCAGCGCATCCAGGGGATCTCTGTGCGCAGCTTTCCTGCTTACCATGTCTTACTTTTCGCCTCCTGTCAGGAATTTGCCTTTGCGAACGGCGGCGATGAAGTCCGCCTCCATGTGGTCTACCAACTGCTCCAGCTTCAGCAGCTCTTCTTCTGTTATCTGGCGCTCGCCCCAGGGCGAGAGGATGACGATGATCCAAGTCGTAGCGGCCAGAATGCTTACAATTTCGCTAGCATGCCGGATCAAGGAAAAAGCGGGCGAGTGATAGCTATAATGCGCCATCAGCGCCTTGGCCACTCCATCTACCAGGTACAGCACACCCAGCGTGAAAGAGACTCCGCCTACGAGGCGCGACCAGCGTAGCCCCAAGTAGCGGGCGTATCCGGCAATGAAGATAAAGGCCACTGCTATGGCCAAATAAGAGGCAACTTCTATCTGATCTTCCACGTACCGGACGGGCCACCAGATTGCGAAGATGGCGACGCCTCCCAGCGCCGCAAGAAACCATCCCAGGGCTTGCTTGTTGTGAGGAAGGTTGAGTCCGGGCAGAACCTGCCGCCAAAACTCAAGCAGGGTCAAGAACGCGGCGACCGACTGAGCAAAGCTGACAACAAAGAAGGAATAGTAATAAACCGCGTAGCTGGCTAGAAAAGTTAGAGCTAGCAGCAGAAGACTGCCTATTGTGGAAACAAAAACATAGGCTGAAACCCAAGGCAGCCTGCGAACCAAGTTTTTCTTGAGGATGCACAGGCAAAGAACCACCTTGCCGGCAATCATGGCTAACCAGATGGCCAGATCGGCACTATTCAAGAAATTTTTCATCGGGCCACGGATTCATTTTCCTTTCCGCGGCCCCCGAATCCTAGGCCGCGTTTTACATCTTTACCGGGCAGGTCTTGCCGGGCACGCAAATAGGAGATTGCGTGCCATCTGGACAAACCTCATTCGGCCTGCAGCCGGGCTGAGGATTGTCATGCAGCGGAGCCATTGCAAAAGCTGCTCCCAGCACCACCATAAAAAACCCTGCCAAAATAGTCTTCGCTTTCACGTGTATTCTCCGTGCCGCAAGTAGCGGCTTGCAGCACGGATTTTAAGCGAAGCTTATCCCGGCCCTGCATGTGCTCATTTGTTACAGCGTGTTTTTAAAAACCGCTTACCCCACCTCCCGGCCTCTACGGGTGTAAGTTGAAGCACAGTCATTTGTGCCATAACCAGCAACCCTTTTCCAAGATTGGCCCAAAAAATTCATGCAAACCGAAAGTTCGCAAAAATTGCGGCTATGAGGCGCCGCGCACGGCCAGGCGTGGACCAACCTGGAAAGGCCGCCAAGCTTGAGATCATGGGTAGAACTCCTTGTTGCGGGATGACAAAGGACACCTTCTCGGGATCCTTCGACTCCCCCTCGGTCGCAAGCTCCCTTAGAGTCGCTCAGGAAGACAGAGGGATAGAATTTTTGTCGGAACTACAAAGCTGTGGAAAATCAAACTGCCTAATACTGCTTTTTGCTTACGTTGCCAAAACACAAGGTCCCTCACCCCTACTCGCGCGCTGGTAAAAACGCGTGCTCGCTTACGGGGATTCGGGATGACGATTCTTGGCTTTGTTCAATAGAGGCGAGGGGACGATTCCTGGTTTGTCCAAACTGTGCCACTTACCAAAATCGTCGTTGCCTTTCTTCCCTTCTGCCGCTATTGTTACTTTCCGTTCATTGTTGCCATCGGAACAAACGTTCCACACAGGAGACCAGGGTTGCCATCAAAGATCATTCGCCTCTTCGCATTTGCCATGTGTGCCGCGATTGCCGTAGCGCAAGCGCAGTCTGCCGCTGATCCTGACATCAACAAGAAGATCCGCGCAGAAGAAAACGACCATTCGCAGATCATGCACACTATGCATTTTCTGACCGATATTTATGGGCCGCGCCTCACCGGCTCGCCCAACCACAAAGCCGCGGCCGAATGGGCGATCCAGCAGATGAAAGACTGGGGTCTGGAGAATGCGCACCTTGAGCCGTGGGACTTTGGGCATCCGGGATGGGCGAATGAGCGGGCCAGCGGCTACATTGTTGCGCCGATCCACGACCAGCTTACTTTCAAAGTGCTGGCCTGGACTCCGGGCACCAAGGGCACGATAACCGCCCAGGTGGTGCAGATCATCCCGCCGGAAAAGCCGAAGAAGGAAGACCTCACCGCGTATCTCGATTCTGTCAAAGACAAGGTCAAGGGCAAGATCGTTCTGGTGGGTAAGGCGGAAGTCGTCCCCGTGGTGATCGATGTTCCCGCGCGCCGCCTTGATGACAAATTGGCCGCCGAGCGCTTTGATCCCAAGAATCCCAATGCCGGACAATTTGGCCCACGCAATGGTCAACCACCGCAACAAGACCCTCCCGGCACGTTGACGGGGCAGCAGATCAACCAGCAGATTGACGAGTTCCTGCTAGCGAACGGCGCTGTGCTTCGCGCCAATGACGCGCGCATGGGCAACGGACGCATTCGCGCGTTTAACAACCGCACCTTTGACATCGCCAAAGTTGTGCCGACCGTGGTTTTGCGCAATGAAGATTACGGGCGCATTGCGCGCATCCTGGCCGATGGATCAAAAGTCGAGCTGGAGTTCAACATTCAGAACAAAACATTTCCTGAAGGCGCGACTTCCTACAACACCATCGCGGAAATTCCCGGCACTGATCGCAAAGATGAAGTGGTGATGCTGGGCGGACATCTTGACTCCTGGCACTCAGCCACAGGCGCCACGGACAATGCGATTGGCTGCGCCATCATGATGGAAGCCACACGCATTTTGAAAACCCTGGGCGTACAGCCGCGCCGCACTATCCGCGTGGCGCTTTGGAGCGGCGAAGAAGAAGGGCTGCTGGGTTCAAAGGCGTACGTAAAGGCGCACTTCGGCAGCTTTGAAGAGCCCAAGCCCGAGTTCAGCAAGCTGGTGGCGTATTTCAACGTTGATTCGGGCACAGGCCGTATCCGTGGCGCAGGCGTTTTTGGACCGCCACAGGATGCCGACATTCTGCGCGAAGCCCTGCTGCCGTTTTCTGATCTCGGGATTGCCGGCGCAATTTCCAACAAGAACCGCCGCGCCGGAGGCACAGATTCAAGTTCCTTTGCTGAGGCCGGACTTCCCGGCATTGGATTGGGCCAGGACCCGATTGAATATTTCACAGACACCTGGCATACCAATCTCGATACCTATGAACGGATCATTGAAGACGATGTGAAGAAGGACGCAATCGTGGTTGCTGCCATGGTGTACCAACTCTCCATGCGTGACGATGCGCTTCCACGCTTCACCGCGGCAGATATGCCTCCTAAGCCGGAGCCGCCGGGAACGCAGCCCGCAACCGCCGCAGGCGCATCTGCACCTGCAGGCGGCGCAGAGACGCACAAAGAAGCCGCACCGGCCAAAGAACCCAGGAACAAGAAATAATCCCTGAGCTGATTTCATCAAGAAGAGGACATCGCCCAAACGATGTCCTTTTTCTTGTTTCCAGATCGAGCGATCGGCGCAATCAGAAATCCAAGCAGCGTTGTTCAACATGGCGTATGATTTTCCGTTTCGTCAGCAGCGTTAATCACATCGAGGAGACCTCATATAGATATGGGAATAAGAAGCGCTCTCGTCATCGTTGCATCTGTTCTGGCAGCTGCCGGAGCAGCATTCGCACAGCAACAACCCGCGCAACCGCAGCCCAGTCCACAGCCCAGCCGCGCTGAGCAGCAACGCCAGCCGGCTTCCCAAATGACTGTGCCGCAGGCGCAGCAACCTCCACAGCAGAGAGAGCGCACGCGTCCGCCGGAGCAGGCACCGAGTGAAGGCGGGCAGCGACGCGGTCCAGCGCCGGAGGAGAAGACTTCGGTCACGCATCACAGCGCGCGCATCGGCGGCCAGCAGATTAACTACACAGCCACGGCCGCCACCTACGTGATCCGCGCTGACGACGGCTCGCCCAAGGCCACCATGTTTTACGTTGCCTATACAAAGGATGGCGTGGATGCCTCCAAGCGCCCGCTCTCGTTTGTCTACAATGGCGGTCCCGGCTCGGCTTCACTCTTTACGCACATGGGCATGGGGCCCAAGCGCGTAACGCTCACTGCCGACGGCCACGGCCTGCCCGCGCCTTATTCCGTGACTGACAACGAAGACTCATTTCTCGATGCCACCGACCTGATTTTTATCGACGCCATCTCCACCGGCTACAGCAGGCCGGCCCCGGGAGAGAATCCAACACAGTTCCACGGGATCATCCAGGACGCCAACTGGTTTGCCGACTTCATTTACCAATACATCACGCGCAACGAACGCTGGCTTTCACCCAAGTTTCTGATTGGCGAAAGCTACGGCACAACACGCTCCGCGGAGTTGGCCGGCGTGCTGCAGGAACGCCATCAAATCTATTTGAACGGAATCGTGCTGGTTTCCTCTGTTGCTTTTGCCAACTGGGGCGCGGATGATCGCATGGAGTTTTTTCTGCCCACCTTCACCACAACGGCGTGGTACCACCATCTGCTGCAACCCGACCTCCAGGGCCTGACCATCGAACAGGTAGCACAGAAAGCCCGCGCCTTTGCGCATGGAGATTACGCCGCTGCCCTGGAGAAAGGCGATTCGCTTACTCCGGAAGAACACAAGAAGATCGTAGAAGAGATAGCGCATTACACCGCGCTATCGCCGAAATATATCGAGCAGGCAAACCTTCGTGTGAGTCCGTTTCGCTGGTTTCGCGAGCTCGAGCGCGACAAGCGCTTGACCATTGGACGCCTGGATTCGCGCTTCACCGGCATGGAGCAGGACGCGGCCGGCGAGCGCCCGGACTACGATCCCAGCGAAGCGTCGTATGAAGGTGCGTATGTCGCCACATTCCATGATTACGTTCGTCGTGAACTCAAGTGGGAGAGCGACATGTATTACACCGTGACCGCGAACGTGCGTCCGTGGGACCAGACCGGAAACACTGAAGTGGCAGAGGTGCTTCGATCTGCCATGACGCAGCAGACTCACTTGAAGGTGCTGGTGGTGGCTGCCTATTACGATGTAGCGACTCCTTTCAACGGCATTGAGCACACGGTAGCTCACATGCATCTTGAACCGGCGATGCGGAAGAACATCAGCTTTACGTATTACGAAGCCGGGCACATGATGTATATCGATGAAAAGGAGCACCACAAACTGCACAAAGACGTGGATGAGTTCATCAATGCAAGTTACAAGCATTAACCCCTTCAACCAATTTTCACCACGGAGGCACGGAGACACGGAGAACAGCCAACAGGAAACCAAAACCTTTGAAACACAGAGGAACGGAGGGAGCGGAGGTAAATGGATATTGCGAATTAATTCATTCTCACGATTCGTTGCGTCCCGCAGCAAACGCTTTCTCGCAAACGCCGGCGGCGTTGAAGCAGGTTCTCTTCAACTGCTGCCGGTGTTTGGTGCTGTTTGGGGCGTCACCGCTCATCCATACATTCCCATCAGCAAACGATCGAATTCTTTTTCCTGTTCAGTGCGGTCATTGCCGCGCCGGGGCTTTGTGTTCTTCTGCTTTTTTTCTTTGTGCGTAGAGGCGGCGCATCCTTCCTGCTGGGTGTTTGCGGCGGCCACGGCTGTTTCATTGGTCGTCCCTTGCTGGGCGGCAAAGGCCGAGATGGATGATGCCAGAGTTGCGATGGTAAGTATGCGTACAAGAGCGGTTTTCATGAGAGTTTCTCCTTATTCAATTTGCAATGTATGAAGGCATCTTTGCGATGGCCTTGCGTTGTACACCATGCAAAACGGAATAGGAGAGCGTTTATTCCAGGTCGCGGGCGGAAATATATTTTCAAAAAGCGGGAACGCAGGCGCACCGCCGAGCTAGACAACGAGTTGGTCGAAGTGAACATAATAGCTCCAACCAATGTTGAAGCTAATACGGGCTCGCTGACAATCAATAGACAACATAAATCTCATTACCTTCAAAATTTGACACAAACATTCGGCCTCTGGAGTCAAAAGCCAATCCTCCCGGCGCTCCAAACTTCCCGGGCAGGAACTTGATTTGACTTATGAGGCTGCCACTTTGACCAATATGAAGTATCTGTCCGGTGTGGAAAACGGGCAAATAAATATCTCCTGATGTGGAAACAGTGATATCTGATGGAGAATGCCCCGAACCCAAGAAATAGGGGATTTCTGATACTAATTTTCCCGAATATGTATAAACACCGATCACACTTTTTGAAATGAGAGGTATGTAGAGCTGTTCGTTTTTGTCCACGGCAATATAAACGGCTGTTTCGGACAGGCTAAAATGAGTCTCCACTCCATTTGGATCAATTCTTATAATTATTGTTTGTCGAACTCCAGACATAACAACAATAAACACATTACCCTTTTCATCTACCGCGATACTCTTTTTGGTTCCGATAACCCCAGACCCCAGTTCACGCTGATTAATATATTTCTTGCCGTTCCATTCGAACCGATGGCAAGTGCTTTCAGTTACGTGATTGACGTAAAGCCTACGATCGCGATCGACGGCGACGGAGTCAATAACGGCGGCAGCACGAGAATGTGCTGGTAATCTAAGAATCTCCGAGTATTCTCCTTTACTCGAAATGCGAAATACAGATGATGACTGGTTTGTCACATACAAATTATCATCAGCATCGAACCTTATTTGCTGTAAAGACCGAAGCCCTTGGAAGAAGATGGTGGAGAAACCGCGTGGGACATTTTCAACATTGACTTCAACGGAGGCAACAAATTTTTGTAGGCGACACTCGGTTATAGTTTTTCCTAGACTCTTAGGCCTCACAATTCCTTTCTCGATAAACGCTACATCCCTTTTCGGATTTTTCCATTTCACTTCTGCCGTGACATCCTTCTCGATCGTTACAGTGCCTGCTCGCAGCCAAGCGAAAACACGGATTGCCCTATTTTCACCGATTTCAGTTTTTATAATCGCTGGTCGCACTGCAATTCCGCCGAGCTTTGCCTCACTTGCCGAGCCGAGAACTGCTGGGGTGATAATGAGAGAACTTGAAAAAGCTAGCTCCGGCATTGTATTTGGCGGCCGAATATACCATGTTTCATCCACGCCTTCCGATTCAGCAGGCCCATGCGATACGAACTGTCCTGCTTTATAGCGACCTGGATAAGTTGGAATGACCATCTCAAAACCGAAAGATTGCCCAGATCGAAGCACTACGCCAACGATATCTTTTCGCAGAATCTTGGCTGAGCTATCGGCAAATAGCGGAAGATCCGAGATGATCACTTCATACCATGGAGCCTTCTCTATGAATAACCCCTCAACGCTGCAATATTCGTACGCACTTGTCTTATCGTTATTAACTACCTGCAGGTTGCCGTGAAACCGTGGTGGAAGCATAATTTCAAGGAGTTCTGGCCTTGAGCTGACAACATTAGCTTCTGATCCATCCGCCAGCACTCGACTTGCGCTTGTAAAGTTTGCTCCGCGAAGTTCAGCTCTTGGCTGCTCGGGAGTGCCAAACACTCGAACCGATTCCAGTTGCGGATAAGTATTCTTATCGTGATTCAGCAGATGTAGAAGTAGAGATGCGAAGCTCAAGTAGTAAAAGCAATGCTGCATCGATTCGCATGGGATCGCCGGTGCCTTCTTGTGTCCTCTGTCATTTCTAATATTACCCAATGCTCCAACGAAAAGGCTTTTCATTGCTATTTGATCACGACTCTCTGATGAGAGAAGGATAATTGGCTTATGCCCATCGAAAGCTTCGTCAAGTAGCTGTTGACCGATACTTTTGCTGGTTACTTTTTCTTGGATTTCCCCTTCAATGAATCGAAATGCGGCGAAAATAGCATCGTCAAACTTCCCGGCCATCGCCACACTCTCTGAAGCTGCTCTGATTCTTGAGTCAATATTCTCCCACATGGCCTTTAAGGTACTCCGAAATGCATCAGCGTCGCAAAGAGCCCCGCTCCGCATCCGCAAGCATGGTTCTATCTTTTGTATTTATCGAGTCTTGCTAAAGGGCTAAAATTGTGTACCCAGAGAGTACTTAATGGAAGAACTTGAAGATGTTTTAATTCAGAACCTAGCAAAGAAAGTAGCCGAACAAGAGACAGACAGCGAACATTTAAGCGCCGTCCAAGCTCAAGTTCAGGTTACTAAGCAAATATATTCTGCAGTTGTTCGAATGGTCGCAGACAAAAATGGCATTGCTGCCGAATGCCTCTTGCGTACGCTCTTTGACTCTGCAATTAACTGTATCGTGCTCGCAAAACACAAAGAGAAGCTTCAGGATTTCGTTAGAAATGGACAGTTTGCCCACCTTCGTCTGATCCGATTCAATGATGCTATGCCTGAGAAGATCAAACCATTGATCGCCTCGACGGAGGACGATTGGAAGATCCTTTTCCCTGAATTTAAATCAGCTGACTGGCACAAACTTGGCACAAGAGAGTCTTTCCTTGAAGCAGAATATATCGCCGAGATGTATGACAAATATTTTCGGCGGGCTTCCTTCTATGCCCACGCGGAGCCGTATGTTACGGTCCGACCCAAGGATAAAATGTGGAAGACCTGGGGTATCGAAGTGAATTTCGTTCGATGGCAGAACGTTACGATTGGTGCATATGGGCTTGCATGCAACGCGATGTTGCACATGCTTGCAATTGTCAACCGAGAATTCAAGCTAGGAATTGATGCAGAGTTTGAGAAGTCTTTTAAGTTGGTCAAAGCGCTTAAAGCTAGGCATATGGAGGCAATTAAACAAGCGGTTGCGAATGAAGACAGTGCTCTTGGATGATCGATAATGCATACATGGCAGGCTTGGGCAAGCGGACAGCCGTGGATTACGCACATTGGGGATTTCAGGAATTGGAAAAGCCACGATTTTTACAAACAAGCGCTTGGGCGGTTGTTTGAAAGCGTCTGTTTAAGCATAACGCTCCGCTTTGCTGCGCGTTAGCTTGCGGCGCAAGGAATGAGTCTTCTATTTCCGTTACCCACCACTTACCCCGTCAGCGCGCGAAGCGCGCCTCGGGGACGTAGTGGGCTAAGGTCGCGACGCGCCTCCGGCGCTGAGCATCAACAGTGGCGGTTGTTTCTCCCAGCCGCAACTCTTGCGGTTTTTCTTGTGAAGATGCATGGGAAGAACTCCCTGATGCCGCATGGCACGGGACAAACCATCGGGGTCCTCCACTCGGCCTCACTCCCATTGGTCGCTCGGCATTCGGTCGGGATGACAGAGTTTCGGGCGTGTGGGGAAAGACAGGCAGCATCGGTTGATCAGTTCGTCGGCTCACGCGTGTCTGCAGCGGAGCAGGTCCCTCACGCTTCTGCAAATGCGCGTCAAAAGCTGCCGGCGGTATGGCGGCGCTTCGGTTCGGGATGGCACGTCAGAGGGGGAGGCGGGTTGGAAAGAACACCTTGATGCGGCATGGTGAGGGACACATTCTCGGGATCCTTCCACTCCCACTCGCTCGCGTGGCTCGTTCGTGGTCGGTCAGGAAGACAGGGGGAGAGGGCGATCTTGACGCGGCTCTAAAAGAGCCGCTCTTCCACCAGTGAGCCCAAAAAGACCTGACACCCGGCGCTGCGCCGGGTGTCTCTTTTTTTCGTGCAGAGACGACGCGAGACGGGAGCCCAGCAGGGCTTCCGCGCG
>DASXKZ010000194.1:0-3617 GCA_036496525.1 Candidatus Angelobacter sp.
CTTGGACATTCGGTAGAAATTTCTTCTGTCTCGCTCCGATTCCTGCCACAGCCAGGGTTCGATCTGGAAAATTTTGTGGTGTATGACGACCCTGCCTTCAGCGCGGAACCGGTCCTCCGCGCACAGGAAGTGACCGCCGTATTGCGTGTGACTTCCCTGCTCCGGGGGCGTCTGGAGATTTCCCGTTTGAGCCTTTCTGCTCCCAGCCTGAACCTGGTGCGCACCAACGAAGGCCGCTGGAATTTCAGCAGCCTTGTCGAACGGGCAGCCAAAATTCCGGTTGCTCCCACCAGTAAGGCAAAGAGCGAGCCGCGTCCGGGATTTCCCTATATTGAAGCCAGCAACGGCCGCATTAATTTCAAGCTGGGGCAGGAAAAGAAAGCCTACGCTTTGATGGATGCCGATTTTTCCCTGTGGCAGGACTCGGAAAATGCCTGGAGCATGCGGCTGAAAGCGCAGCCTACTCGCACCAACTCCAATCTCAGCGATACTGGAATTTTGAGAGCGGAAGGATCGTGGCAGAGATCGGCCACTCTCGGCGAAACTCCAGTAAATTTTAATTTGCAGTGGGAAAACGCACAGCTTGGCCAATTCACCAAGCTTGCCACCGGAACCGACCGAGGGTGGAGAGGAACAATTCTGCTGACGGCAGTAGTAACCGGCACACCTGCCGACTTGAGCGTCACAGCCAACGCCTCGATTCAGGATTTCCGACGCTATGACATCGCTGGTGGAGATGCACTTCGCCTTGCGGCCCAATGCTCGGCGCACTACAACTCGATTGAGCAGAATCTCACCGGCCTTGACTGCAATTCCCCGGTGGGGGGCGGCGCTTTGGGATTGTCTGGCAGCATCGGCAGCTTGAATACATATCCTGTGTATCAACTCTTGTTCAATGCGAACGACGTTCCTGTACCTGCCGGTCTGGCATTGCTTCAACGGGCAAAACTGAACGTTCCCGACGATCTTATTTCAACCGGAAGATTGAATGCAGAGATCAAACTGGATAACCGCGAAAATTCCCAGCAACCTGTCTGGCAAGGAAACGGCACAATCCAGAATGCGCGCCTGTTATCCCGCACGAACAATGCTGACTTAATCGTTGACCGTATCCCATTTGCCATCACCCAGGAAAAGCCCAGCAAGAGCCTGGCTACTCCGTCGCCCCGGATCGATATTGGCCCCTTCCATGTCGCCTTGGGGCCGGCATCCACAACCAACCTGCGTGGCTGGCTTTCGCCGTCTGGCTATAGTTTGCAGATACAGGGAGATGCCCGCATCAAAAACCTGTTGCAGGCGGCGCGGCTTACAGGACTTTCGTTCGCTCATCCCGCTGCGGATGGCTCCGCTAAAGTTGATTTACAAATCGCGGGTGCATGGAGTGGCTTTCACCGCGCCGACATTACCGGAAAAGTCCAGCTGGCCAACGTCAGCGCGGAAATTAGCGGCGTAAACGCGCCGTTGCAAATTTCGGCCGCCAGCGTCACGCTGCGGGCTGATGACGCCATCGCGCAAAATGTGACTGCATCGCTTGGTCAATCCACCTGGCACGGTTCACTAACGATTCCGCGTCATTGCCAACAATTGAATACATGTCCAATTCAGTTTGAATTCCAGACCAAAGAGCTGAGCGGGACGCAAATGGCCGGACTATTTATTTCAGAAGCACGCAGGCCCTGGTATCGCTTTCTTTCCACGCCTGAAGCCAGCAACTCTTTCCTGGCAAATCTAAATGCAACTGGAACTTTGAGCGCGGGGAAATTGTCCATTCATCAGGTGAATGCGACCCAGATATCCGCCAAGGTGGTTTGGAAGGGCCGACTTTTGCAACTTACTGATTTGAGTGGCAATGTGCTTGGCGGGAATCACATCGGCGAGTGGAGCGCCGATTTTTCCGACGATACGCCGCAATACTCTGGACATGGTTCTTTACAACATGCTGCGCTGGGACAGTTGGCGCAAGCCATGCATGACGGATGGGTCACCGGAACAGCATCGGCGTCCTATCAGATCAGCGCATCCGGTACCAACGCAGCAGACTTTCTGGCTTCCGTTCGCGGCTCACTGGATGTGGACGCCCGTGAGACGTCTCTTCCTCACATAATGCTGACGGCCAATGCAGGGCCGATCTTTGCCAAGCGTTTCACCGGGAAGATTCTATTCCGGGGCAACCGCTTGGATATCCAGGAAGGCAAACTGGAGACCGGAGGCAGCATCTATCAAATTAGCGGCACTGCATTGAAAGGCCGGGGATTGAACCTGCGTATGCTGAAAGACGACGTGCACGGATTCACTATTACCGGACCTCTGGCTACGCCGCGCGTCACTACAGTAGGCGCTCCTGAAACTCAGGCTGAACTCAAGCAACAATGAAGCCGGCTTCCCGATTTCTTCTCACCGCGATTATGGCAATGGGAATCTCCCTCGCATGGAGCAGTCCGGCATCTGAATCGGAAGCCGCTGCCAGCGCACAGCGCAAAGTTGACCATATCGAAGCTAATGGCGCGCTCGCAAAGCCCGATCCTGCTCCCACGGAATTTACCGAGCAGGAAATTAACGCTTACATTGCCTCAGGCAAAATCCAGTTACCGGACGGAGTAAAGTCAGTGCATCTGGTCGGGATTGATGGCGCGGTTACTGGAACCGCGCGCGTGGATTTCGACAAGATCCAAGCCGGGCGGAAATCATCCAATCCGCTTCTTTCCATGTTTTCTGGAGTACACGATGTGGAAGTGCAGGCCCATGCTCAGGGCAGCGGCGGGACCGGGACAGTCCATGTGGATTCGGTCATACTCGATGGAGCAGAAATTCCTCACTTCCTGCTTGAACTATTCGTAGAGAAATATCTCCAGCCCAAATATCCCGACGTTGGCATGGACACACGGGTCGCCTTGCCCGACAAGATTGACACAGCAACCATCGGGAAACATACACTTATAGTTGTTCAAAAATAGGACTTACCACGCGGCGGCTGCCTGGGATTTCACTTTGGGCTCCGTCTCGCTCTGACGCGCTGCGACATTCAGTTCTTTTTCCAGCGAGGAAAACCTTTGTAGGATTTCATTCATACGCAGAGCCATGTTGCGGATGGTTTCAACCTGCGAGTGAGGCTGACCGGAAAGCAGTTTTGAATCAAGCAGTAACAGCTCAGAATTTCCCAAGATCGACGTGAGAGCATTGTTCAAGTTGTGCCGCATGTCAATCACGTAACGACCAAGTGCAGCTTGCCGTTCGAGTACAGAATTCGTCTGTTCGGCACGGCGCAGGCGGGCCAATGCCTCACAACGGCGCAACACTTCAGAGGCCAGCAAGACCAAGGTTTCCAGCCAACCTTCCTGTCGTTGCAAAAGAAGCAGCCGGGGATGTTTTTCTCCAAACTGTGTCCCGGCTGAATGCTCATCATAGACAAGCACTACGGGCTTGCCTGACTCATCAAGAGTTTTGAGAATACCGGATTGCAGATCACCGCGAATATCCCCCACGATGGCCAGATCAAAAGTCTCCGGCGATAACCCGGTGCACAAGTCCCCACTCACCACCGTGAATGCAGGCGCGCCCCGCTCCTGCTGCCACCGGCTGGAGATGGCGCCGGAGAATTCCGGGTCGTCGGAAACGAT
>DASXKZ010000195.1:0-14612 GCA_036496525.1 Candidatus Angelobacter sp.
GCAGGCGTGCCGCGATCTGGACCTTGAGGAGAAGAGTCCCTGGTTCCCAGTAGATTCAAAGCGGCACACTATCTTGCGGCTGCTTTCCTTTCGGCAATAACCGGCTCGATGCTGTCCTGATCGCCTCGAGGAGAAGCAATCAACAGAGAAAAGTCAATAATGTACCTGACGGTATTGGGGCAGAACAGGCAGGGCGTTTCCTGAATTTTCTGCAGGTCCTGCGTTACCACGCTGAGCGGAAATGACCGCAGGCAATCTGTGCAGGTAAGCACCACGAAAGGAATGCCACGCGAATCTTTGCCATTTCGGGGTATCCAGACGGGGGCGGATTCTCTTTTATGGTCCGTGGCCTGGGTTGCGGAAGTCTTTATTAAATCTGCAACCATGTGCAAGAGCGCTTCCGGATTGCTCCTCCCCTTGGCATAAAAAGCATCCGCAATCACACCGCCCGGCACAGCCGCACCTGACTCGTACGCCCCGCTCATGGCAATCACAGAGACTTGCGGGAACCGCCGGCGGACCACCGAGAGAAACTCAAAGCCCGACATTTGCGGCATGTTCAGGTCAGAAATCACGACGGCCGGAGGCTTTATCTTCAAGTGGAGAAGAGCGTCAAAACCATGGATTGCGGTGGTGACGTGATAGCCCGACGATTGCAACAGAAGAGCAAGACTGTCCCGAACAGCGGCCTCGTCTTCAACAATTAAAATCTCATGCTTAGGGTCTGGCATTCTTTTTACCTATTTTTTTCTAGTCTAAGGATCAGGGTTAGATAGATTGTCGCATTCAGCAACCCTGCAAAACTATTCAGGATTAGACACCTGCTTTGGGACATGTACTGTGCAGAATAAGACAGCTACTTGGGACATGCACTGCCTTGGAAGCCGAGTGCAGAGCACAACTACGCACCCCCTCGCTCTCTCCTTAGGAGCTCCCTCGATAGGTCTCGGGATTTCGCCTGCGGGCTCCAACGCCCGCAGAACGGCTCAACTTCGGCTTCATCCTCGCGTCGCTACGCTCGCTCGGATTTCGCTCAGGATGGGCAGAATTGGGGGTTTGCGCGCGGGCCTACACTCCGTCAGGCGAAGCGCATGTGGGGACAAGAGAACAACTATTTCGACTGCGGACCAAAAGGTTTGCGTGTTAGCGCCAACCAGCTCTCAAACGTACGGCTCATGCAGGTGAACAGGCACAGCCACTCTCCGGACTCGCAGGTTGATCACTTCCACAAACACGGAGAAGCCCATGGCAAAGTAGATGTAGCCTTTCGGTATATGCATGCCGAGAGCTTCGCCGATTAACGAGACGCCAATGAGCAGTAAGAATGACAACGCTAGTACTTTTATCGTCGGATGGCGATTAATGAAAGAGCTGATGGGCCCCGCTGAGAACATCATCACGCCTACGGCCAGGACCACGGCTGCCACCATGATGCTGATTTGGTCGGCCATGCCGACGGCGGTGATGACTGAATCCAACGCAAAGATAATATCCAGCAGCGCAATCTGAATTACGACAGCAGCAAACGACGGCTGCACTCGATCCGATTTGCGGCCTTCTTCGCCCTCTAAACGCTCGTGAATTTCGAGGGTCGCCTTCGCAAGCAGGAACAGGCCACCGCCGATCAAGATGAGATCGCGTCCGGAGATGGGGTGTCCCAAGATGTAAAAAAGCGGAGCCGTCAGTTTGATGATCCAGAAAATGGAAAGCAAGAGCAGGATGCGAGTCCCCATCGCGGCCAGGAGCCCTATCCGTCGAGCTCGGCCTTGCTGCGAAGACGGAAGTTTGCTCGCCAGAATTGCAATGAAGATAACATTGTCGACGCCAAGCACGATTTCAAAGATCGTCAGCGTGAAGAGCGCGAGCAGGCCGGATGAAGTGAAGAATGCGTCCATGCTTTTTATTCAAAGTCACGCGGAGCCTCACTTTGAGCTGTATCTTCTGCCAGCAGACGCAGAAAACCCAGGGACAGGCGCCTGATACAAACCTTACCAAGCCAGCATCGGTGACCACACAGTTTGCTCAGACCGCCCAAGTGAGACGCGCCCTTCCGCTCAGGGGCACCTGTACTTCCGGAAAGATGCAAAGAATTTAGGCCAGGGGTTTCTCTCAGCACGCGAAAAGGAACGATGACCGTTTTCGTGCTTTATTTGCTGGATCATTTTGGCCTACCATGCAGAATGGTCGGACTTCACCCAAAAGCAAGAAAAATTGACTCCCTGCGGGGAATGTCGAAAGGTAGACAACGCCATGGATCGTAAAGAAGCACTCAGCAATCAGCCAAAACCAACAGCAAAGGCAAAACCATTTCACCGCAAAGCCATTGCATGGAGCAGACGCAAAGGGCGCAAAGAAAGTCCTGCTTGAACCCTACGCCAATTGAGGCCTTGGTTACTCAGTGCACGCCAACAGGGATGAAATGGACTGGTACCCCTCAAACTCACGCCAAACTGGGATGCGGTGGGTTGACGTGGGAGGCATAGGGAGGGGGTAGGAGATCGGGTGATCTGGTGATCGCGCGTGATCTGGTGATCGGAAACCCAAGCTCACCACGCAGGCAGGATGTAAGAATGCTGCCCAGGCAGCAAGTTTTAAGTGGTCTTTGACAATTTGACGGTGATCGCGACACCACCGGGGCTGGCGCTCGAAGTTACACGATCCAAGGCACACGATCTTGGTATTCCCTAGACTTGTGTTCCTTCGCTCCGGTTTGGCTCGGAAAGAATTTCGCGCTCCCCTGTGTCCTGTTGCCTGTGGCTTCGTCTTTGCCCGGCTTTGTAAATCGCCAGGCCGAGCACATTACTCACTACTACCACGGCGCAGATCTTCGCCGCGTACATCCCAGGGTCAGCCACATCGATGATGGGGTAAACCATGATTACCAGCGAGACCAGGCTGGAAATTAATCCTACCAGGGACAATATCTTCACCCATGCAGGCAACGCGCTTCGCAGTGCGCGGCGGCCCAGCAGCGGCAATGCGAACAATGCCACGTATGCGATCGCGTAAAGAGCAATTGACGCGCCGGCCAGAAGCTGGCTTGCTTCCTGCTCGCGCACGCCCAGCATGCTGAAGAAGATGAGGAGCATGACAAGCACGGCGACAAAGAGAATCGAATTCACCGGAGTCTTCCGGCGCGGATGAAGGCGTGCGAACCAGCGTGGCACCAGGTTGTCCCACCCTGCGGTCATCGGCAGGCGGGTTAGACCGGTAAAGATCAAGCTGGCGCTGGCTACTGCGCGCATCATCAGCAGTGAAATCGCCAGCGGCGCTGCCCAACCCACAGCGCCAAAGGCGCTCCGCATGGTCTGGGGAATGGGGCCAATCACGTTGATGGGCTGTGATCCCAGAAAGGTCAACACAGAACTCGTCCCCAGAATGAACATCAGCGCGATAATAGGAGCTGAAATCACCACCGACTGGCCAATGGTGCGCGCCGCGTTGCGAGATTCTCCTGCCAGAATGGCCACGTATTCGAATCCGCTCAGCGCCCCTACGGTCATCTGGCCAAAAATCGCCAGACCAAACCACGATGGCCGGGGCATCTGCCACGGTATTGGCTCATAGTGCGTGATGGTACCGCGCAGCAGCGCCCACAGCGGCAGGCCCAGCAGAATCACATAGGCGGCCATGATTCCGATGCTGCCCACATTGTGCAGCCATTTCCCGATATCCAGGCCGCGGATGGCAACCAGAGTAATGCCAGCCATTACTCCACCGGTCAGCACAAGCGTGGCGAGTTTGCTTGCAGGAATCCACGCTGCGGCCGGGCCCAGAATATAGCCCAAATCTGTAGGAATGACGAAGATGATCGCGCCCGTCACAATGACCGCATAAACCCATAGGTTCCAGGCGGTGAGAAATCCGGCCATTTCGCCGAAGCCGGATTTTGCCCATTGGTAGAGGCCGCCCTCCAGAGGCATCATCCGGTTCAGGTAGATCACCACTACAGCCAGCGGGACGTAGTAGAGCAGCATCGCACCCAGCCAGAAGGCCACGTGGGCGCGTCCCAATTTGGCCGCGATGCCTACCCAGGTCGAGCCCACGACGCACAGGACCTGCGCCAGGACAAGATCGCCAAGTCCAAGTTCTTTGCGGAGGCCTGCCTGTTCGCGCGCTGTGGTGTCGGACATGGTCAACAATAATGCCACAACGCGGCAATACAGTCTCGCTCCGTTACTAAAAGAGACAACCGAATTTTTGGTGGGGTAATGCAGGAGGCGGGTTTATCGTATCGCCCGCGCGTCTCCTTCTTCGATTTTCCGCAGCTCTCTGGGATGCAGGTACAAGGACGTGTTGGTCTTTCCTTTGCCGTTGGGAATCCAAAAGGAAGCCAGCCTTAAATGAGAACGGAACAAGGCGACAAAGCCGAAGAGCGCAAACAACATTGCATAGACAAATATTGCAAAGTCCTGAAATCGAACTTGGTGGGATTGTTTCAGGCTGTCAAACATCACCACGGCCACAATCACCATGAGCAAAAACATAGGTATCAGGAGCTTGAAGACGATCATCAGGAGGCCGAAAACATCCGGCCGTACCCGGACCATCTCTTCGGGCAAAAAGCTGTATTGGAAGCGGTTCCCGCGGTAGCAACCGATGCGGCCTCGCAGAGGACATAACACCGCTTGCCGCTTGCGCCGTCGCATCTCATACCACACGGCCAGCGCGGCCGGCACGGTTGCGCCCAGGCCAAAAAGCGCAGTGTTCCAGGCAAGTTCAGGGATGTCGCGCACCAGCAGATAGAAGAGCCAGATCAGGCCGCAGAGCAGCCACAACGTCTGCGGTCCCCAGGTGAATGATTCTCGCGCACAGCGGTTTTCTATCTCCGCCTGATCAAGATGGGGAGGAAAATCGAATGTGCGGACGGCTGGCCGGGGATCCATGGTGAACTAATATGCCACGAATTGGGTTTGGAAAGCGCGGCGCCTTCCTTTGCTCCGCGTCTCTGCCCTCCGCGATGACGTTTTGCTATGTTCCGATCCGCGATCATCCGCGGTAGAGTCTTTCCAGATCACCGGATCTCCCGATCTCTCCTTAAGATCACTGTTCTCCGTGTTAATCAGTGATCAGATTCTTCTTCGAGTTTTCTCCGCGTCTCCGCGCCTCCGTGGTGGATTGAGATTTTGCGTTACCATTCTCTATGGGAGGCACGCCATGTCCATCCGTCCTGTCAAGAAGCTGATCAAGTCCAAACCCACTATGGAAGGCGCGGGCGTGCATCTGCGGCGTGCTTTCGGGTTCGGCAACACCTCTGACTATGATCCCTTTCTTCTGCTCGATGATTTTCGCAATGAGCTTCCGGAAGATTATCTCGCCGGATTTCCGTGGCATCCACATCGCGGCATTGAGACCATTACTTACGTTCTGGCCGGAACAGTCGAACATGGTGACAGCATGGGCAATCGCGGCGCCATCGCCGCCGGTGACGTGCAGTGGATGACCGCCGGCAGCGGCATCATCCATCAGGAAATGCCCAAGGGCGATCCCACCGGACGCATGCATGGCTTCCAGCTCTGGGCCAATCTGCCGTCGGCACTCAAGATGACGCCGCCGCGTTACCAGGAAGTAAAAACCGCGGAGATTCCTGAAATCACTGACGATGACGGAACGCATGTGCGGCTGGTCTGCGGAAACTTCTGGGGCAAGAAAGGCCCGGTGGAAGGCATCGCCGCCGATCCCACGTATATCGATGTCTCGGTCGCGCCCGGCCGCCGCAAGACGCTGCCAGTGGAACACACGCGCCATGCTTTTGCGTATGTCTTCGGCGGCTCAGGAAAATTCTGCAACGCCTCCGGCCCACTGGCCGTGCCGACGGAGAGCGTGAACTGGCTGGACACCGCGCCTCCTTCCCACGCTGACAATCGCTCGCTCATCCTCTTTGACAGCGGCGACGAAGTCACGGTGCAAGCCGGCGAAGACGGCATCCGCTTCCTACTTGTCTCCGGCAAGCCGCTGCAGGAGCCGGTGGCATGGTACGGCCCAATCGTAATGAATACGCAGGAGCAGTTGCGTGAAGCGTTTACGGAGTTGGAGAAGGGGACGTTTTTGAAGGCGAAAAACGCCTGAACGGCAACGGCTGATTTCAGATTCCCTCAGGTCACCCCGTCCATCGCAAGCGTCCCCTTTCTTGGTTATTCAGCTGAGGCGAATGACATCGACGCCTTCGCCGACCGAGCCGGTGCGGGCCCAGATCGCAGCAGCAGCCAGAACGCCAGAATGTGCGTCCAGAAAAGCGCTGGTACATAAAGCATGGGGATCGCGTAAGCGGCCCCGAGCTGGCCGGCAACTGACGGCAGATTCACGCTGACCGCTCGCGCTGTGGCGTTGACCAGGTCGATGAGTCCGACCAGATTGAAAGCCCAAACCAGCGGCCAGAAGAGGAAGCGCATGCGCACCGTCAGCAGTGCGAGGATTGCGAGCAGTGCGGTGGCGACGTCGCCGTAAGCCACCGGCGTAGCGAAGCTCTGGGGCAGGTTCGGCCCCACAAACCCGGGTAACAGGAAGACCAACCCGAAGAAGCGGAAACTGTTGAACGTGGCGATTGCGCGGTACGCCTCGAGCCGATCCATAGCCCTCAAGCGCGGCCAGACGTAAGTCGCAATGCATAGCGCCCAGGCGAGATAGCCCAGCGCCATATCGATCCTGAAGATGTCCTTTGCCTGCATATGATGAACCCTCCTTGCCATCGGCGAATAGCGATGGCTTTTTTAATTGTTCTGCGCTCCCGGACCCACCAATGCCCTCAGCGGCATCAAGGGTCCCACGGGGATGTACTGTTCATCCATCAAATGCTCCTTCGCGAGCGGCAGCGTTTCCATAATGGCTCGTGCCTCGTCCTCGGTCTTCGCATCGACCAGGAAGACAACGCCTTTGCCATCGCCGCGCGAATACCACTGGCGGATTTTCCCGTCGAGGTAGAGCTTCACGGTTGCCCGAATCTCTGCCGGGATAACGACCATGATTTGGTCAGGGGTTACGCCCTGCCTGGGGGTCTGAATGACGATGACTTCAGTGGTTTTAGGTATAGCTATACTGGGCCCGCCTGAGGCGACCCCGGACTGTGATTGTGCTTTCATCGGGTTATCCTCTCGATTCAGTTTGGGTATCGTTCCATTTTTAATAGAGCACGATCGTACGCTATTAGGTCAAAAAAAATTATTCTTCGGCGAAGCACTTTATGAAAAAGCTCCGCGCCTCTATCAACATCTGCTCGCGCCTTTGAGCCGACAAAGTCAATCGGGCATTCGTCAATACCCCAGCCATACTGGAGAACAACAACTGGAACTTCGCCAGTTTTTCCTCTCGCGTCTGGCCAGGAACAAATGGCAATAGCCGCTCGCGATACGCTTCTCGCGACGTCTCAATTCGTTTTCGCACCGGCAGCGGCTTTCGTGCCAGCTCTGGCCCGAGGGCAGCGAACACGCAACCCAGTCCTGGCGAATTCGCGTGGCGCGCGCTCAGATAGTTTTCGATCATGGCCCGCAAGGCTTGACCTTTGGGGGCTGATCTCGCAACCTCTACCATGCCCCTTCCCATCTCATCGAACGCACGCGCTACCGCTTCAACGAACAGGTCATCCTTGCTTTCAAAATGGCGGTAGAAGCCCCCTTTCGCCAGACCCACCTTCTTCATAACCGTGCCGATGCCACTGCTGTCTCCGCCGTGCTCCCGGAATGAACGAGCCGCCATGGAAAGAATCTTCTCGTGGTTCTCCGCTTTATGTTCCGGTGAATATCGCATGACATTAGAGTACGCTCGTACTCTTACCGTGTCAAGGCCAAAAGATCGATTTCGCGCCTCATGCCTCCGGAGAGGCGACAAAGGGCAATCTGTGTGAGCCTATGCGATACACTCTAGCGCATGCTCCCGCTCGATAACGCCGTCTGGACTGCGCTAACCACTAAACAGGCGCAGCACGCGCATGCTTCCGCGCTGGCTCGGCGATTTCCTCCGGAAATGACTTTGCTGGGCGCGCTGGCGGCCAACACCGCCATGGCCTTCGATTCACTCGCTCAGCTCATCCAGCGCGACTCCGTCACGCTTTACTTCACCTCGCAGCCACAAATACCAACCGGATGGGAAATTGTACGCGCCGTGGAACTAAGCCAGATGGTTCAGGAAACCGAAGCGCCTCCGTCAGATCCACAAGGCAGCGCCACCCCCGAGGTCATCGAACTCACTGCCGCTGATGTTCCTGAGATGAGTGTGCTCTATATAGCGACGCGGCCCGGCCGAACACTCTGCCAGCGCATCCAGAAGCTGGGACAATTTTTGGGCATACGCGAAGAAGGAAAGCTCGTTGCGATGGGCGGCCTGCGGCTGCATCTCCCCGGCTATCACGAGATTACTACGGTGGCCACGATGCCCAGCCATGAAGGCCGTGGCTACGCAACTGCCATTATGCGCGGCCTGATCGATCGCATTCGTTCACGCGGCGAGCAGCCATTTCTCACCGTCCGCACTGACAACACGCGCGCAGTCGAAATCTATCGCCGTCTGGGATTCAAGGAGCGCACGCTGCTTTACTCGCGGACCATCCGCCGCGCACAGCCGTAGCAAGATTGTCTGCCCCTAAGATTGTTGCTCCAATTGGTCCGCACCAGGAATGAGTTTACTGATGCAAGACTGAAGTCTTCAAAATGGCATCGTCGGAAGATAACGGCGCGAACTGGACGATTGTGCTCCAAGGCGTGGCGCGCAAGGTGGGAGATTGAGGCGCGAGTCCGCCATTTTGGACGGCGTATAATCTGTTTTCCAAAGTTCATGCCCAGCATCACAGAAAATGAATTGCTTCAATTCCTGAAAGCGATTGAAGAGGGGACAATCTCCCTTCATCCTGAATCTGATCCTCAGGACATCTACGCGGGCAACGTGACCTATACAGCCAGCAACGACTGGCGGATCACGATCTTCAACGACTGCAATACGTGGGATTATGTGGATAAAGTTATCACTGCGGACGGCCGGCCAGTAGATTTTGATTCCATTGACAATGACATGCCTACAGCTCGGGAGTATCTGCCTGCCGACGAAATAGTCTGGCAAAGGTATGGCATCCCGGGGTACTGCCGTTTTCGGTGCATCCACTGTGGCGACGACCTGGCATTCGACCTTCGAAAGGCGCCCTTTCTCTGCGAGCCCTGTAAGGCGCTATCGTGACACAGGGATTTTACGGCAACTGCACTTATTCGTAGCGTAGCGCTTCAATCGGATCCAGCCGCGACGCTTTAATCGCTGGCAGCATGCCGCTGATGAGCCCCACCACAATCAGGATCGCAGTGGAAACCAGCAGATGCACGGGAGAAATAGCGAGATGGATGTCGCCGGCGTCAGCGTTTTTGGCCATTACGCTATAAACAGGTATCGACCCAATGATCCACGAGATCACGTAAGCCACCGCCACGCCCAGCAGTCCGCCGGCAAAAGTAATGGCCATGGCTTCAGCCAGAAACTGCGTAAGTATGTCGCGTCGGCGCGCGCCCAGTGCTTTTTCCACGCCAATCTCGCGCGTGCGCTGCGTCACTGAGACCAGCATGATGTTCATCAGCCCCACGCCGCCAATTCCCAGCGTAAGCGTGCCGATAATCGTCAGCAAAACCTGCAACGCCATGGTAATGATCTGCCAGTTGTTCAGGTTCTTCATCGTGTTCCAGACAAATACCGCGCGCGGGTCCTTGCCATTGAAGCCGTGGAACGAGCCCAGCACGCTCCGGATATTGCCCTCAACTTTCTCGTATTCCATGCCGTCGTAATCCAGCCATATTCCGTCCAGGTAGCGCGTGTCCCGTATGTCGCCCATGGTGGAGAAAGGGATGTACACAATCGCGTTTACGTTATCGTTCCCTTCTTCCTGCATCTTGGCTTCAAGCACGCCAATCACTTCAAAGCTGATCCCGGCAATACGCACGCTTTCACCCAGCGCGGGCTCGCCGGAAAAAAGTTTATCCTTGGCGTCCGATCCCAGCACAGCAACGCGGGAACGCTGCATCTCGTCAGCGTCGTTATAAAACCGGCCTTGTTCTGTCTTGAGCGCGCGCACCGGAACAATGGCTGGAGTAAATCCGCCAACGTTGAATTTCTGCGTGCGATTTTCATGCTGCACATTGGTCTCGAATGACGCTTCCGGCGAGATGTGCCGGACCACCGGAATTTGCTCCTGCAAGTGCTGTACGTCATCGATAGTGAAACGCACCTGCACGCCCGCCTTTTGGCCGCCCGCCTGCAAGGAAGTACGACCGGGAAATATGCCCATCATCTGCATGCCGAAGTTGGAGAAGATCGCGGTAATCGCCCGCCCAAAGCCTGCGCCGTAGGCCAGAAGGATGACCACCGTGGCAATGCCCCAGGCCATGCCCAGCATCGTCAACGCTGTGCGCCGGCGGTTGTGCTTAATCGATGAATATGCCTGTCCCAGTATGTCGCGGACCATCTGCTATTCCCTTCTCAGCGCTTCCACCGGCTGCAACAATGAAGCTTTCCGCGCCGGATAAAGTCCCGCAACAATGCCCGCGATAGATAATGACCCCACGGCCACCGCTGCAGATGCCGGAACAATATGCGGCAAGTCGAAGCCGGGAGGCGTCGGCAGCTTGGCCAGTATGGCCATCACGCCTGCCGTTATCGCAATGCCGGTGCCGCCGCTCAGCGCGGTAAGAAACGCGCCTTCTAGAAAGAACTGCATCAGAATCCGCCGGTTGGTGGCGCCCAGCGCTTTCATCAAGCCGATTTCTTGCGTGCGCTCCGTCACTGATACCAGCATGATGTTCACAATGCCAATTGCACCCAGCACCAGCGTCACCATGCCAACGCCGCCCAGGAAAATGTCCATGCCGTCAAAAATCTTGCCCACTGTATCCTGAGTCTGCACCGTGTCCCAGCCCTGGAACGCATCTTTATTGTTTGGATCAAAGCCGTGATTCCGCGCAATGATCTTGTGTACCTGCTCCACGGCGCCCGCGTGCTTGTCTCGGCTCACGGGCTTTAAGATCAGGTTGCCGATGTCATCGGGCGTATGCTCATTCTTCATCGGAAAATACTGGTGCATGGTGGCGAAAGGAATATAGACGCGGACATTATTGAGGTTATTTTCCTGCCGTCCAATATTGGCCAGCACGCCAATCACCTCAAAGCGAATGCCATTCAGCAGAATGGTGCTTCCAATAGCCGGCCTGCCCGGAAACAGATTACGCATCATCTGGAAGCCCAGCACGCAGACCTGGCGTTTTTGTTCTTCGTCGGACTCATTGAGCCAGCGCCCTTCACCCTGCGGCAAAAAGCGGATGCGATTAAAATTCGGCTTGCTTCCGCTCACAAATCCGCTGGCCGTGGCAAAATCGCTCACGGCGCGAATATCGCCTCGGCCCACCACAGGCGCAACTTCGGCCACCAGCGTAGCTTCTTTCTTGATGTCGAGATAGTCCTTGTAAGTCAGGTAATAGCTGCGCTGGTCCTGGGTCTGGCCTGCGACGACCGGAATCTGACCGCCCCAGGCAAAGATGACGTCCTCGCCGATCGTTGCCATGTTCTTGCGCTGCCCTGAGCGGAACCCTTCACCCACGCCCACCAGAAACAGCAACGATCCCACGCCCCAGGCAATACCAAACATGGTGAGAAATGAGCGCAGCTTGTGCGCCCATAAAATGCTCAATACCTGCCCGATTGTGTCCAACGCCATTCTCATCTATTCGGATACCGTTTCTACCTTGCCCAATTCCGATTGCTGGTTAGTAATACGGCTGGAAAGACACTGTGGTTCCAAGCTTTTAGACGCCCAAATGGGAAAATTGTCCCCCAGCTTAGGCTGGTTACTTTTGTCCTGTCTGGAGAACGCTTTACGCCAGCTATCTTTGCGGAAGGCCTTGCTGATAATGCTCAATAATGTTGCGGATCGCCACCGCGTCCGCCTTGCTATGGCCATGGCTCAGGATGGGATTGCTGCCTCCGGTGGAATCTATCCGAATGTCTGACCAGAGCATTCCTGTACTGATCAACACCGAAGCCACCTTGGTAATGGGGATGCTCTCCTCTGAGCTGCCAAAGAACCGGGGCTTGATCCGCAGAACGCGCTCCGGACCAACTTCAATACGGGTAGGAAAGAGCAGATTGCCGCGGGTCCAGCGGCTGGCCTTGAAAACCCTGCTTGCGGTGGATGTAAGAGGCGCGGTCGACATGAGATTATTCTATCTTGAGGGGCCGAACTGACGGCTCAATGCGCCTTTGCCGGATTGTTGGCTTCGGCTTCCTGCAATGCCTTCTTCTTGCGCCTGCTCAGGATAAATGGGCGACGCCTGCGCCGCTCCACTCGCGTGTCAATCTTCTTCCAGAAGCCCCAGAAGTAATCCACAGCCGAAATCAATGACACAGCCACCATAAACCATATGGCCATACGGGCCACCAGGTCGACGTCTAGAACAAACGAAAACACCCGCAGGTTGAAATACCACGTGTCCCAGCGCAGCGCCAGGATCGTCGCCACCACGGAGACAATCTGTACCACCATCTTGAGCTTGCCCAGTTCGCTGGCTTCAATGGTAAAGCCCTCTGCTGAGGCGATTGATCGCAGGCCGCTGATCAGGAATTCCCGTCCAATGATGAGCACCACCACCCAAATGTTCACGATGTCCGGACTAAGGCGCAGCAGGGTGATATAGCAGGCGGCAATCATTAGCTTGTCCGCCAGCGGGTCCAGCAGCATGCCCATGGTGGTAATTTGGCCGCGACGGCGTGCCAGGTAGCCATCCAGGCCATCAGTAATGCTGGCCAGGATGAAGATGCCGGAAGCCAGCACCACGCGCAACGTCTCTTCTTTGGCGCTCTTCCCGCTGAAGTAAGGCGTGGTAAGCACCCATATGATCAGTGGGATAGAGGCAATCCGCGAAAGCGTTATGTAATTCGGCAGATTCACAAAGGAAATGAGGCAGCCGGGGCATTTCGGCTGCCCTGATTATCCTTGGATTTGGCTCCAAGCGCAAACTTTAACTTTTGCGGCAGAATCCTCTAAATTGGGCTATTTCCTGCCGCTCACCGTGTTCAGGCAGCGTGTATACAGCTCCAGCAGGTGGGTGGCATAGTCTTCAGACTTATTGTCCACCGCGCCGTGAAATCCCGCCCCCGAGGCAACGGTCTTTCCAACGTTGGTGGTAGCAGCAATAAATTTCATCAAGTCCAGGGCAATATCCTCATTCCGGCGCGCGCCGACGATTCCTGCTAGCGGATCCATGAAACCCTCCAAGAAGAGTGCAAAACTCTATTGTAACGTTCTCTCCCATCCCGAGCGTAGCGAAGGAACCCTATTGCATATTGAATGTAGTCCTTGGATAGCCAAAACGAGCGTCCCTTCGGCTATCAGAGCCGCGTGCTCAAGACAAAGCCAAAGGCCAAGAGCTAATAGCTAAGGGCTGCTCTACTCATACGCCAGCGCGTCGATCGGATCTTTCTGCGCTGCCTTGAATGCCGGATAGATGGCTCCCAGCATGGCCCCACCAATGGCAATCAACGCGGCATAAATCGCCCATTTCAAGGTGATCGGCATCACGCGCAAAGTTGGAAACTGATGCACCAGGCCAACCTGGCCAACGGTGCTGATCAGGTAGCCCACCAGAATTCCTGACACTGCCAGCAGCAGCGTTTCTCTCAGGATCACCCTGACCACGTATGATTTGGACGCGCCCAGCGACTTCAATATCCCGATCTCCCGCGTCCGCTCCATTACCGCTGTGTACATCGACTGGAAAATCACGATGAAGCCGATGATTACCGCAATCCCAATTACGATTTTGATAAACAGGTTCAGCCCGGGAATCTTGTCCGCTGAAGTCGCAGCCAGCCATTGGCTGGTGGAAAGAATGTTGTAGCTTTCCATGCCGGGAATTTGCTTTAGCTGCTCCACCACTTTGTCGGCATTGATCGGATCGTCCAGCTTCACATAGAACATTGAAGCCTTGTTCTGCGTCCCGGTCACGTCCTGCATGGTGGTAATTGGAATAAACCGGCGAGCTCCGCGTCCATGCGGTACCACTCCGCACACTTTGAACATGTGATTCAGCACATTGACCGGGTCGCCCACATGCACTTTGTTGCTTGCGGCATATAGATCGTCCACAATCATGTCGTCCGGCCCCTGAAATGGGCCGCCTTTCAGATATCGCATCGGGCCGCCCAGCGCCTCGAATGACTGCAGATCAATCCCGTAGATAATCTCGATGTTCGTTGTAGATGTCACCTGCAGCACCACCGGCGAGACCGCCACCACGTGCTGCTGTTTGCGCAAAATGTCAGCCACCCGGATGGGCACTGGAGCGCCGCCGAAAGCCGCAAGGTTGGATGATCCTGGGGGCCGCACCGTCAGGTCCGCGCCCATTCCTACCTGACGCGCCTTGTTGTCATCCAGAATTCCCAGCGCCAACCCCACGATCATCAGGATCAGCGTGACTTCCACGGCCACGGCAAAAATAGAAATAATAGACCGGATAGGGCGGTGGACCAGGTTGGCCACAATCATTTTGTTCATAAAATTTTAAAACCGTGACACTGCGCACTGCTCTCCCATCGCTAAATCCATTTATTGCGGTGGCTTCTTCGTCTCGCCTTCAGGAATGGCCGAGGCTGAG
>DASXKZ010000196.1:0-27454 GCA_036496525.1 Candidatus Angelobacter sp.
CCCGTTCGCGGGAACGCCGGCCTACAAAGCTGGGCTGCGTCCGGGCGACGTGATTATCGCCGTGGATGCCAAAGCCACGGACAACATGAGCGTAAGCGACGTTGCCGACCTGCTGAAAGGCCCTAAAGGCACCAACGTACACATTTCGATTCTGCGAGAGGCGGCCGAGAAACCGCTTGAGTTCAACGTGATTCGCGACGAGATTCCGCGCAACAGCGTTGACCTGAAATTCATGGTGCGGCCGGGCATCGGCTACATGCACGTTTCAGCCTTCAATGAAACCACGGAACAGGAAGTGGAAGATGCGCTACAAAGCTTTGGCGATCTAAAAGGCCTAATCCTCGACCTTCGTGGCAATCCTGGCGGACTGCTGAATGAGGGCGTGGGCGTTGCAGATAAATTCCTGAAGAAGGGACAGGTTATCGTCTCGCATCGTGGCCGCAGTTCACCGGAAAAAATGTATAAAGCAGCACACGGCAACGGCGGAAAAGATTATCCGCTGGTAGTGCTGGTAAATCGCGGCACAGCTTCCGCGGCGGAGATTGTTTCCGGCGCCATCCAGGACCATGATCGTGGATTGATTGTTGGCGAAGTAACTTTCGGCAAGGGTTTGGTGCAGACGGTGTATCCGCTGTCTGAAAATACCGGACTGGCGCTGACTACTGCGAAGTACTACACGCCGAGCGGACGCCTGATCCAGCGCGATTACAACGGCGTTTCTCTCTATGATTATTATTACTCCCGCGAGCAGGAAGATAATCCCAACAACAACGCCAACACAAACAGCACTTCCAAGGAAGTGAAGTTGACTGATAGCGGGCGCACGATGTTTGGCGGCGGCGGCATTACTCCTGACGTGAAAGTAAAGCCGTTCAAGACCACGCACTTTGAAGATTCCCTGCTGGTGAAATATGCGTTCTTCAATTTCGCCAAGCACTACCTGGCCAACCGCCATGTGGACAAGAATTTTGAAGTCACAGACGCGGTGATGCAGGAGTTCCGCAAATTCCTGGACTCGCAGAAGATTCCGTACACTGAAGCTGACCTGAATGAAGGCTCGGACTACATCAAGTCCAGCATCAAGACGGAACTCTTCATCTCAGAGTTTGGACAGGAAGAAGGCTTGCGAGTGCGCGCGGAAAACGATCCGCAGGTGATCGCAGCGCTGAACGAGCTGCCAAAGGCCAAAGAGCTGGCGGAAAATGCCAGAAAGATCGTAGCCCAGCGCGCGGCGGCACAACAATCCAACAGATAACAACTTTTTAATAGAACATAAGGCCCGCGGAAAAGCGGGCCTTTTCTTTTTGTGCATACCTTCCTAGATGCTGTTGCACGGTATTAAGCCAGGGCTAAGTAATTTTGTTTGCTCATCCAGCAGCAACTCTGTTTACCAATTAGTACATCCCACCACACGAGTTGTTACGCAACTCGGAGTAAGACCCCATGAAGCACCTCTTCTCTGCTGTAGTTTTCCTCTCTCTCTCAACCTTCTGTTTCAGCCAGAGTTTTAACACGCAAAGTTACCCAACCGGTGGATTGGCCGGCCAGATTATTGCGGCTGACTTTAATGGCGACCATATCCCTGACATCGCCACGGTAAACGGCGACACCAACACGGTCTCTATTCTTATCAACAATGGCGATGGCACTTTCCGCCCGCACCTGGATTTCGCTACCGGCCCCGGGCCTAATGGCCTGGCCGCGGTGGATTGGAACAAGGATGGAAAGATGGATATTGTGGTCTCCAACGGTGGAGCGGCGAATGCCTCACACAGCGTCTCCATCCTGCTGGGCAATGGGGACGGCACATTCCAGCCGCACCATGAAATTATTGGAGCGCCCCACGCAACCTCCATTGCGGTGGGAGACTTCAATGGTGACGGCAATCCGGACATCGCGACTTCCAGCAATTCTCCGAATAACGCTGTGCTTGTGACCCCGGGAAATGGCAGAGGCGGAATGCTGACGTTTGTGGACACCGGCAACTTTGGGCTTGATCCCAGGCCACCCAACGCCAATGCTTTTCTGCTTTCGAAAATCGTCCGGGCCGACTTCAATCACGATGGCAAGGACGATCTTTACTACATCGAGTGCTGCCACATCTTCGGGATCGTGCCGCAAGGCGCATTCGGAGTGCTGGTGAGCAATGGCGACGGCTCATTCACCGCCCAATCGGTTCTGGACGGCATCATTCCGCCAACCGACCTGATTTCAGTGGACATCAACCAGGATGGGCTTACCGACGCGATCATGCCGTTTTTCGGCTGCCATGAACCCTGTATAGGCGTGAGCGTGGCCATTAACAATGGCGATGGCACTTTTAGCACAAGCCCAAGCGGCCCTGGATTTCCCGTGGATGTGGAGAACCCAGGCTTTCAGGTGGGAGGCGCGGCCTTCGACGTGGATGGCGACGGCCACAAAGACTTTGTGCTGGTGGGCAATGACACAAACGATCCCTCATTTAATCCCAATAACATGACCTTGATTATCCAGAAACAGAATGCGGATGGAACATTCGCGGGGCCACCAGCGTTCCCGGGCGGGCCTTCTCAACTGGTAACAGTGACGCTGAAGGCGCCGATTGTGGAAAACCCATCGGTGGTTGTGGCAGATTTCAATCATGACGGCAAGCCTGACCTCGCCATGGTGAGCAAATTTGGCGGCCCGGTATTTGTGGTGCTCAATACCACTCCACCCAGTGCGTGCAAGGTCAGCACGGTCAATCACACGGTCACGGTCTGCCATCCGTCTGACGGCGCTGTGGGGCTTTCACCGGTCCACATTGTTTCTCACTTCACATCATCCACGCCTCCAAGCGTGAGCCAGATCTACCTCGACAACAAACTCGTATTCCAGGTGGTTGGAGGCAGCATTGATAAGAAACTTGCGCTTGCGCCTGGCGAGCACCGGCTGGAGGTCAAATCCTGGACCAAGGGGCAGCCCTTCCACAATGACTTTTCCGTTTCCACACCCAGGTCCATTCCGGCAACCATTCCACCTTGCTCGGAGAGCACAAATTTTGCTGTAAACATTTGCTCTCCCGGACAAAAAGCCGCAGTGGATGCGCCTGTGCGTGTGGTAGCAGCGGCCAAGTCCACAGCGCCGATTACGACCATGCAGATCTATCTTGATTTCAAAGAAGTGTTCCATTCTCCCAACAGCACATTGATTGAAACAGATGTGCCAATGGGTTCGGGATCACATTTGCTGGTAATAAAAGCCTTTGACAGCACAGGCAGAAGCTTTTTCAGCAGCAGAAACATTAGCGTGCCTTAAAGGCATTTACGTTCGTTGAACAAACAAAAGCCCGCTGCGAATCGCGGGCTTTTTTGTTGCCGGAATGTAAACCGGTGGCTTTGCGGAGGGTTCTTTCAAAAACCTGATTATGAGAAGTTATCTTTCCGTCGAGCCGTTAAATTCTGTTTGTAACGGCGCTCCAGGGCAGCAAAGATGGCAGTAAGGGCGAGCGAGAGGCCTACAAAGATTGCAGCCGCCAAAACCTCGTGTTCAGCCATCCAATCCGCCATCCATAAAGAGTAGAGTGTTTGTCTGGGAGCTTCCAGTCACAAGGGTAATTAGGGATTCTAAAAGTCCTTAAGTGATTGAAAAGACGCGGGAATCGAGCTGAATCAATAGGTTTCAGTGGAGTCAGTATGAAATGCCAAGCTGGAATTCTCTCAATTGGTCGGCCGTCCAACTATGCGACACCCCACAGCTAACGATTTCAACCAAGCTTCGGCGGGAATGGCAGAGGTAAACGGTCGCCTGCGCAGCCCTCGACTCGCTGCGCCCATCTCATGCAAAGCGCTAAAGTGGTTCCCTGATGCTATTTCGCGATCGAAGCGCGTGGGAAATAGTGAATCGAATCTCATTCATCGCCTTTGTGTTCAGACCGATCTTTTGAGGAACGCCTCCGTTTTGAGGAACGCCAAGTGGAGCGATATCGCATAAAAGACATTGCACCAAATATAACGAAGAGAAACGCCAATCCGAACTCTCGGAGAAATTCCACAGCCACGGGATCTGGTTTTAAATGCACGTTCTCCTCCAAATGCCCTTATCAATTTGAATATTGGATTGTCATTTTGACACAGCCGGGGCACCCAAGTGTACGTTGATTTTCCCGTCGTCGCGGCGCAATCACCTCCCTATGCTTCGCGGGTTTTTGTGAAAGGGTAGGAAATAGCTACATTCTCGTCCTTTTTTTGACGCGCTCCACTCCGTCACGCGCAAGCCTGCGGCGCAGGGAGATTCTTTCCAACCGTCTTTACGGCACGATATGTTGAAGAATCGTGATCCCCCGGTCTGGCGGTAGCCCCCTCCTTGAGCAGCGGAGCAGTTCCCTCGCCTGTGCACTCAAAAGAGTGAATGACTAAGCTGAAACTTTTTTGTGCTGCGGCTCGGGATGGCAGGTCGCCGTGGGATAGTGCTAGGGGCTTTGAAGATGTCGAGAACAAATCCAATACGCAGGCGGGTGCCTGCCGATCCACAGTTTGTAGTTAGAATTCCCTGATGCGGCATGGTTACGGGACACATCACCGGGGTCCTACCACTCGCCCTTACCCTCCCCTTCGGCTTCGCTCAGAGTCGCTCGGCCTCGGTCAGGATGCCAAGGTTAAAGGGTTCGATTTGGGGCATGACAGGGTTTAAAAGCGTGGCATAAACTGCTTGCTTTTTGAAAGCGCTAATGCTAACATAAGTTGTTTATTTACATCATCTTACACTCTTATCGGACACGCCCACCGGCGGGTGCAAGGGTCAGCGAAAAACCCCAGCTGATTGTCACGAACCAGAACGGGGCAAGAAATTATTAGAAACTGGGTGATTGCCAAATATTGCCGCCCCTGAACCGCGAAGGAACCGAGGAAGCGGAGAAAATTAGAGAGACCGAGGAACCCGGACATCAGGAACCGCCGAAGGGGCCAGCCTCATCCAATATGGTAGGCTTTAATTTGAGTAACTTTGTCCTCACAACCGAGTAACTTCTAAGGGAAAACCACACTTGATAGGAAAAGCATTAGCCAAGGTTTTTGGCACCAGTAATGAACGGGAAATCAAGCGGATGCGTCCGCTGGTGGACCAGATCAACGCCCTTGAGCCGCAGATGAAGCAGCTCACGGATGAGCAGCTTCGCGCCAAGACTAACGAGTTCCGCGCCCGCATTAAAGAGCGCACGAAAGAAGCCGAAACCGAGATTGCCCGCCTGTCTGCGGAGATGAAGAGCGCTCCTGACCAGGACGTCCGCGGCCAGATTGAGGAATGGACTAAGCGGCGGATTGAGGCGCGCAACCAGGCGCTGGACGAGATACTGCCCGAGGCATTTGCCGTGGCCCGTGAAGGCGGCCGGCGCGTGCTGAACATGCGCCACTTTGACGTGCAATTGATTGGCGGCATGGTGTTGCACCAGGGCAAGATTGCCGAGATGAAGACCGGTGAAGGCAAGACTCTTGTGGCAACGCTGCCGGTTTATCTGAACGCCCTGACCGGGGACGGCGTCCACGTGGTGACGGTAAACGACTACCTGGCCAAGCGCGACTCAGAATGGATGGGCAAGCTCTATCGCTTTCTGGGACTAAGCGTGGGCGTAATTGTGCATGATCTGGACGACGACGAACGCCGCGAAGCCTATGCGGCCGACGTGACCTACGGCACCAACAACGAATTTGGCTTTGATTACCTGCGCGACAACATGAAATTCGACCTGGCCGAATGCGTGCAGCGCGGGCATAACTTTGGCATCGTGGACGAAGTTGACTCCATCCTAATTGACGAAGCCAGAACACCGCTGATCATCAGTGGCCAGAGCGACGAATCCACCGACAAATATGACAAAGCAAACCGCGTGGTGCCCAACCTGGTGAAAGGCGAGGAGATTGAGAAGCCGCCGGGAGAGCCCAAGGAATACACCGGCGACTTCGTTGTCGACGAAAAGCACAAGAACACAATGATCACCGACGAGGGCTGGGATAAGGTGGAGCGCCTGCTGGGGATCGACAACATTTCCGATCCGGAAAACTGGGCGATGAAGCACCACGTTGAAACGGCGGTGAAGGCCCATGCCATGTATCGCAAGGACGTTGAGTACGTGGTGAAAGAGGGCGAAGTGCTCATCGTGGATGAGTTCACCGGCCGCTTGATGCCGGGACGCCGCTGGTCTGACGGCTTGCATCAAGCAATCGAGGCCAAAGAAGGCGTGAAGGTGGAGCGTGAAACGCAGACGCTTGCCACCATCACTTTCCAGAATTATTTCCGCATGTATAAAAAGCTGGCCGGCATGACCGGAACAGCCGAGACCGAAGCCGCCGAGTTCGACAACATTTATAAGCTGCTGGTGGTGGTGATTCCGACGAACCGCGTTCTTTTGCGCAAAGAGAACCCGGACATTGTCTATCGCACGGAGAAAGAAAAGTATTATGCCGTAGCGGATGAGATCCAGAAGATTGCCGTGGAAGGCAGACCCGTGCTGGTGGGAACCACGTCCATTGAAAAATCAGAGCGCATTTCTGACCTGCTGAAGAAGAAAAATGTGAAGCATGTGGTGCTGAATGCCAAGTTTCACGAGAAAGAAGCCGAGATTGTGGCGCAAGCGGGCCGCATGAACCAGGTAACGATTGCCACGAACATGGCAGGACGCGGCACCGATATTCTGCTGGGCGGCAATGCCGAGTTTATGGGGCGCCAGGAGATGGTGAAAAAGGGCATTGCACAACAGTTGCGCGCCGCTGCCGGCGAAGTAGCACTGGAGCAGGACACAGCTGAGAATATTGTCTTCTATTACAACGGACAGGAATACAAATGCCCTGCCGACAAATGGAACGAAACTTTTAACAAGTACAAAAAAGAAACTGACGCGGAGCATGAAAAAGTAATCAGCGTGGGCGGGCTGCACATTCTGGGAACCGAGCGCCATGAAGCGCGCCGTATCGACAACCAGCTGCGTGGGCGCGCTGGCCGCCAGGGCGACCCGGGTTCTTCCCGCTTCTATCTGTCATTGGAAGACGATCTGATGCGCATTTTTGCCAAGCAATGGGTTTCAACCCTGTTGCAGCGCCTGGGCATGGAAGAAGGCGTGCCGATTGAATCGAGGATGATTTCCAAGCGCATTGAGGCCGCGCAGAAAGCAGTGGAAGCGCAGAACTTTGAGTCCCGCAAGCACGTGCTGGAATATGACGACGTAATGAACAAGCAGCGCGTGGCCGTGTACGGTCTGCGCAAGGAATTGCTTTCCGGCATCGACCAGAAAGATTTGATCCTGGAAGATTATGTTGCCGGCATGGTGGGCGAAGCGCTGGACCGTTTTGCGGCCCGCAACATCCACGCTGACCAGTGGGACATTGAAGGGTTGAATAAATATCTGGTGGAGCAGTTTGGCCTGGACATGGAGAAACAAGGCGTTGATGCCGGGCAGCTGAATCGTCAGGAATTGGGCGACCAGATTTTTGAGAAGCTGAAAGAGCTTTACGATGCCAAGGAAAGACAAATTGGCGCCGACGCCATGCGCTACCACGAACGCATGATCATGCTGAGTGTTCTGGATACGCAGTGGAAAGACCATCTGCTGAACATGGACCACCTGAAAGAAGGAATCGGGCTGCGCGGTTATGGACAGCACGATCCGCTGGTGGAGTACAAGCGAGAATCGTTTGACATGTTTGAAGAGATGATGGAGAAGTCGCAGCAAGACGCGGTCCGCTACTTGTTCCACATGCAGATCATGGATGCGCCTACGGCACAACCGGTAGTCACGGCGGTGGATGAAGCGAATGGCGAACAGCCGCAGCAGTTGCCGCCGCCAAGAAAACGCGCTTCCACTTCAATGGACGACCTGGAAGCACAGTTCCAACGCAGAAAGAAGAGAGAGTTGGAGCAGGCGCGCATGGCAGGATCGAATGGAAACACAGCGCCGCAGCAGGTAGTGCGCGGGCAAGCGAAGGTCGGAAGAAATGATCCTTGTCCCTGTGGGTCAGGCAAGAAATACAAGAAATGCCACGGCGCGGGAACGACAGCGTAATTTCGGCGCGCGCTATGTTGTTAGGCCGAAACCCGAGGGCAGGTTGTTGAATATAACCCTTCCCGAAGGCGCTGGTGGCGTACTTGGGCGCTCCGGACGACTTGACTTGGCACATCCGTATAGCAGCCCTGCGATTATCACTGCAAGAAACGCGGTCAATGAAATGACTATAAGAAAAGTTCGATTGAATTGGCTGGTTTGTTCTGCATCACTACGCTCTTTCATACATTGTTAGATGCGGAACAGAAGAATGCGAGAGCTGCTGGTGCGCTGCACACAATCAGAGCAGACTTCATCCACAAAAAAAGAGGTGCAAGCTCATGCTGCACCTCTTTTCTATCTTTGGACTACTTAGCGGTTACCGCGATCTCCACCACCGCCACGAGGACCACGATCGCCGCCTCCGCCGCGCGGGCCGCGTCCACCGCCAGAACCGCCACGACGATGCCTACCGCCGCCACGGCCTCCGCGATCTCCGCCTCCGCCGTGCGGGCGGTCGCCTCTTGGACGGTCTGGCCTGCCTGCAGCTACGGTTTCACGGTTTGCATCTTCACGATTGAAGTTCGGCTCGCCGCCTTCATCATCGTTGAAGTCACCGCCGCCTTCAAAGGTGATTGTCTCTTCACCTTCTCCACGCGGCTGAGCAGGAGGACGCTCGCCGCCTTCACCGCCTCCATCACCTGACGGCCCGCCTTCACCGTCTCCGGCTTGCGGCGGTGGCGGCATTTTTGCGCGTTGCTCGCGCAGAATAGCTTTGCGGCTCAACTTAATTCTGTTGCCTTCAATCCCCAGGACTTTAACCAAAACCTGGTCACCTTCCTTGAGTTCGTCTTTCACTTCCTTCACGCGATGTTCAGCAATTTCGCTGATGTGCAGCAGGCCATCGGTTCCTGGAATGATTTCCACGAACGCGCCGAACTCGGCCAGCCGTACCACTTTGCCCAGGTACGTCTTGCCGACTTCCGGCACAGCCGTGAGATCGTTGATGCGCTGGATGGCGCGCTGCGCTGAAGGCCCATCGCTGGAGGCGACATTCACTCGGCCGCTATCGTCCACATCAATCTTCACGCCGGTTTCTTCAATAATGCTGCGAATCATCTTTCCGCCGGGGCCAATCAGGTCGCGTATCTTATCCACCGGAATCTGCAAGGTGTAAATGCGCGGCGCAAAGCTTGAGATATTTTCGCGTCCGCCGGTAATCGTGCCTTCCATTTTGTCCAGAATGTACAGGCGCCCGTGCTTCGCCTGCTCCAGCGCCTCATGCATGATCTTGGACGTAATGCCCATCACTTTGATGTCCATCTGCAACGCGGTAATTCCCTTCCGCGTTCCAGCGACTTTGAAATCCATATCGCCGTAATGGTCTTCAGCGCCGGCAATGTCTGTAAGGATGGCGTAGGAGTCTTCTTCCTTCACCAGTCCCATGGCCACGCCCGCCACAGCCGAAGAAAGCGGAACTCCAGCATCCATCAGTGAGAGCGACGCTCCGCAAACCGTAGCCATCGAAGATGATCCGTTTGATTCCAGGATGTCTGAAACCACGCGCATGGTGTAAGGCCATTTGTCCGCGTCAGGCAGCACGGCAGTAATCGCGCGTTCTGCCAGCGCTCCGTGTCCCACCTCACGACGGCCAACGCCGGTCATGCGGCCCACTTCGCCGACAGAGAACGGCGGAAAGTTGTAATGCAGCATAAAGCGCTTTTTGGTTTCGCCTTCAAACCGCTCGATGCGCTGTGCATCGTCCGGCGTACCCAGCGTGGTGGTAACCAGCGCCTGGGTCTCGCCGCGTGTAAACACGGCTGAACCGTGTGTGCGTGGCAGAACGCCAACTTCAATCCAGATATCGCGAATCTGATCAAACGCCCGTGAATCAGGCCGCTTGCGGTCTTTGGTTACCTGCTCGCGGAAGATGCGCTCGCGCAACGCTTCGTAGTATTTTGAAAGCTTTGTTGCGGCATCTTTATCGTCTTCCGGCAGCTCGGCTTTCAGCGACTTCTTGATCTCGCGGACTTTCTCATAGCTCTCATGCTTGGGGTGCTTCTTCGTATCCAGCGCGTCAACCAGTTCTTTGCCGACCTTCTTCATGAGCTGGTCGTAATATTTCTGATCGAATTCGGGAGCGGTGACTTCAAGTTTCTTATGTCCGGCTTTGGCGGCCAGATCGGTCAGCGCAGCGCAAATTTTCTTGATCTGCTCATGGCCAAATTCAATTGCGCTCAGCACCTGCTCTTCTGAAACTTCCTTGGCGCCGGACTCCACCATCACAATGCCTTCAGCCGTGCCCACCACCATAATGTTGAGCAAGCTGTCGCGCATTTCTTCGTATGTCGGGTTCACGATCATCTGATCGTTGACCAAGCCAATGCGAACCGCGCCCACCGGGCCGTGAAACGGGATCTGAGAAAGCGTCAGCGCCGCGGAAGCAGCGTTAATCGCCAGTACGTCAGGATCATTTTCGGTATCAGCGGAAAGCACCAGGGCAATCACCTGGGTCTCATTGCGGAAGCCTTCAGGAAACAGCGGGCGGATAGGGCGGTCAATCTGGCGCGCCGTCAGGATCTCGCGCTCCTGCGGACGGCCTTCACGCTTAATAAAGCCGCCGGGAATGCGTCCTCCAGCGTAAGTGTATTCGCGATAATCAACGGTAAGGGGGAAGAAATCTATGCCTTCGCGGGGGTCGGGTGAGGCGCATGCCGTGCCTAGTACTACGTTATCTCCCTGGCGCACAATGGCTGAGCCTTGCGCCTGTTTTGCCAGATGTCCAGTTTCAATTGTGAGGGTTTTGCCGCCTGCAAGTTCAACAGTGGCTGTCTGCTTCATCAGTTCCTCTTTTCCAGGAGGACCAGCAGTCTGAATTCAAAAAGAGAGCATTCTGAGCATGCGACGGCGAACCGATACACGTATCCCGCCGGCGCTAGACGACCGTTTTTCCGTTCGATCTCGATCGATTATTTACGGATGCCAAGTTTCTGGATGACGTCTTTATAACGCTCAGTATCGTACGTTTTAAGATAGTCCAGCAGGCGGCGGCGCTTGCTGACCATCATAAGAAGACCCCGCCGGGAGGCATGGTCCTTTTTATGGCTCTTGAAGTGCTCCGTCAGCTCGCCGATACGCTCGCTGAGTATGGCAATCTGGACTTCCGGGCTGCCCGTATCAGATTGATGCGTACGGAAGCGGTTGATGACGTCGGCCTTGCGCTCTCTCGCTAACACTGAATTCTGGTCGACTCCTATATCTAAATCTCGTCCTGTAAGTGACTTAAAAAGAGTAACACGGAGAGGGCCAAAGTGCAAAACGGGTCTGCTCAGCCTGATCGAATTAAGCCCAAAACCTTGAAACATATGAGGAACGGGGGAAGCGGAGAGATTAGGTAATGCTAAAGAACAAGACCTACCGCTGATGAAAAACTGATTAAAGGGATTCGATTCCTTATTTCTTCTTCCCTTACCCATTCCTCCGTTTCCTCTGTTTCTCTGTGTTTTAAGGTTTTAACTTCCAGCCCCGATCCGCGCTCATCCGCGTTAATCCGCGGTAGGTCGTTCTATTTCCGTTCAGATCAGTGGGACCAGCATTCATCAGCGGCAAGGTTTTTGCAATCCGCCCCAAGACAACCTCCTCTCATCTCTTTGCTTCGCATGTAGTAGCCACAGTCGTAGTACCCGTGGAGGGGAAAAGTATGATGAAACTGTTTAAAATCGCAGCGGTTCTGGTGTTCTGCGCCGGCTTTGCCCTGGCCCAGACTCCTGGAACTCCAACAACCAGCCAACCCAGCACGCAGGTCACCAAGACCATGCTGGAATTTGCCAACGCAAATTCAGCGAAGATCGCCTGGACCTCAAAAGCGAGCCAGGATCTGGTTCTGCAGTACGGCACCGATCCCAACAACTTTGGTCCCTTGGCGGTAGATGCCATCGAACATTCGGGCGGCGACAATCACCGCGCCACCATCAGCAACCTGCAGCCCAATACCACTTATTACGTCCGGATGGTAGACAAACAAGGCCAGCCGGTTGGACCAGTGCATTCCTTCAAGACCCCGGCCCAGGGCCAGCCACCGATCCATCAGCAGCCGCTTAACTAAGCCAAGCCGCTCACCTGCTTTCACCCTGCCTGCTGAATGGCAGGGTGGAACAGGGTTTTAGGGCTCCGAATATAGCTCGCACCATTTTCCCAGCTTCCTGTTCCTCGGCATTTCAATTATTTCGTTCCTGATCCGCGCTCATCCGCATGAATCCGCGTTAAGGTCTTTTTCTCTTCCTATTCAGATCAGTGCTATCAGTGTTGATCAGTGGTAAGTTTTGCCTTTTCCGATCACGGCGATCACCAGATCACGCGCGATCACCCGATCTATTCCTGATCAGTGTCATCAGTGTTGATCAGTGGTAAGGTCTTGCTTTTGCTTTGGCTGAATGCTGACCGCTGATTGCTGACTGCTTTCTTCAGCTCTATCACCGGCAGCGGACACTCCGGCCAATTATGCCGCCAGCATACAATCAGGCCGCATTTCTTCGCGTCGTGCAGTGCTTCAGAAAATTCCTGCTCTCAAACTCAATCTCAACCTTCACCAGTTCCACCCTGTCGCCAGGCAATATCCTGAACGCCTCGCAATCCGGAAACGCCGTCCCCACCTTCAAGATTGCAAATCCCAGACTTTCCGCCATTGCCCCAAACAGAAAAAGCACGCCCTGCTCATTCGTCGGAGCGCATACCATCGGCCCAAACCGCATCAGGCTGCCATACACTCCACCTTTTGCAGCTCCGCCTACTTCATCGTGCACAGCGGCTTCCCTATCATGCGGCCCTGCAGAAATAACATCGTGTGGCCCGTCCTCCACTACCAATGTTTCGGCCCGGGCCACATCGTCTGGCCCCTGCCGCAACGTTCGCAGGCTTCTTCCCGGCCTTACGTCCCGCCCTTGCAGAGCAATCACCTCCAGCACATCTTTCATCTCTTCCGTTCGCCCTTGCTCTTCTATGTATTGTTGAATCCCGTACGGCACCTGCGCCCAAACGCCAAATCTGGTGATCAGCGGTGTGATGCTGTACTTGCTGAATTGCTCATACTCCGTAAGGCTCGGCAGCTTCTGCAGATCACGCACCATCCCTGCCCAGTCTCGCAGTAGAGAATCCATGTCCAGCTTTGTCCCACCGCCTCGCTTTTCCAGGTTGCACTCCCGCAAGAGTCGCGTGTATGTCCCAAAATGCCATCGGATCTTCTTAGGACTTACCTGCGCGTCTCTCGTTAATTCGTTCCGGCTCGGCACATGCCCCAGTTTCTCCGTGCAATTCCGGACCGCATCGATGATCTGTTCTTTTGTCATGTCTTTTCTCCTGGGATTTCAAATCGGGGGTTTCAAATCGGATGTCGTGTCTTGCGCGATCTTGAATGTCAGTTCCGGACCTGACGAGTTCGGTATCGCAAAGTTCGCCGGCTTGCAAAGCCTGGCTTGCATAGCAAAGAGAAAAGATCTGCGCGGTGAACCAATAGGATTCAATGCGCGTGTTCAGGCTGTTCGCAATAATTCCTTTGCGTCCTTTGCGGTAGAGATTTTTAAATTCTGATTTTGGCCGAAACTAACGAACTATAGTACGGATTCTCTGTACGAATCAATTGCGAAATAGGACATGGCCAAGTCTGATAAGAATTTACTTGTGGAAAAAGTCGTAAGCAGCTGACCTGCTGTAGCTTACGATCCGCTCCCTCAGCGGATTTTTAATCGGCAGTGTGCAGCACACTGCGCATTCTCGTATTTCAAAATTTCGCCGCGATCTTGGACATGTACCGAAACTTTTTTAATCTGCAATTCGCCCCCTTTAAGACTGCGGCCGGAAGGCGTCTCAAGCTCTTTCCCTCTCCACGTGCCATCCCGAACCGAAGCACCACCATACCGCCGGCAGCTTTTGACGCGCACTGGTGCGGAGCGGAGGGACCTGCTCCGCTGCTGTAAGGGAAAGACGAAATCGCTTGCGAGGGACCGATTCTTGACATTCCCTCTTATAGAACGCGTCTCTTTGCGGAGCTCCGGCGCGCAAACAACAAGCGCGCCGGGTCCGCCGAAATGCGGCTCTATTGAATCGAGGTGCAGGGCGTCTGTGAACGGCTGGCGATGCCCTGGCAGAACAGTCGATCATTCGTGTTGGTAATGGACGAGCAGAACGAAATATTGTGCAACGCGATGCCCAGGCATTGCGCGCGCAAATTGCTGTCCGTCACGTTATTGCAGTTGGGGGTAACCTGCTGGGCGCTGGAAACGCCATAGCAGTAGGCCTGCATCTGCGGGTCTGTGATGCTGCGGCAGTTCGTGGGGAACTGGGGCGCCTTCGACATGCCGAAGCAGGACAGTTTAAGGTTGGTATCCACGATGCTCATGCAGGGGGTCTGCGAATTCTCTGACATCCCATAGCACATGTTCTGGTCATCCGCGTTTGTGATGTCGCGGCAGTTCGTGGGGAAGTTGGGGGCCACGGAAATTCCATAGCAGGCAAGCTGCTCGTCGCGCGGAATGCTGTACTGGAAAGGACTCGAGGCGCTGGTCGGCGGCGGTGTGGGCGGAGGCGCAACGCAATTGTTGGCGGAGTTGGAAAACTCCAACTGGATCGTGTATGGCGTGCCGTTCGCCGTGTATGCAGTTTGCTGAATTGCGCAGAGGTCTCCGATTTCCCCGTTGGTGTTCCGGTCGTACCAGGCTAACGGAGATGCAAAGGTCGTCGCAATGCCGACATCCGCGTCGGTCATGGTTTCCACCAGTTCGTGGCTGCTTACCGTAGTGTAGTTCCCAAACGTGGTCGAACCGCCGCAAACCGCACACCCACTTCCGGGCTGCATGTCAGGCATCACGCCGTAAAGAACATGTTTCCCAGCGAAAAGATTTGAATTTGAAGTGGTCCCGTGATAAGCGCAGAGAACGCTTCCATTCGTATCCGGCGTGCAGGTTTGCCGCCCGGATGGGGGGCTGGCGATCGTCTTGTTCGGGGGAAAATAAATCATATAAACCGTCTGGGGGTTGCCACTGAAGTCGATGATCGGCGCCGGCAGGTTCCCGGCACTGATCTGGGCCAGAAGCTCTGACTGGATCTGCGCGTCGCTGATTATCGATCCGTTGTTGCCGCCGGAAGGACTGATCTGAAAAAGTCCGCCAAACTTGCCGTTCCCGAAGAACTGATTGGTGCCACCTGAGATGTTGGTGTTGTACTGGGCCAGCAGAGTAATCAGTCCGCTGCCGCTGCCGGTAAAGTCGCCGAAGAACTGTCCCATGGTAGGTGAGCTGGTTCCGGCCACTTGTGGGTCGTATGAACCGCTGCCGTACAACACCTGAATCACCTGGGCGTTGGTTACGATAGGTCCTCCAAAGTAACTGAGATGTGCGCCGGCGGGCGCTGAAAGTCCCGTGGGTCCGCGCATAATCTGATTTTGCCCTGAAACACCCTGCTGCGTGGCCGCTTCAGGCACGACATTCAGGGCGTTAGGCGCATTTTCTGCGGCTGGTGATTGGGACTCTTGTACATTTGAGCTGCCGGCTGCCGCCGCGGATTGTAAAACCTGCGCCAACGCGGGCAGGGTTGCTACTGCACTAAGAATTGTCAGGCCAAGCAACAGCCATGCGAGACGGATTGCATTTCGAGTCATTCTGGGATCCTCCTTGTTCGTCCTGAAGAAACCGATCATGAGCTGGTAGCAGGATGCGCAAGCAGCATCAACTTGATTGGTCGCGGTAGATGCTATCTCAGGACGCTGTATATCCGGCGGAGAGACTTAAAGAAATGTGCCAAGCTGTTCCAAAATGGTCTCCCAGAATGGGATCAGGCAATTCTCTCCAATCCGCCTCTCCCTCAACGTGCCATCCCGAACGGAAGCACCGCCATACCGCCGGCAGCTTTGGACACGCCTGGTGCTGAAGCGTGAGGGACCTGCTCCGCTGCTGTAAGGGGGAAGACGAAATCGCTTGCGCTCAAGTCCTCCGGAATCGATTCATGCGGCATACTTCAGCGCGCAAGAGAGAGAATGAAATTCTGCCCAAACTCAAACGCAAAACTGCGAATTGCTCTTGCTCTCTAACTCTGATGCCACGCTTCGCCAACACCGGGCGAAAGCGTGGGCCACCCGATCCAAGCGTTCATTTGAGGATAATAGCGCCAATCGGAGGATACTGATTTACCCAGGCGCGTATGTTCTTTTTAATTAGCTTGCCATCGGGGGTTTTCTTTTTCGAATCAACAAAGAGTGCCTTCGTCACTTTTCCTAGGTCATCCACAAAATCTTCAGCAATAAAAACCGCGCTATCTATTTTGGGTTTCGTGCGATTATCTACAAAGGGACTGAGGTGCTGTTTGCCCTCTTTACGATGAGCAAGGACAATTGATCGGTGGCGGCCACCACAACGTTGCGCTTTTGGATCAGCCAAGAGACTAAAACTGTGAACGATCCCACAACGCAGGACATGATACATCTGATCGGCCATGTCGGTTTTGCCGGATGCGTATTTAAACTGTGCATATGTTGGACAAACGCGAAAAAAGTAGTCCTTGAGGAATTTCTTATAGGCATCGGCGTTGGTCGCTTTTCCCGAATGCATCTTGGCGAGGTACTCGACAAAAGACGAAGCGCAAAGAAATACCCATGGATCTCCGCGATCAGCAAGCGCTTTCAGTTCTTGAATGCGATTGTTGAAATACAGCTCAATTTGTTGGTCCGTCATAAAGGTTTGCGCGGTTCGGTCAGCCTGGCTTGCCTACCCTCCGCTGCCGGCGCTTATCGTCGCAGTAGGTTCCTCTCCCGGCTTGCCTTCCTTCTCTGTCATTGCCTTCAGTTCTGAAAGACCTAATAAGACTGACCTTAAACGGGCAAGACTCGATTTGGCCGGACTGAATCTCCACAAAACGAGATTTACAGACGTGAACAGACCTGAGAACATAAATACGAGGCTGAGAGCTAAGAAGTACCGCATCCGGAGCGGCGGCAGCGCATATAACGCAGTAAGTCCAGCTAATCCAGTACCCAGAAACGTTTTTGCAAACATCGATGCCTCTCCGAAATCCTTAAGCGGTTTGCCAAGCACCGCGTACCATACCCCCCATTCGCTGTCATCGCGGTTGAAAGTTCTTTCTATCCCATATTGTGTCTTGAGCAGTTGCTTCGTCGCAATGTAAAGGCATTTCAGAATTGGCCGAGCTTCAAAAGAGAAGTTGTGACGCCGTCCCCAAAACATGGCCTTTCCTAGCGCACGGATGAGGAGATTTTGTTTAGGCGGAATACCTTGCAGCTTTCCGAACCAACGATAAAGCCAACCCGAGCCTAGCGTTATCTTGATTGCATAACGCCATATGGCAAATGCGGACACAATCAGGAGTTCCACAATCCAAGCCAGGAGGAAGAATCCTTGGCCGATGAACAGAGCCGACGCGAGGAACACACCCAACAGAGCAAAAGGCCCAAAAGGAAAGATTTCCCTCACTCTGGAAATAAGCGATACCGCAAAATGGGGTTGCCCTAATGCAATGCTCGACTCAAAGTAAAGTCCTGGCACTATCCCGAGTAAATAAGTGCCAAAGCGCGGAGAAATTGCCTTTGAGATGTCGATCTTGAGCATTTTCTGTTTCACTCCTAATTTTATAGCCAGCAGCGTAGCACAATGCCTTGGCGGAACGGCGGGCGTGTGGCGTTCGACAGAATTAAACTCCCCGCCTCACAATCTTAACCACCCGCTTTACAAAATTCGTTTCTTCGTAATTCGCTTCTTTTCCATTGCATCACTCACCAAAATCAGTTCCTCAAAAAAGGCGGGTTCTCGACTAAGAGCCGCTATACTTCTTTTGCCGATACGTTGAGAGCGGGTAATGAGGGGGCAGATGGCAATCGATCCTGTGCAAGAACGACAGCGCCTGACGGACGTTTACTCCCGCCTGAATGATGCCGAGATGCAGGAGCTTGCTGAAGATGCGGCTTCGCTGACCGACATGGCTCGCCAGGTCTTGAATGACGAAATGGCCAGTAGAGGACTTGATCCGTTACAGCCAGACGCCGGCGAATCTCAAGACGAAGTCGCGCTGCGGCAAATGGTCACAATCCGCAGCTTTCCAGACGTGATGCAGGCTTGGCTTGCCAAGAGCAGTCTGGAATCGGCTGGCATCGAATGTCACCTGGTCGATGACAACATGGTGCGTATGGACTGGGGTATTTCGATCGTCCTTGGCGAAGTCAAACTTCAAGTAAGGCCTGAGGATGCTGAAGCAGCTATTGGAATGCTGGATCAACCCGTCCCGGAGGAACCCGACGAGGATGATACGTCCAAAGAACAGGCTTTTTAATTCTTTGTGTGGTTAATCTTCTGTGTCTTCAGACCATTGAGAACAAGTGTCAGGGCACGACTTCAGTCGTGCCGTAAGAGCATCCCAAAAAACTTTTCCTTGCGCCCGCGGCTTGCGCGCAGCTGCTCCCACAAGCCCAGGCACGCGCGGTTTTCGCGTGCTGGGCTTGCAGGGACGCAACGCAGCGGAGCGCGAACAAAAAATCATTAATCAGCTCTACGGCTTCTTCCCCGCTGCCAGCTTCGCGCTCAGCTCTTTGAACTCTGCCTCGTTTCGTATCCGGTCAAAGGCGCTATCGTCGAGCGCGGAAGCGCTGGTCATTCCCTTCTCCATGGCTTTTTTCAGCTCTTCAATCGCTTGCTTCTTCAGTCCCATTTCAGCCTCAGCCGTGGCTACCAGATAGCTGGCCCACGCGCTTTCCGGCTGAATCACCTCACCGGCCTCAAACATGCTGCGGGCAAGAATAGGGTTCTTCTTGAGCATCAATTGCTGGCCATTTTCAATGGCGAAAGAGAAAGCCGATGCTATGCCCCTGGCGACGGCCTGCTTCATCGCCGGACTGGACGCCTTGCGCTGCTCGTCATTCGCCTCATTCACCACCGAATTGAGCTGCTCAATATATTGCGTGCGAACATCCTGTCCCTGCGCAAGCCCGGCAACCAGGTCGCCGATTTTGTGGGCCGTTTCATCCTGCAACTTCAGCGCTGCCTTCTCTGCTTTCTTGGCCTTGCGTGTCTCTTCTGAATCTGCCAAGGTCTTGGCCAGCGATTCCTGCTCTTTCACGTCGCGGACCTTGCCGAAATCCTGTGCAATCTCGCCGTAAGCCCGTGTTGCGGCCAGAACGTCACCGGCTTTCTGCTCTGCCTGCGCTTCCGCCAGTCGGCTGTCAAACTGTGCCGCCACGAATTCCTTGTCCATGGGAATAACGCCTTTGATCATGGCGCGCAGCTGAAACCATGCCAGAGCGCGGTCGGCAAATTCTTTGGGCATCCAGTTGTGCGGTCCATCGAACACTTCAAACCGGCTCACTACATGGCGCGCATCCAATGTCTCTTTCAGGTGCAACTGCTCGGTATAGTTGAAATCGGTAGTTCCGGCCGCAAGGAACCACTCGCTCACCTCAGGTCCGGGCGGTGTGGCGCCATTGGGCAGCCCTGCTGAATTGGCGATCACTCCTGCAATGCAGGTCTTGCACGCCAGCGCCACAGACGAAGCCACGCGCGCGCCGCCGGAAAGCCCGGCGGTATAAATGCGGCGCGGATCAATGGCATAGTGCTCCTTCATCTCAGCCCAAAGCAGCCGGATGGCAGCCGATGGGTCCTCAAAATTGCGCGTATTGTTGCTGCCCACCAGAATGAAGCCGTATTTTTCCGCCGCATCATGAAACAACTTGACGGACACTTCTCCGCGCGCGAACGGATCAAAAATCAACATAAGCGGCCAGCGCTTTGCGGAGGAATACGCCGACGGAAGATAGAGTGCGTAGTTGTTTGTGGGTTGCGCTGCCACCGGGACGGAGCTGTGTACGGTTCCAGCGGCTGGCGTTTGAGGGTAAGCACTGGCGTTCATCACAATCAGGACCAGAAACAAGAAATATCGCATGCGGATATTCTGACTGAGATCGCCGGTAATTGTCATCAGCGTTTTACCTGAAGGACAGGGACGGCGGAGTGAAACAGGCAATCTGGATCCAACTGTATAATCTGCTGTGATCGTTCCCCACGAGCAGGCCATTTCGAAGGAGATTTTTGTGATGTTAAAGCGGCGTCACATTCATGCGGTTTTACTTGTGTTGTTAACTTTTTTGGGCGTGGCTCAGGCACAGCAGGCCGCGCCGGCGCAGCCAAAAGCTCGCCGGTTTCTGATGTGGAAAGCCGCCTCGCCTACCACAACAGTTTATTTGGTCGGCTCCATTCACCTGGGCGACAGCAGCATGTATCCGCTGCCGAAAGAAGTGGAGGCGGCCTTTGTTGCGGCCAAGGTCCTGGCGGTAGAGATCAATATTAAGAATGCTGACCAGGCCAAAATGATGGGCCTGGTACAGAAATATGGCCTCTATACGGGCGATGACTCCCTTAGCAAGCATCTTCCCAAAGAAACACAGACGGCGCTGGACGACTACTGCACCAAGCACAACGTGCCGCCCCAGGGCATGGAGAAGCTGAAGCCATGGGTTGTTACCGTCACGATCGTTGCTATGGCATGGCAGCAGGCGGGTGAAGATCCGTCGCTGGGAATCGACATGCACTTTTTGGATGAAAGCAAGCCGCCGCAGCGGATCGATGAACTGGAAAGCATGGAATCGCAACTTTCAATCTTTGCTGAAGCCACTGAAGAGGAGCAGCAAAGCATGCTGGCCGCAGCCCTGAAACAGGGAGATAAGATCAAAGATCTCATCAAGCGCACGCAAGCTGCTTACGTCGCTGGCGACCCGGACGCTTTGCAAAAAGTGCTGGATGAGCAGGACGATGTCGGTTCAAAAAGCCTGGAAAAGAAGCTTCTTGATGATCGCAATGTCGCCATGACGAGCAAAATGGAGGAATACCTGAAAGGCAAGGAGCCTATTTTTGCGGTGGTAGGCGCGGCCCATATCATCGGCGATAAAGGCATCGCGAAACTGTTGCGCGACAAAGGATACAAAGTGGAGCAGGTTACGCTGGAAGCCAAATAACTCCAGCGATCTCTCGATCGTCGATGCTCCGTTCTTACTTGCGTCCCTGCTTTTCCATCCCGACCCCGGACGGCGCTGCTTCTTTGCCGTTCGGTTCGTATTCAACAATGTATCCTGCCACGGCGCTCGCTGCTACGGTGTAAGGACTCGCCAGATACATCAGTCCTGGGCCGCTACGGCCGGGAAAATTGCGGTTTTGAGCGCTGATTACTACTTGATCCGGACGCGTGGAAACTCCCGGCCCAGCATTGATGCACGCGCCGCAGCTCGGCTCAATCACGATTGCGCCCACGCGTTTGAAAATATCCAGGTAGCCTTTGCGCACGCAATACTCACGCGTCTCCTGAGAACCAAATTGGATATAGAACTTGCAGGACTCGGCCACGCGCTTGCCTTGCTGCAACGCATCGGAAAGCACCTGAGCATACATATCCATGTCAGCGTTCTTGCCCGCCGTGCACGTGCCGCCGTAAGCAATCTCCACCGGGACAGGCGTATTCAGGTCGCGAATGAACTTGCCATTGCCCGGATCACCCGGTGTTGCGACCATCGGAGTAATGTCGTCGGCATTCAGCTCAATCACATGTGCATATTGCGCGTCGGGATCACTGAACAATCCTTCGCAGTACTTCTCCGCCTCGGCGTGCGACATGCCGCGACGCTCCACCAGGAACTCCACCGTCTTCTGGTCCGGCGCAACAATGCCGGTAAAGCCGCCGATTTCCGCCGCCATATTCGTCATGGTGGCGCGTTCGTCCACGCTGAGAGCTTCAATCGCCTCGCCGGAATATTCCATCACCTTGGCCAGCGCCTTGCCGCTGCGAATGTATTCCATGCTCAGCAACAGCAGTATGTAATCTTTCGCGGTCACATTCGGCTTGCGCTTGCCGCGAACAATCACTTTCACTGACTCCGGCACTTTTACGCGGACATCTTTGGTGATCCACGAATTGAACACGTCCGTGGTGCCGATGCCAAAGGCAATGCAGCCCACTGCGCCCACATGCGGCGTATGCGAATCAGAGCCGACATTTAGCTGGCCCGGCAGCGCATATGTTTCCGCCACTATCGAGTGGCAAATTCCTTCCGAGCCTTTGCGGTCTTTCAATTCGCCGTGCAGCCTGATGCCCTGTTTGGCTGCAAAGTCTTCCTGCTTGTATTTGAGCTGACCTGCCAGGTCGAGCAGCCCCATCTTCTTCTTTTCTTCTGAAATCACTTCATCCAGAAAAGTCAGATGGTCGCGGAAAAAGAGGATCGTCGCCGGATCGTTTACCTTGGCTTCCTTGCCCACAAAATATTCAAAGAAAATTGCCGACATCGGCGTCACATACTCATGACTAAAACGCAGATCGGTACGCGCAAATCCTGAGTCGCCCGGTTTCACCGCCCCAACGCCTTGCTCGTTTTCCGCATTCAACATGTGCCGCGCAAATATTTTCTCGGCGATGGTCATCGACCGCTTTGCCGTCGTGATCGGCGGGAGAAAGACTTTCTTCTGCATACGCGCTACGTTGAACGGGAACAGACCGCCGTACTCGATGATCTGGCGCGTAATATCGTCTTCGCCTTCAGTGAATTTGTTCAGCGGAATCACTTCCCCGGCGCGCACCTTGTCTATCAAACTGAAATCCGTGGACGTGAGCCCGCCCAGGTTTTGGCAGTTCTGTTTGTAAATGCGCTCAATGTTTTCCGCGATCACCAGCTTGATCCCGGCGCATAACTCGGCGTAGGGAGATTGCTCCCGGCTCGATCCCTTGCCACGGCGCTTCCCGCTGACGGCGGCCACAAAGCCGCCCTTCTTTACGTCGCCGCGCTTGATCGGCACTTCATTTCCGCATTTCAGGCCGGTATAAGGCCATTCGCCCAGCTTCTCGTCAAAAAAGAAGCAGATATGCGCGGGCGTAATCTCGTCCGTGGAGATGTCATCGCGCAGTTTGGGATTATTCTGTGGGTTCTTGGTGTCCCAGGGCAGGTCTTCTCCGGCCAGTTGCCGCCGGATCAGATCTGGATCTTCAGTCAGAAAAAGGATGCGTCCCTCAAATTTGCAGGTGTCAGGGCGCTTCTGGATGCTGCGGGTGAGTAAAGAAGGTTCCACAGTAAAATTCTAACAAGATTAACCACTCTTTGCAGGACACGACCACTGCTGGGCCAATCCGTGTTGCTTGCCTTCCCAGCATATCGTGGTTCGAAGGCGGATTAGCCCCTCTCCCAAGCTTGAATACAATAGCGGAAACGCTTAGTTCAACTAACGCAGTAAGCAGGATTATTCTGGCGGGCTGGCGTTCTTAAGCGCATCTTTCAGGGGAATGCGATAAATGTCTCCCAGTCCATTCATGGTCCCCCTGATCTTCTTTACAAATTCGTCATAGCTCATCGGCTGGTCGCGTTTTTCCGTGGGAAAGCCGCGCTCGCTGGAAAATACCATGTACTTGCTGTCAGGGGATATGCGCGCGCTGTAGTCGCGCGCCCGCGTATTGATGGTCGACCCCAGATTCACCGGCTTTGACCATGCGCCGTTACGGTTGTAGCTCACGTAAATGTCGGCGTTACCCAAGCTGTCCTGGGCAAAGCTCCCCAGCAGGATGTAACTTTCGTCCGGGGCGACAAAGGCTTCAATGGTGTAACGACCGTCATTCACGGCCGGCCCCAGGTTTTCCGCGGCCTGATATTGACCGTTGACCAGGCGGCTGCGATAAACATCAAAAGATTTTCCGTTGCGGTCAGAGCTGAAATAGAGATTTCCGTTGGTCGCGAACGAGATGAACTCCGTGTTGCCCTTCTCATTCACCGGGCCGGACAATGCATGAAGGTTCTTCCATCCTTTTCTTGTTCGGTCCACTGCCCAGGCGTGAAAGCAGTTCGGCTCCAGACCTTTTGCCGGACGGTCAGATACAAAGTAAAGTGTCTTGCCGTCCACGCTGATCACGGGATCGGAGTCGCGATATTCGCCGGAAAATGGCAGCACTTCCGCTGGTTGCCATTTCCCTTTTTCAAGACGCGAAACATACATCACGTAGTGGTAGTGCGCGGGGATGGACCGATCAAAGTACATTACTGTCCAGTCTTTGTCCGGCATGGCGCCAAATTCGTCCTGGTTGGTGGAGATCACACCTTCTCCAATCATCTCAGGCGTGGGCTCGGTGTCAGGCTTTGGTCTTGGAGCGGACCAACCGGGGCAAGCCGAGAGAAAGATCGCAACCAGGAGCACACAAGTCAGACGCATCTGCGGGCTTGTCATTTTTCCGCCTCCAGCGCATCAACGCTGATGAAGTAAATATTCCCTCTGCCATTCAAGTTTCCGCTCCAAAACTTTTCAATTTCAGGCCGCCTCAGGGGCTTGGTCGGAATATTGAAACTGCTGCGCTCGCTGCCCCAGAACAGGAATTTGCCATCGGGGGTAAAAGACGGATAGACCTCTTCCGCGAAGGAATTGATCGAATGCTCCAGATGCTTTGCCGGTGTCCAGCGACCATCACGCTTGAAGCTCACATACAGGTCCTGCCGCGGATACGGCTTGCCGTCTGCGATGAGGTCCTGCGGCCGGCGCTGATCGGGATTTTCTCCTGCGGCATTGGAGGCAAATACCAGGATATTTCCATCCGGCGAGATGGCCGGAGCTGACTCGATAAAGTTGGAGTTGATCTCTGGGCCCAGCTTCTCCGGGTCTTGGAACTTCCCCTCCACAATGCGGGAATAAAAGATGTGCAGGTGGCCTGCGGGATCATTGCGGTCTGAAGCGAAGTACATGTCGCCGTTCGCGCTTAGGCTCGCTTCGATGTTGTGGCTCTTTTCTTCGTTGATTGGCGCGGCTGCGGGCACGGGTTCTGACCATCGGTCGTCAGACTTCTCCGTTCTCCAGAGCCGAAAACGCAGCGTCTTGCTTCCCGGCAGCGGGCGGACTGAGGTGAAAAACAGCTTGCTGCCGTCTGCACTGAGTCGCGGCGCAAAATCCAGGTAGATACCGGAGAAAGATGCGGTTTCGGGCTTCTGCCAGCGGCCGCCGCGGAAATGGCTCACACAAATCATGCCGAAGCGTGGCGCCGTAGTGTAGGGTGCAAGCACCGTAAAGTAAAAGTCTTTGCCATCAGGACTAAAAGCTCCGCCTGACTCGTCAAGGTCGGTGGAGATTTCCCCGGGAGCGAACATTCTTGGCTCCATCACGAGACTGCCCGGATCGTAGGGAGCGTGGGCTGCCTCTTGGTTTTGGGCTGCCGCCAGTACGGAGAAACAGGTAAAGATGAGCCGGAGTGAACGCCACGGCATGCGTCGCTTGCGATGCGTGGAACCTGCATTGATTTTCGCCAAGAGCATGTATGCTCCTTTGCATCGACATTCGATATGAGTCGTTATTCTAGACGGACTGAGCGGGCTAACGTCACCAATCCGCGCTCGCTGAATACATGATTTTGACTTCCTTGTTATCCTGTTACCACGATGCCTAGCTGCCTGAAATGCGGGACGGCGCTTGCCGTGAATGAAGAAGGAGTCGCACCGGTCCTGTGCGATCGCTGCGCAGGTGTGGCCACCGGTCGCGCCCGCCGGGCCATGGCCATAGGAAATCTTGGGACTTATCCTGTTACTACTCTGTTGATGGCCATCAGCATCGTTGCTTATGTTGCAGACTTTGTTCCGGGCGTCGATCTGAGGTCATGGGGCGCAAATATTGGCCCGCTTACTCTCAGCGGCGAGTATTGGCGGCTGTTCACGGCAGGCTTCCTGCACGCAAACCTCCTCCATATCGGGTTCAACATGTGGTGCCTTTGGAGCCTGGGCCACCTCTCGGAACGTCTCTTTGGCAAATGGCAGACATTTGCAATCTATATGATCACAGGCGTTGGAGGCGCGCTTTTGAGCCTTGCGTACAACCACCAGCGCTCGGAAATTGGGGCGTCAGGCGCCATCTTCGGGATTGTGGGCGCAGTAATGGCTGGCGTGAAGTTTGGCGATCTTGCAATTTCCGCGGGTGAGAAGCGGGCCATTTTTAGCAGTGTCGTCTTTTTTGCCATTTTCAATTTTATGTTTGGCCTGTACGGAAACACTGACAACATGTGTCATCTCGGCGGCTTCGTCACCGGATTGCTGGTTGGATTGCCCTTAAGCGCCTTTGCCCGGCATAACAAATTGTTGCAATTGGGAACGCTGGTCGTCACGTCGATGATCGTGGCATCCGGAGCCACTGAACTAATCCAGCATGAGGGCCCAGAAGCGAAGAAGACCGCAGCCGCAATCTCCTGGCGCCAGAGAGATTACGCAAAAGCTGTACATTTGCTGGAACAGTATACAGTGGCAAGACCGCAAGATGATGAGGGCCTGGTATTTCTGGGAGAGGCTTATTTAGGCACCAATCAACCCGATAAAGCCATCGGCGCGTTTGAACAGGCTCTCCGCGTGAATCCGAACTCTGAGGATGCAAAACAGGATCTTGAAGAACTCCGCAGTCGTCTCGCTCCGGAAAAAAAATAGTCGGTCAAGCGCCGGGTGCGGCCATGCAAGAGTTTTGTCCTGGCATATCGTAAAGTCAGGGATTAAGTGCACAGCGATTCATATTCGCAAAACTTTTCTCACTCTTCCGCTGGATTGCCCCCTCCGTTCATCCCAAACTCATACCCAACACCCCGGACTGTCCGGATCAATTTAATCTTTGCGCCTTCGTCAATTTTTTTGCGCAGGTAATTCACATACACATCCACCACGTTCGTCATGGTATCGGGAGAGAGTTTCCACACATGCTCAATGATCATGTTTCGCGTGATGTGTTGATTAGGGTTGCGCATGAAGTATTCCAGCAAGGAAAATTCCTTGGGGGTAAGTTCAATTACTTTACCCGCTCGGTGCACTGTCCTTTGCATGTAGTCCAATTCAAGGTCAGCCACTTTAAGAAACGCCTGTCCGGGATGGTTTTTTCGTCGCAACACGGCGCGTATTCGGGCAGAAAGCTCCGAGAATGAAAATGGCTTCGTAAGATAATCGTCCGCGCCGGCATCCAGGCAGGCCACCCGTTCCGCCACCTCGTCGGTTGCGGTCAAAATCAAGATGGGAATGTCTGAGTTTGCGCTTCGCACTTTGTGAAGTACTTCAGTGCCGGTTACCACGGGAAGGTTCAAGTCAAGAATCAATAAATCAAATGTTTCTTTTTGCATCAAATCCAACGCATGGTCGCCACTGGCCGCAACTTGCGTCACATGATCTTCTGACTTGAATGCCTGGGCAATGACTGTCGCAAGGGGAGCATCATCTTCTGCGATCAAGATACGCATCCGGAAACTCTTCTCCAACTTCTAAGGGGGCGCTCTGCATTAATTAGCGGTCATTTTAAACCACACATTAATAATTACAATGCCTAGAACCTGCTAAAACAAATAAGAAATGTCTTATACTCGGCACGGCGAAGCAACTAGTACATGTAACAAATCTGCCTGGTAATTTTCACCTGATCTAGTTTTTGGACAAGCCGCAAAGTTTAA
>DASXKZ010000197.1:0-13339 GCA_036496525.1 Candidatus Angelobacter sp.
AAAATCTCAAAAAAAAGCGAAAGCAGATGCTACTGTGCGGCTTCGGATTTGCTTCTAAGAAAGCTGGGCAGCGGTGTTGGGATCAATCAGCTTGAGCTTTATTGGAGTCTTTAATTCTAAGAGAATGAAAATAGATTCTAAGCTGCTGAAAATAAAGGGCTAGAACGATCACTCTATTCTAATCTTAAAAATCCATTTAAAGTACAGATAATAAATTTGTGAGATGAAAGTCACCCCCGAATGGTACATCCTGCTCTCCCCGCTACGCTGCTATTGATTGTGGCGACCGAACCTGCCTTGCGTTTGCGACTCGAATGGCTTGAACGCGCCGGCTATTGTGTAAAGACCGCTTGCAGCCTGAAAGAGGTGGACCAGGCTTGCCAGGGACAAGTTTTTGACATTGTATTAATTGCCGATAGCGTGGAACCACGCATGAAGAAAGCCATTGGCCATGCGGTGCACCACCATAATCCCGATGCCCCGATCCTGCAGATTGGGAGGATTCGTCCGGACATGGAAGGCAATAGTTTCGTCACGGGAGATTCGCGCGAAGGAGTGCTTCAATCGGTAATGAACATCCTGAATCGTCGCGATGAAATAAGACCGGCCGCAATCTAGCGGAAGGCCAATTTTCCAGACAGAAATAAAAAGAGGAACCCTTTCGAGTCCCTCCTTTTGCATGATTCGAAGCAGTGGAGCTATTTCGGCGTCGCCGTAGTTACAGAAGCTGTTTTCAGACCGATAGCTTCACCGGAGAGAACCAGTTCAACACGACGGTTCTGCTGGCGTCCTTCTGCCGTGTCATTGGTGGCCACGGGCTGGGTCTTGCCCAGGCCGCGGGATACGATGGAGTTGTCTGGGATCCCTTGCTGAACCAGGTAGTCGCGCACGGCCTGCGCGCGATTTTCAGAGAGCTTCTGGTTGTAATCATCGCCGCCTACCGCGTCGGTGTGGCCTTCCACCTCAAGATGCAGGCCGGGATGGGCGATGATAATTCCGCTGACTTTGGCCAGCCGCTCACGCGCGCCGGAGAGCAGCTCAAAACTTCCGGTCTTAAACAGAACGTCTGACATGTTGGCGATCAGGCCGCGCGCCGTATCGCGCGTAGCAAGAATGGTATTCAGCTGCTGTAACAGTTGTGCGCGAAGATCGGTTTTTTCCTGCTCGGCTTGCTGGCGCAGGCGGTCGGATTCTTCGGCGGCTTTGCGCGCTTTGTCCGCTTCCACGGCCAGCGCCTGCTTTTGCTGCTCGGCGGCGGCGCGGGCCGCATCAGCCTGCTGGCGAGCTGTGTCGGCCTGTTGGCGTGCAGCTTCAGCGTCCTGGCGGGCCTTGTCGGCTTCGGCCTTCATGCGCTCGGCATCGGCCTTGGCAGCCAGGGCTTGCGCGCGCGCCTGCTCTGCTTGCACGCGAGCGTCTTCAGCGGCCTTGCGGCGGTTCGCTTCATCAATAGCATCCTGCCGGGCTTTAGCTTCGCGATCTTCAGCGGCTTTCTTGTCGGCGGCAGCTTTGGCCTGTGCTTCTTCTTCCGCTCTCTGCTTTACCGCCATCACGCGAGCTTCCTCGGCGGTGCTCACGGTTTCACGCGCCAGAGTTTCGATGGTGCTTTTATCGCGCTTCTGGACGTAGGCTTCTTCGGCCTTGCGGAGTTGCTGGGTGGCGCTGGCCAGAATCGACGGCGCATATTTGTCGGCGGTTGCGAGATTGGCGATTCTTACTGCATTGCGAGCTTCAAAAAGCACACGCGGCGTTTTGCGATCGATGCCGAAGATGGCGTCCTGAATTTTGGTGTTGGTGGCGGAATATGTGCCGCGACCCAGCAGCTCATATTTCGCGTCAATGTTCTCCTGCCGGCCAACAGTGGTTGAGCTCATAATGTTTTCCATCACCACCATGTTGCCGGGCTGGTTCACAGCGAAATACGGTTCTGCGGTAACGATCATGCCGAACGTTTGCATATCGGTAATGGCCTTGACGCGGCTGCTGTTATGGTCCATCACCAGTTCGCCAAGATTCACCGCGCGGCCTTCCGGCGAGATGGCCCATAGCACCAGAGAGAGGTATTCCAGGCCGAATTTGGTGGGGTCTTCCAGGCCATCGAATTTGGCGTCAATTTCCACACTGCTCTTTTTGCCTGTTACTTTGGCCTCGCCGGAGGCGTTCTGCATGAGTTCGGTGCCGTGAAAATCCACCTTGACGGCATCATTGCGCAGCCGATAGTTCACTGCCTTGGTGGTGCGGTGAACAGGAGCGGCAGCAGGCGCAGCAGATTGCGCGATGCCGGATGCGGCCAAGCAAAGGAACAGGAAAAACGCCAGACGTTGTTTCATGGCATGCCTCACTTCAAAACTGAGTTGTGTGGTAATTAAAGAGATCAGTCCGGTATAACCTTTAATTCGGTATAACTTTATGTGACGCCGCGTATTATGGAAAGTACGCACGTGGTCAACTCGCCGATAGCACTTTGGTGACCCCCGAGGCAAAGGCCGAGTTGATGCCGAATTTTGACCCCGGCAAGCGCTTTCCAAAGCCCCACCTGCCGCGGCGATCATAACTTGCTTTGAAGGGAAAGGAAATCAAAAGATGCAGCGGAAACAGTTAGCAGTTGGAGTCTCATTGGTCGTGTTCTTCGTCGCTATGGGGATGGCGCAGCAGACGCCAGAAGATAAAAGCAAGCGTCCCAGCCCTCCGGCGACGGCAGAGGTGACTCTGGAGAACAAAAAGATCACCATTGATTACAGCCGTCCTTCACTCAAAGGCAGAAAAGTTGGACAGGAGCTTGCGCCCTACGGAAAGGTATGGCGCACGGGCGCAAATGAGGCAACCGCACTGACAACTGAAATCGACCTCACCATTGGGAGCGCCAAGGTGCCTGCTGGAAAATACACGCTTTACACTCTGCCTTCAGAGGGAACGTGGAAGCTCATTATCAATAAGCAGACCGGCCAGTGGGGCACAAAGTATGACGAAAGCCAGAACCTGGCCCGCGTGGATATGAAGAAAACCGCTCTGCCGCAATCGGTGGAACAGTTCACCATCTCATTCGACAAGAAAAACGAGAACACGGCTGAACTCAACCTGGATTGGGAAAATACGCGCGTTTCCGTGGAGGTAAAAGCCAAGTAGCAAAGTTGCTGCAGTTAGTTAAACGCGGGTTGAAAGATAGGCTAAGTTACTCGCAGCCGTCACTGCCGCCGGCGCCTACAGACTTATCACCGCCGCTGCTGGGAGCGCCAGGGCCGGCGATGTGGACCTCTCCGCTTTGGCTGGATGAGATACTGCAGCGGCCTGAGACAGCCGATTCCGGCGCAGCGTTCACGGTATAAGCTATAGCCGGCTTGTTGCCGTCTCCCACGATCTCAAAGATGTAACCGCTCTTGATTCCGCTGGTAAGGGCCTCATCCATGATCAGGCAGGCATTGGTGCTGGAGGGCGTTTCACAGGTACTGCCGTTGCTGCCGAGGGTTGCCAGACTGCTGGAATAGCCAACTTCAGGGTAAGAGGTGTTGTACATATATTCGGCGGTGTTGATAGTCTTGACTGAAGCCACAGCCGAAGCTTCATTGGCGCGCATTTTGCCATGCACCAGATTCGGAATTGCGATTGCCGCAATGATCATCAGGACCATTACGACCACAAGGATCTCAACCAGCGAGAAGCCGGCGAGTCTTGGGTTCGCATTTCCGATGGCGTTTTGTGTTCTTACTCTGGGCATAGAACAAAAGTAACCGCTGAATTGAGCAATAGAATACCGCAAAATTCCAGAAACTCCCGATTATTAAATTTTCTAATGCGATGGCGAATAGGCTATTAACCTTAAGTGCTTTCGATTCAATACATCAAGTAATTACTTAAGTTTTGCTACGGGTGTACTTCCGCGTTCCATGGAGATTGGACGGAGCCTAGCGCCGGTCTCGATCGCCTGGAATGATTCCTGTTGACAATCCACATGAGCAGTCTGTAGCTTTGTGTTGATAGCCAACAGGAGGAGCGGTAATCCATGGGTGACGCAAAGACAGATGTCTTGCAAGGCACGCTCGATTTGATGGTGCTGAAAACGCTGGAAGTGCTCGGCCCGTTGCATGGTTACGGCATTGCAAGGCGCATTGAGCAGGTATCAGAGAACCTGCTGCAACTGAACCAGGGCACTCTGTATCCCGCGCTCCTGCGCTTGCAGCAACGAGGCTGGATCAAGTCAGAGTGGGGCACATCAGAGAACAATCGCAAAGCCAAGTTTTATCAGCTCAGCCCAGCGGGACGCCGCCAACTGACCGTGGAAGCCAAGAATTGGGAACAGATTTCGGGCGTCATGGCGCGCCTGCTCGGCGGTCAGGAAGGCTGAAAGTCCTCCAAGGTGTTCGCCTTATAAATGAAGTCGAAGGGAGGTTTCTATGCCTTCATGGATTCGAGAGTTAGGTTCACGGCTCAAGGGATCGTTTCATCCGTCAGGCGCGGATATCGAGCTAGGCGATGAACTGCAATCCCACGTTGAGATGCTGACGGAAGAAAACGTCCGTGGCGGCATGGATGCGAATGAAGCGCGACGGCAGGCAAAGCTCAAACTCGGAAATCGTTTGCAAATTAATGAAGATTACAGGCGGCAGGCCGGCTTGCCATTTATAGAAGTCCTGTTGCAGGATCTGCGTTATGGTTTGCGCACATTGCGCAAGTCGCCGGCATTTACTGTGATCGCCATTCTTACTCTGGCATTGGGGATCGGAGCGAACAGCGCAATCTTTAGTGTGGTGAATGGCGTACTGCTGCAACCGCTGCCTTATGCCGATCCAGGACGGCTGATCAACGTTTTCAATACGGCTCCTTCACGCGACTTGTTTATTTTTGGCGGCTCTCCGCCAGACTTCCGCGTGCTGCGTGAGCGCAACCAATCATTGACCAGCCTGTCGGCGCTTTCCATCAACTTTTTCAATCTTACGGGCTCAACACAGCCGGAACGGCTACGCGTGGCGGTGGTTTCCGCGGAATACTTTACAACTCTGGGCGTGAAACCCGCGCTGGCAAGGGCTTTTCTGCCGAATGAAGAACAATGGGGTTCGCACCGCGTGGTGATCTTGACCGATGATTTTTGGCGCACACATTTGGGCGCCGATCCCAACATTCAGGGGAAGACGCTCACGCTGAATGGCGAACGCTATGATGTGGTGGGCGTAATGCCCTCAAGTTTTTACACCGCAGAAGCTCCCATGCTTTGGGCCCCTATGGCATTCAAGCCCAAAGATGCCTATGACTCACACAACAATTACTACCTTCAGTTGCTGGGCAGGCTAAAGCCAGGCGTAACGCGCGAGCAGGCGCGGCTCGACTTGAACGGCATCATGACGTCCATCGCCCAGCAGTTCCCGGAAAACAAAGGTATTGGCGTGGGATTGCGACCGCTGCGCGATCAGTGGGTGGGCGATGTGCGGCTTCCCCTGGCTGTACTGCTTTGTGCGGTAAGTTTTGTTCTTCTGATTGCGTGTGTGAACCTGGCAAACTTGATGCTGGCGCGCTCTGCGGCGCGGCAAAAAGAAATCGCCATTCGCAGCGCATTGGGCGCGGGACGCAGACGCCTGGTCCGCCAATTTATTACAGAAAGCATCTTGCTGGCACTGCTGGGTGGCGCGCTGGGATTAGGGCTGGCCTCTCTGTGCCTGCGCCTGCTCCCGCTGGTCCATGACCTCTTACCGCGCGTGCAACAAGTGAAACTCGATAGCTGGGTCCTGTTATTCACTTTGGCGGTCTCAATTCTGACTGGCTTGCTCTTTGGCCTGCTGCCGGCGTTTCAGAGTTCGCGCGCACGACGATTGAATGAAACCTTAAAAGAAGGCGGGCGCACATCTGACACAAGTGGACGCAGCGGCATGCGTTCGGCCCTGGTAGTGACGGAAGTCGCGCTGGCATTTTTGCTGCTGATTGCCTGTGGGCTGGCGCTCAAAAGTTTCGGGCAGCTCATGCGCGTGGACCGAGGTTTTGATTCAAGCCATGTTCTCTCTTTCATGGTGAATCTGCCTGATTCTTATGGACGACCTCAGCCCGATCCTACGCAGCCTGGCGCACCGCCCAAAGTGGCAGCATTTTTTCAGGAATTATTGCCAAGGATCGAGCAACTTCCCGGCGTGAAAGCGGCCGGGGCCGTCTCAAGTCTGCCGCTCACCGGCGAGAACTGGCTCAAGTTCTTTGTGCCCCTGGATCGCCCTGTTCCTACGAGCATGGATAAGGTCGCCACCGCGCAGTATCGCGCCATTACTGGCCATTATTTTGAGGCGCTGGGCATAAGACAGCTGAAGGGACGGCTGCTGAACGAGCATGATCAAGCGAATAGCGCGTTGTCCGTAGTTGTGAATGAAACTCTGGCGCGCCATTATTGGCCGGACGGAGAGCCGATTGGCAAGACGGTCCTCCTGACTCCGCCTGAAAGCCTGATTCCGCCTGATGAAATTCCAGCAGGCTTCCGCGTCCACAGCTTTACTGTCGTCGGAGTGGTGGCAGACGCACATTATGGTTCTCTTGACCAAGCCCCGCAGCCGCTGGTCTATGCGTCAGCATTGCAGAATGATTACAGCTCCAGCCCATTCATTACCGTCCACACTGAAGGCGATCCCATGGCGTTGGTGAATTCTATTCGCAGCGAACTGGCGCAATTTGACAGCAGCCTGCCCATGTCAAACATCGCGTTGATGGATGAAGTGATGTCGCAATCCGTGGCGCAGCCCAGGCTGGAAGCAATTCTGATGGCCATGTTTGGAGTGCTAGCTATGGTGCTGGCGGCCGTGGGAATTTACGGAGTAATGTCCTACACGGTGACACAGCGCACGAGCGAATTCGGCATACGCATGGCGCTGGGAGCTTCGCATAGCACTGTTCTAAAAATGGTGGTTGCTGGAGGATTGCGGCTCACCGGGTTCGGTCTTGCAGCCGGCATGGCCTCAGGCCTTGCGCTTGCATTTGCCGTCAAGAGAGTTCTTGCCAGAATTTTGTTTGGGGTGAGTACCACCGATCCAGTCACATTCGTTCTGGTTGCCGGCCTCCTGACGCTGGTTGCGCTGCTGGCTTGCTACATCCCCGCGAGAAGGGCAACTAAAGTAGATCCGATGATTGCTTTAAGGTATGAATGAAACAATTTGCATTGCTTAACAGGATGGCGATCTTATGTTTTTTAACACCTTAGGATTTTTAATTCTGTTTTAAGTAACCTGCAGGAGATAGCCTGACAGCATGCCCATATAGAGGTGGTTATGGGCAAGCTAATTGAGCTTTATATTCCGGCAAGCTTTCCATTGCGTCCTGCAAACTCGCTGCTACCGTCAGAACGTGGGAAGGTCATCGAGTTCCACACGTTGCAAGGCCAGAAAACGGCTTAGGCTGCAGAGCGATCATCTCCGGAGCTTGCGGACTTCGTCATCACATCCTGCGCCTGATCATGGGAAGCTACAGGCACATCTTCTGCCGAGGCGTCATGCGTGGCGAATGGCAAGAAGACGCTGCAGCAGGTACCGTGTCTTGCTTCATCGGTTCGGCTGCGGACGCGCAGGCTGCCCTGGTGCTTCTGCACAATGCCCTGGCTTACCCACAAGCCCAGTCCGGTGCCTTTGGAGTCCTTTGTAGTAAAGAACGGCTCAAAGATCTGCGGCATGTTTTCCGCTGAGATGCCGCAACCATCGTCTGCCACGATCACGCGTATGCCTTCGCGCTCCTGCCCGTCATGCCCATAGCGCACACGGATATAGATATTTCCCGGCCCTGAAATGGCTTCAATGGCATTCAATACCAGATTGGAAAATACCTGTCGCAATTCACTGGGGAACGCCGCCAGCGGACCAACATCACTGAAATCCCTGTGCACGGCGATCTGGCCCTGTTCGATGCGAGCGTCATAGGCGGCCAGCACTTCCTCAAAAAGCTGTGGCACGGAACTCATCACCGGCGAAGATATCTCGCGGTAGAAGCCAAGCGTCTGCTTGGTGATATGCACTACGCGAGCAAGCTCTTCCTCAGCGGTCTTTACGTAGACCAGAGCCGACTCCGGAACTTTGGAATTTGTGCGCAGAATGTACAGCGCATTCATTACAGAAGCGAGCGGATTGTTGATTTCATGCGCGATGCTGGCTGCAAGGCGTCCGGTGGCGGCAATCTTTTCCGACTGCCGTAGCGTCTGCTCCGCCGCTTTGCGCGAAGTAACGTCCATGGCCACGCCCAGCATGCGTACCGGCAGGTCACCAATCACGATGATGCGTCCGCGTGCCTCAAGCCAGTGCAGAGTTTTATCGGCCATATAGACGCGATATTGGACTTCATACTCGCTCTTGCTGGCCAGCGCGTTGGTAATTGACTGGTTCACCTGCTGGCGGTCTTCCGGAACAATGCTTTCCATCCAGCTTTCATAGCGGCCATCGAATTTTTCCACTTCGATTCCGTGCAGACGCCGGATTTCATCTGACCATGCCAACTCGCCGGTTTGCAGGTCCCATTCCCAGATTCCAATGCCGACGTATTGCTGCGCCAGCTGCATACTTTCCTTGCCGCGCTCCAGCATCTCCTGCGCGCGCTTGGTTTCAGCAATCTGCTCTTGCGCTTCACGGTAGAGCCGCACATTGTCAATGGCCACGGATGCCATGTGCGTGAGTTGGACGAGGATAGCTTCGTCGTCAGGAGAAAAATCGCCGCTTAATTTTTGCGAAAGCTGGATCAAGCCAAGGTTGCGTCCGTCACGCGTGAGCAGCGGAGCGGCCAGCCATCCATAACGAGTAGCATCAGTGGCGCGGCGTACCGGCCCCCATGTGTTGGCCCGTTCTCCGGCATTCAGCCGCACAGGTTTGTTGAGTTTGCAGGCCAGCACAAACATCTCAGAGCTCTCCTTTGCGAACTCAAGAGCGGCTTGCCCTTCTGCCACTGAGACACAAGTAATGCTGCGGTTCCATTCGCCTCTGGGAAGCAGCGTGGTAAGGGCTTGGCGTGCGCCGATGATGTTACGCGCCTGGTCAGTGATGACTTGAAGCAAAGAATCGAGCGCAAAAACGGAATTGATCTGGACGGAAGCTTCCGCCAGCGCGCGCAGCACCGCGGTGCGCTGCTGTTCCGCGGCAAGAGTTTGCAGCGAATCATGGTATAAGCGCGCGTTATCAAGTGCGTTAGCGGCTTGGAGCGCGTAAAGCTCCACGAGCCGCGATTGACGGTCACTGGGAGTATGCGGCTTGCGGAAGAACGTTACCACCACGCCAAGCGCATCGCCATGGGCATTTACGATCGGCGTGCTGAAAACTGACCTGAAGCCAACTTGCGTGGCGGCGTCCATGAATGGGAAATATGTGCCGGCCTTGTCAATATCTTCAATCAATACGCGGCGGTCAGGAGAAAAGAATGATGCCGGCAAATCACCAAAGGCCTTGATATTCTCGGCGGTGAATCCGGCGAATGTGGCCACTTGAAGGGTCTTGCTGGATCGCTCAGGCAGAAGCAGCAGCATGCCAAGATCGGTTTTTTGCAGCGCCGCGATGGAAGTGAGAACGTCATTCAACAGGCGCTGCAATTCCAAATTACTGGAGAGACGCACGCTGAGATCGTGAAAGCGTTTGAGGTCGCTGCGCTGGGATTCCAACTCATCGCGCATCCGGGCCAGATCGTTGCTAAGTGTCCCGGCAATCATTTCAGCTGTGGACCACTTTTGCCGGGCCAGACCTACTACCAGTGTTACGGTGATCAGCAGAGCTGCCCAGAGTTCATTGCTGGTTGTGGAAATTTCTGGCTCATACAGAAAAGAGAAGCCGACCAGAGCAGCGGTGTTCAGCAACGCTCCAATGACCGCAGCGGGCAGGCCGCCAATGACAGCGGAAATGCAAGATGCGGCAATAAAAAATACTCCCACTCCGGGATGGAAGAATGAAAGGCTATAGTGCGCAGCAATCCAGGCTGCCACAGGCAATAGAAACGTGATGACCCATGAGATCACGCGGAGGCGAGTGGTAGACGGGGGATACATTCTTTCTCGTTTACTCCTGCTCTAAGTTGAGCGTTTGCAGACGAGTGGCACCTTGAGCATACCATGCAACAGAGTGTGTAAAGCCATCATGGGGGCTAAGGCATTGGGACGAACTAGACAGTGGACTGATCCAGAGTAGAAACAGGAATATGGACTTTATTCAGGTGGTCTGAAGCGAGTACCGAGTGAGCACTGGTACAACGCCCCAATCACTCTAGTTTGTCGATATAGATTAGAAAGTTCTAATTGATTGGAAGCTACGAAGGAATGTATTGGGTTTCCTCAGATCGGGATTAAACCTTTTTTAATTCCCAGGCTCACAGCTTCAGTCCGGCTGCCTGCGTGCAGCTTGCTCAGAATGGAACTGATGTGAAATTTGGCCGTGTGCTCGGAGATCGCCAGACGAAAGGCAATTTCTTTGTTGCCCAGGCCCATGCTAACGAGGCGCAAAACTTCAGATTCTCGGGCAGTCAAGTCTTCAATCAGGTTTTCGTGAGCGATGTCTTCTCGGGCGAAGCCTTCGCCGCTTATATCGTCGATTTCGGCGATCACATTATTTTGCAGCAGGCCGTGAACAGAAGTGGGATGAAGAAGTACAAACCCGGCATCGGCTGCCTGCAGCGCCAGTTGCATATCTTCAATATTGGCATCACGCCCGATCACAGCATGGACGGAAGCTCTTAGGGCAGATCGCACCCATGCTCGATCAGGATCATCGATGAGCGCCACTGAACCGGTACCTGCGGGCGCTTCTTCAAGGAAATCAAGCATCGCGGCGGCCGAGGCTGGGGTGTCCAGGTCGGCCACCAGGATATTGGCCTTGTAAGCCGCAAATTTTTCCGGAGAGATGTGGGAATCGGAAATTACATTCACGCCAGGCAACGCCCGCGATATTACGCCGGCAAGGTGAGCACGGCGCGAGGACGCACCTGCGATCACAAGCACACGCAACGAACTATCGCCTCGCTTTTCCATCCTTAATGTTTAGCCGTTTCGCTCCAACGCTGGCCGTTCGCAATGCTGGTCATTCTCTATGTCCATCGTTCGCTACGCGGCGCGGGCTTCCAGTCGCAAACTGCTTGTGGCGATTGCTCCACCGCGAATAAAGCTTGCTTCCAATGAATCGCCCGGTTTGTGAGAGCGCAAAATACTTTGTACCGAATCAATGTCAGCCACCGGTTTGCCTGCCAATTTGATCAGTACATCGCCCAGGAAAATCGCGGCTTTGTCAGCGGGGCTACCAGGCTCAACGTGGACAACCAGCAAACCCTCACTGGCGGTTAGATTCAGACGAGTTCGTAAAGATTCCGGCAGAGGCGCAGCCTGCATGGCAAGGCCAAGGTAAGGCCGCTGGATGCCGCCTTTTTCCAGCAGTTCAGCCGAAACGCGCTGTACGGTCGCTGAAGGCACGGTGATGCCCGAGCGATGCAGTCCCGCGGTGTTCATGCCCAGAAACTCTCCCTGGCTATTGACCAGCGGGCCGCCGGAGAATCCCGGATACATAGTGAGATCGGGCCGGATGAACTGGTCAATTTCACCGCCGCGCCACGTTCGCATGGGCGCGTTGATCACGCCGGAGAGAATTCCGGAGCTGGCGACTATGTGGCCGCGCCGCGTGCGAGCCAAGGCAAGCACGAGTTCGCCAACCCGCAAGTTTGCGGTCGAAGCCCAGCGAACAGCCGGAGCATCGAGCGGTTGTTGCAAACGCAGGACTACAAGGTCAGTGCTGGGATCACGTCCGCTGACGCGGGCTGAAATCTTTTGCCCGGGCGAGGTGATTACGGTGATCTCATCGTCGCGACGGACGGCATGGCTGGCTGCGACAACCGCGTCTTTGGCGATCACAATGCCGCTGGAAGGATGACGCGTGCCCTGCACGGCGACCACGGATTTGCCCACCGCTGCGGAAGTCTCCGCCAGATCGTTTGAAAGCTTGCTCCAGATATTTTCCATACAGATTTCCTCTTTTAGTCTTTTTGTTCTGTTAAGTGCAGTATGAAAGAATCGTAGAAGCAGGCGCATCCGCCATTTGGCTAGGATTTTGCATTTTGTTTAGAAGAGGTGGATGCGGCGACAAAATTATTTTGAGCGCAAGCAGCGGATAGTCTGCGTTCTCTCCCAAACCGTAGAGTTGGGTTGCGGAGAAAAAATTATGCAAATGCAAATGACATCAAGCAGCCACAACCAAAAATGGAGTCTCGTGCTGGCGCATGACGCCAAGGCGGATGGCCGCTTTGTTTATGCGGTGAAATCGACCGGAGTGTTTTGCCGTCCCTCATGCCCCAGCCGGCGACCGAAGCGCGAGAACGTTGAATTTTTTGATTCGCCCACGCAGGCGCAGCAGCAGGGATATCGCCCCTGCCAACGCTGCACGCCACTGGAACGCAATCCGCAGGCTCAAAAGGTGGAAGCGGCCTGCCGGTACATTGACCAGAACCTGGACATCACGCTGAGCCTGACAGCCATTTCACGGCACGTTGCGATCAGCCCATTTCATTTTCAACGATTGTTTAAACGCATTCTGGGGATCAGCCCGCGGGAATATCAGCAGGCGCGGCGCGCAGGAAAGTTTCGGCAGGCGCTGCTTGGTGAAGGCAGCGTGACTGAAGCGATCTATGAAGCCGGATACAGCTCCAGCAGCCGCGCGTATGAAAGTATTCCGGCGCAACTGGGGATGACGCCCTCGGCTTTTCGTCGCGGTGGTGAAGGAATTGAGATTCGCTGCACCGTGATCTCGACCGAGCTGGGCAAGCTGCTGGTGGCCACTACAACGCGCGGCGTCTGCGCTATCCGCTTTGGCGAAAACGAAGCTGCGTTGCTGCGTGAACTCAAGCATGATTTCAAAGCTGCGGAGATCAAGCGCGACGACACAGCTCTGGAGCCGGTGGCAACCCAGATAAGACAACTGCTGAAAGGATCCACCGCGCCCATGAATATTCCGCTCGATCTGCGCGGCACCGCGTTTCAGCAAATGGTCTGGAAAGAGCTGCAACGCATCCCTTCCGGGCAGACGCGCAGCTACACCGAACTGGCGAAAACAATCGGCCGGCCCAAAGCAGTGCGCGCCGTGGCAAATGCATGTGGCTCGAATCCTGTTGCCGTGGTTGTGCCGTGCCATCGCGTGGTGCAGAAAAATGGGAGCTTGGCTGGATATCGGTGGGGAGTAAAGCGAAAAGCAGTTCTGCTCGAAAAAGAGCGTTCGGCAAACGGCAATTAGAAAAACTTTACCGCAGAGGACGCAGAGGACGCAGAGGAAGAAGGGATTCGAATTTTGCTTTCGACTTTGCGATCTTTGCGTCCGTTGCGGTTAATTTTTCTTGGCCTTTAACCAAGAAGGTTTGCAATCATTTTGGCTAGTTGCCAATTGCT
>DASXKZ010000198.1:0-3605 GCA_036496525.1 Candidatus Angelobacter sp.
AGTCCCGCTACATGGAGCCCATCCTGTTCCGCCATCACAATGAGCTGCCAGCTGATGTGACGCAGAACAACGGCTTTGGACGCAACACCATCACCACGCACGAGCATAACGGCCACCATGGTGCGGAGAATGACGGCTTTACCGGCGCATTCTTCTTCCCCAACCAGTTTTATGACTATCACTGGCCTGTAGTGCTGGCCGGACTCAACAGCATCAACGTGAACGCCACCGATCCAATGGCTGCCACTCCGAACGATGCGGGCGGAAGCGACAAGATCCCTGGTGACTGGCGCGAAACGATGTCGACCCACTGGTTCCACGATCACATGTTCACGTTCACTTCGCAGAACGTGTACAAGGGCAACGCTGCCATGTTCAACATCTATAGCGCGCTCGATCGTGGTGATGAGACCGTGAATGACGGTGTCAATTTGCGGCTGCCCAGCGGTTCCTCCAACGGCAAGGGTTGGGGCAATCTGGATTACGACATCAACCTGATGCTCTCAGAGAAAGCGTTCGATTCAACCGGACAACTCTATTTTGACATCTTCAACTTTGATGGATTTCTGGGCGATGTAATGACCGTGAACTTCACCTACAACCCGTTCTTCGAAGTGGAGCGCCGCAACTATCGCTTCCGCATCTTGAACGCCAGCGTATCGCGCTTCTTCAAGATCGCCCTCTGTGACGATCTGAACAATCCAGTCCAATTCCAGCAGATTGCCAATGACGGTAACCTTCTGCCTTCGCCCGTTCCTTTGACTCAGCTTGATGAGCAAGGCATCGCCGAACGGTATGACATCGTCATTGACTTCTCGCAGTTCGCCAATGGCCGTAAGCTCTACTTCGTGAACCTGGCTGAGCACCAGAACGGCAAGAGACCCAGCAAGGACCGCACGCTTTCCGATGCGCTCGCCGGAAAGTCATTGGATCCCTGCGTGGGCAAGTTCCTGGAGTTCCGCATCGTGCGCGACCCGGTTAAGCCCGATCAGAGCCAGGTCCCCGCAGTGATGATTCCGAACCCGGATCTGTCGAACGTCCCGGTTGCTCGTCAACGCACGTTTAACTTCGGCAGCGGCGCGAGTCAGCCTCTGCCCCCTACGGAGCAGACCTACACGACCGGTTCCGGCAACCAAAAGGGTCCATGGGGAGTTGCTACGGACAATGGCCCGATGCTCAATGCCAGTTGGGGCAGAATCTCCGCGGCGCCCAGCTACGGCACACGTGAGATCTGGACGCTGCAGAACGGCGGCGGCGGCTGGGATCACCCGATCCACATCCACTTTGAAGAAGGCCAGATTCTGGCCCGGAACGGCAGCGCAAGCAACGTTCCTGCCTGGGAAAAGGGCCGCAAGGACGTGTATCGTCTGCGTCCGGGTGGAAGTGTGACTCTTACCCTGCAGTTCCGCGATTGGGGCGGCATGTTCATGGAGCACTGCCACAACACGGTGCACGAAGACAACGCCATGCTGGTTCGTTGGGAAATCGACAACAATGGCGGGGCTTTCCTGCGTCCGCTTCCGACGCCGGTTCCAACGCCTAACGGTGTCACTTTCGTTGCACCGGATGACATTGCCCCCACAGCCTTCTAACAGGCTTACGGAGCAGCGTCCACTGCGCTACTTAGTAGGATCGGCAGGGGCGGCTTGCAAGACAGCCAAACCTGTCGGTCCTGATCTTTCAATCAAAGGTATAAATGCAATTCCGAGGTATCTGTTATGCGAGGGAAACAAGCAGTTGTTCTTACGGCGCTAGCCGCTTTTATATTTGCCATCACTCTTATTTGTTCCCGTCAGGCCCACGCTGATAACAAACGTTGGGGCGCCAGCTATTTTCCTAACGTGCCGCTGGTTGATCAGGACGGCAAAACGGTCCACTTCTACGACGATCTGATCAAGGGGAAGAGCGTCGTTCTGAACTTGATCTACACCCATTGCATGGATTCGTGCCCGCTTGAGACGGCTCGCCTGGTGCAGGTGCAGAAACTGCTGGGTGACAGGGTGGGAAAAGACATTTTCTTCTATTCGATTACCATTGATCCCAAGCGCGATACGCCCAAAGTTCTGAAACAATATGCTCAGAACTACCACGTTGGGCCTGGTTGGACCTTCTATACCGGCAAACCTGAAGACATTACCCTGATTGCCAAAAAGCTGGGGCTGTACTCAGACCCTGATCCCGAGGATCGTGATGGGCACACCCCAGGCGTTATGATCGGCAACGAGCCATCAGGACAATGGATGCGGGATGCGGCCACTGATAACCCGCGATTTATGTCCATTATGATCGGCGATTGGCTTAACAGCTGGAAGAATCGCAAAGCCCAACCTCTGCCCAGCTATGCCAATGCCACAGCGGTTCAGAAGGACGGCCGCTATCTCTTCGCGCATAATTGTGCAGCATGTCACACTATGGGGCACGGCGACAAGATTGGCCCGGACTTGATGGGGGTGGCCAATGTCCGCGATCCTAAATGGCTGGCGCGTCAGATTACGACGCCGGAAGAGCTGATCGCGGCCAAAGATCCCATTGCCACTGCATTATTCAAGAAGTATAAGGAGATCCGCATGCCCAACCTGCGGCTGGATCAGGACCAGGTTCAACTCATCATCGACTTCATGAAAAATCCTGAGGCGGTGCAATCGCAATCAACTGATGCATCAAGGGCGAAATCACTGGACTTGACCGGCGCACACGGGCACTAGACGGCCCATCGATCTGACCATTGTGGTCGGGCTGCGGGCACAGGAGCGCCTGCTTTGAATGTGGATGCAGGCGTCTCATGGCTCGTCGCCCGATCGCGAGAACCCGTGTTCCAAAATCAAGGTGTTTTCGGAATCAGAGAACCATTGCCGAGACAGTTATCAGTGAACTTCGCATGCACTGAGTGTGCTTTTTGTAGGTGGGGCGCCGAATACTAAGATTTTCTTTCGCAGTGGCCCGCTATGCTCCAAGACCTTCGCACGAACCTTATCGCCTTGAGCAATAACAAGAATGGGATGCTCTTTCCTGGTTCGCGACCCTTCTTTTCTGGAGAAAGGCGGAGCCACGGCGATTGTTTGATAACAAATTGCTTCACGTCTCCCCAACCCGGCGCCCATAAGATATGCGACCATTCTACGGCGGTCTTGCCTGGTCATACAATCGCCGGAGTGACATAGACCGATCTTTTCGGCGTACTCGTCCTCCGCTGTGTGAATTGCCTCATCCACCTTCTTAATAAATCGGTCAAAGGCCCTTCCGGGACAATTGCGCAGAATGGCGGTGTTAAATAGCCTGCTAAATTGGGGGATGATTTCCTTCATTTTCAAACTGACTGTTTCGCCCCACAATTTTAGCCACTCTTCGGCATCTGCCTCCGATAGCTTTGACCCGAAACTGCTGGCCTGCGTGGGCGTGATCTCAAAAATCGGCCGCACCATGCTGCCTCTAGTGACAGACCGGCCATTGCGGTCTCTGCAAAGGTTGAAAAGCGGCTCCTACATATGCGACTCCGGTCTTATGCTTTCCATGTCACATTGAGGCTTCAAAAAATGACCGTACGTCTGCAGAACCATTGCGTAACCCACAACCTACGAATGAATTTATGTGGGTATTGGAGAAAA
>DASXKZ010000199.1:0-20474 GCA_036496525.1 Candidatus Angelobacter sp.
GAGCGCGTCTTGCGGCCTTTCTTCACGGCAATCTGCATCAACTCGCCCACACCTTCCTGATCGATGGTGGCAAACGGATCGTTCTTCAGTATCCCGCGCTCAATGTAAGCCGGCAGGAACTTGCTGATGTCGTCGCGCGAGAAGCCGTAAGCAGTTTGGGTAAGATCGTTAGTGCCAAAGCTAAAGAACTCGGCGTCAGCGGCAATCTGATCTGCCACCGAGCAAGCCCGCGGCAACTCAATCATGGTGCCCACCAGATATTCAACCCTGGTTCCCTTCTCTTTGAAGACCTGCTCAGCCACCTGGCGGATGATGGCGCTCTGGTTTTCCATCTCCTTCATCATGCCCACCAGCGGAATCATAACTTCTGGAAATACTTTTACTCCCGCCTTTGACACGTTCACCGCGGCTTCAAAGATCGCCCGCGCCTGCATCTCTGAAATTTCCGGATAGGTAATCCCCAGGCGGCACCCGCGATGTCCCAGCATCGGGTTCAATTCGTGCAGTTCTTCCACGCGGCGCAGCAGTTCACGCGCTTCTTTCAGTCGCGGCGAGTTCGCGTCTTTGATTTCCAGTTGCGCGATCTCCACCATCAGCTCTTCGCGGCGCGGCAGGAACTCATGCAGCGGCGGGTCTAGCAGGCGGATCGTAACCGGAAAACCGTCCATGGCTTTGAAGACGCCTTCAAAGTCTGAGCGCTGCATCGGCAACAGTTTGGCGATTTCCGCTTTACGTGCCTCCTCAGTACGGGCCAGAATCATGTTCCGCATGTGCCCAATGCGATCTTCAGCAAAGAACATGTGCTCCGTGCGGCACAGGCCAATTCCTTCCGCGCCAAAGCTACGCGCGGCAATCGCATCACGCGGGATATCGGCGTTCGCACGAACACCCAGCTTGCGGAACGGCTCAGACCATTTCAACAATGTTTGCAGGTCCGGATCGTCCGGCTTGGCTGGTACCGTGCCAAGCTGCCCTTTGATCACACGTCCGGTCGTACCATCCAAAGAAATCCAATCGCCTTCTTTAAGCGTATGCGGGCCAACGCGCATGGTCTTCTTTTTGTCGTCAATTTCAATTTCACCTGCGCCCACAACGCAGCATTTGCCCATGCCGCGCGTGACCACCGCAGCATGGCTCGTCATGCCGCCGCGCGAGGTGAGGATGCCGGCAACCACTTCCATGCCGTGGATGTCTTCCGGAGTGGTCTCGCCGCGCACCAGGATCAAAGGATTTTTCTGCGCTCCCGTCCCAGCCGCTGTAACAGCGTCATTCGCGGTAAAAACGATCCGCCCCACCGCGGCTCCCGGCGATGCAGGCAAACCCTTGGCAATCACTTCAGCTTCGCCACCGCGCTCGTCCAAGCTGGGAACCAGGAAGTCATACAGCTGGTTCGGCTCAACGCGAAAAATCGCTTCCTCAGGCTTGATCAAGCCTTCCTTCACCATGTCCAGCGCCACGCGGACAGCTGCGCGCCCGGTGCGCTTGCCGTTGCGCGTCTGCAACATATACAAGCGGCCTTCCTGGATGGTGAACTCAAAATCCTGCATGTCACGATAATGCTTTTCCAGCCGCGTGGTAATGTCGCGCAGTTGGTCATAAACCTGCGGCATCAGCTTGTGTAGTTCAAGAATGTGCACCGGAGTACGCACGCCGGAAACCACATCTTCACCCTGCGCGTTCATCAGGAACTCGCCGTAAAATTCTTTGTCGCCATTCGCGGGATTGCGCGTAAAGCCCACGCCGGTTCCGCTGGTCTCTCCCAGATTGCCGAACACCATCGCCTGGACGTTCACGGCCGTCCCCAGATCGTCAGAAATATTGTTGATGCGCCGATAAACTTTGGCGCGATCGTTGTTCCATGAGCGGAAAACCGCGTTCCGCGCGCCCACCAGCTGCTCCACCGGATCTTGCGGAAAATCTTTCTTCGTATGCTTGCGAACCAACTCTTTATATTGCGCGATCACTTCCTGCAGATCGGCTGCCGTGAGTTCGGTATCAAGCTTTACGCCGCGCTTGTGCTTTTGCCCATCAAACACTTCTTCAAATTCGGCCTTGGGAATATCCAGGACCACGTTGCCGTACATCTGGATCAGCCGACGATAGGAATCGTAAGCAAAACGCTCATTGCCGCTCTTGCGCGCCAGCGCCTTTACGCTCTCATCATTCAGGCCCAGGTTCAGGATCGTGTCCATCATCCCCGGCATGGAAAACTTTGCGCCTGACCGGACGCTCACCAGCAGCGGATTCTCGCCCGCGCCCAGCTTCTGTTTCTGCAACTCTTCCAGCCGGGTCAGAGCGTCCTTCATTTGCCGCTCCAGCGCATCGGACACCTTGGCCGTTTTCATGAACTCGCGGCACGCCGCCGTCTGGATGGTAAAGCCCGGAGGCACAGGCAAACCGGCATTGGTCATCTCGGCCAGACCGGCGCCCTTTCCGCCCAGTTCGTCTTTCATCTTGCCGTTGCCTTCAGCTTTGCCGGCGCCAAAGAAAAATACGTATTGAGTGCCCTGTTGTGGTTGCGAAACTGTCTTGGACTCTGGTGTGGAAAGCGGGGTAACGCTCATTTTGGCCATGTCTCCATTGAAAGGTGAAAGTTGCAACTGAAAGCCCAAGCTGACTTGTCTGCTTGATGGCTGTTTATAATCTTCTTATTTTACTAGGCTTGACGGCACGGCGCGAGTCTCTGCGTCGTTAAGATTTGAAAAAATCTCATTCCAGTTGCAGGCATAACACTGCGATCCCGGCTGTTTTCCGCGGGCAAACGGCGTTGCGGCACAATGCCCTATTTGCGTTAGGTCACAATCTCCGAAAAATCCGCGATGCTGGAAAACTCGTTCACCAGTGTCTGGAGCAGGCCCAGCCGCTGCGCACGCAGGTTCTCGTCTTCCACCATGACCATAACCTTGTCGAAGAAGGCATCGATCGGTGAACGCAGGCGCGAAATCTCATGCAGAGCCGATTCATACTGCCGCGACGCGCTCAGCTCCTTCACTTTTTTTGCGACTCCCGGAACGGCATCGGCGAGCTTTTTCTCTTCGTCATCCTTCAGCGCCGCTGGATCAAATGGCTCGGCAATCTTCTTTTTTGTCTCTGCCGCCTGCCGCAGAATGTTCTTCATCCGCTTGAACGCCACCGATATCGATTCGAAGTCGCCCGACGGACGAACCTTGGCCACAGCGCTTGCCCGCGCAACGGCATCCACGACGGCGTCTGCCCCGACGGCCAGCGTTGCGTTTACCACGTCATAAGCGAGGCCGAGCACATCGCGCAGATAGAATTCCAGGCGCTCACGGAAGAAGCTACGCACTGCTTGAACATAGGCTTCGCCACTCAGGGTGAACTTCTTCTCGGCTTCACTTCCCTGGTACTCATCGCGTGCGTCTGCCAGGACTTGCGCAAGATTCAGCGGCAGTTTGTGCTCAACGATAGTCTTCACGATTCCATTTGCCTGCCGCCGCAACGCAAACGGATCTTTCGATCCCGAGGGAACCAGCCCCAGCGCAAACATTCCGGCAATGCTATCTGCTTTATCAGCGATAGAAAGCACCGCGCCTTCCAGCGTTCGCGGCGCGGAATCCTCCATCGACTGGGGCTTGTATTGGTCATAAATGGCGTCAGCAATCGGCTGCGGCATGCCCTGGGCTACTGCGTAAAGACCGCCGACAACACCCTGCAGTTCCGTGAATTCCTTCACTAGCTCGGTTGTGAGGTCCGTCTTGGCGTGCCAGGCCGCTTGCTGGATCGCATTCGGATTGACCCTCGGAAAGACCGTGTCCACGATCCGGCACAACCGGTCCCCCAGGTTCACCATCCGTTCCGCCTTATCGAAATAACTTCCCAGATCTTTCTGAAAGGTCACGGCCTTGAGCATTTCAATCCGCTGCTTGATCGGGACCTTCTGATCTGTATCCCAGAAGAACCGCGCATCATTAAACCTTGCCCGCAGGACGCGCTCATTGCCATGGCGTATCAATCCATCAGGATCGCCTTCCGTATTCAGGACAGCCAGAAAATATGGTGCAAGCTTGTGCTCGGCATCTTCCACGGCGAAATATTTCTGATGATCGCGCATCACCGTCACCAGCACTTCTTCAGGCAAAGACAAATATTCCTTATCGAAGCTGCCCAGAATCGCCGAAGGCCACTCCGTCAAATTGACGACCGTCTTCAGCAACTCGGCATCTTCGCGCCAGCGAGCGCCGGGCACCGTGCGTGTGGCTGCATCCAGCGCTTTGCGGATCTTGTATTCGCGATCGGCACTCAGAGTCGTTACATGCGCGCCCTGCATCGTCTCTGCATATCGCGATGGCGATGCTATAGCAACCTGCGCGGGGCCCAGAATGCGATGCCCTCGTGACTGATTCCCTGCTTTGATGCCTGCAAACTCCAGCGGAATAATCTCGCCATCGAGCAAAGCCACAATCCACCGCACCGGTCTCACAAATCGCTCTGGCTTGCCCGCACGCCAATACATATTTTTAGGCCAGTAAATGGACGCGATCTCCTTCGGCAGCAGTTCGGCCAGCAGCTGCGACGCCGGTTTGCCTTTGTTCGTAACCGACGCGGTCAGGTACTCGCCTTTCGGCGTTGTCACCTTTTGCAACTGGGAAACGTCTACTCCGGCTTTCTTGGCAAACGCGTGCGCCGCCGGAGTCGGCTGTCCATCCTTATATGCGACTTTTGTAGCCGGGCCGGTAAGCTGCTCCTGCACGTCCGGCTGCGTAGCGGGAATTCCCGACGCTATCAGCGTCAGCCTGCGAGGCGTTTCCAATCGCTTGACCCCCTGATGTGGAAGCGCGCTTTTTGCCAGCAGATCTTCTACGCGTTTCAGCAACTCCTGGCTCGCCTCTTGGATCATGCGTGCGGGAATTTCTTCCGTCCCGATCTCCAGCAGAAAGTCAGGCATCAGGCCGCTCCCCCCTTCTGGAGCTTCACTGCTTCAGCGCCAATATTCTGTTGCGCCACGTAGGCTTTGGCCAAGCCCACAGCAAGCTGCCGGATACGAGCAATCACTCCCACTCGCTCCGTTACTGAGATAGCGCCTCGCGCATCGAGCAGATTGAAAAGATGCGAGCACTTCAGGCACAGCTCATAAGCGGCCAGCAAGGGAAAACGCTGTTTTGCATCCGTGGTCGCAGACTTATCTGAGAGCAGCGCATTGAACTGCTGGATAAGCGCCTGGCTCTCAGCCTCATACATCTCAAAATGCTTCCAAGTCTTCTCCACGTCGGCTTTCTCAAAGTTGCTGACAGACATTTGCAACTCATCCTGATAGCGCACGTCTCGATATTTCACAGCCACGCCGCTCTGTGGATCGCGCGCCCATACAATGTCATAAATACTATCCACGTCCTGTAGAAACGCCGCGATGCGCTCCAGCCCATACGTCAGCTCGGCACAGATGGGATCAAGATCGATTCCGCCGCACTGCTGGAAATAAGTGAACTGCGTGATCTCCAGCCCGTCGAGCATAACCTGCCACCCGACGCCCCATGCTGCCAGCGTTGGCGCTTCCCAGTTGTCTTCTTCAAACTTGATGTCATGCTTGCGCAGATCAATCCCCAATGCCTCTAGCGAGCGCAGATAAAGCTCCTGCACATCCTTCGGCGGAGGTTTAAGGATCACCTGAAGCTGCATGTGCTTATAAAGACGATTGGGATTGTCGCCGTAACGCCCATCCGCTGGACGGCGCGAAGGTTGCACATACGCAACCTTGTAGGGCTTAGGGCCAAGCACGCGCAGGAAAGTCTCTGGAGCCATGGTCCCAGCGCCGACCTCAATGTCATACGGCTGCTGCAACACACAGCCGCGCTCTGCCCAGAAATTCTGCAGGCGAAGGATAAGTTCCTGATATGTAGGAGCGGTTGGCATGAGTAACGAAACTAATAATTTAACAGATCGCTCCGAAGATTCTCTCCTGTTGCCAGAGCTGCCCGTTCGTCAGCCCAGGTATTCCGCAAGCTGGACCTGCGGTAACATTGGGACTTGCCCTTCACGCTTGCTCATCCTGCTGCGGTCCTGTTTCTGCGGAGATATCTGGTGCTTTCGGCCTTGGTGGTCGGAAGTCTGGCCCCGGATTTTCGCTACTTTCTTAACCTGGCTCCCCGAGGCCACTTCGGCCACACCTTCAAAGGAATTTTTATTTTTTGTCTTCCCGTAGGCCTGGCTGTGCTATGGATTTTTCAACGGATAATGAAACTGCCGCTCATCAGCCTGACTCCGCAGTCGCACCAGCAGCGTCTGGTCGCGCTGGCAAAGCCGTTCCTCTGGAGCGGGGCAGGAAGATTCGCACTGATCGTCGCATCACTGCTGCTCGGCGCGATCTCCCATCTCGCGAGGGACGCTTTCACGCACGACAGCGGCCTGGTAGTGCGCAATGTCCCCGACATGCGCGTTCCGCTTGAAGAATTTGGCACCCACCGGCCTCTTTACAACGTGCTGCAGCACGGAAGCTCAATTCTGGGTTTGGTAATTATCGTCTTTTGGTATTGGCGATGGTTCAAACGCACGACGCCGCAGCCCGTTCCGCTGTATTTACAGCTGAATGCCCGAACAAAAGCATGGGTAGCCGGTTCGATCTTGGCCCTGGCGAGCTGCCCTGCAGCGGTTTATGCTTTCTTCTACTCGTACCATCTGGCGTCTTTTGGCCTGTTTCTTGGAGCGTTTGTCGTTACATCTATATCGCTGATCTACATCGCAACGCTTGGCTTCAGCCTCTGGTGGCAATTATCCACTGCTTCCTCGACTACCAGTCATTAAACTCCGGCCTATCGTCGGGATCAGGATGCGCCCAGTTCTTGCCGTGCTTCTGGCGATGTTCCTTCTGCTCCGATGCCAGGAGCTTCCAGTTATGGAGTGTGTCAGGTTGTTGGACAACGCGCACAAACGGTGTGAGCTGCCCCTTGCTCTTTTCCCGGCGCACATCCATCACTTCAGCCAGCCCGCCACGGAAATCGTCTCGTCCATGGCCAAGATAGAGTTCCGTCCCGATATAAATCACATCGCCCTTCCGCAATTCGGGTACACCACCGCCGGCGCAGGCATCTTGAATTTCCCGGAAGCGCGCTTCGCTGGCGCGAGCGCCTTCAGCAGTCTCGAAAGAACGACCAGTTTCAGAGCAGTTGTATGTGTCAGGCATTTTCTACCATCCCGAGCGCAGCGAGGGATCACTATACCAACGTTAATCTGTGAGCCACACAAACTGCTCCAACTCTCGTGGTCCTTTTAGGTCGGTAATGACTATAGGGTTCCCTCGCTACGCTCGGGATTTCAGAAACAATTTAATCTACCCGCTCCAGCATCGCTGCAGTCACCAGCTTCTTCTCAATATGACGCTCAATGCGCTGGGCCAGAAAGCGACGAAGATCGGCCCCACGGCTGCGCGTCCACGGATCGCCTGTCAGCCGGTTCAAAGGAGAGCGAAACATCTCCGTCGCCTGCGCACGCGAATCGGCGGAAATCTCCGTGCTGGCCAGCCTCTTATCATCCTGACAGAGCAAGCCGTCAGCCAGAGGATGAAAATACGCCTTGCTTCCATTCAGCACGGCGCCGCACATCACGCAGGCATGCAGGTCCGGCAGCAAGCCGATCAACCGCACGATCCAGAGATCAAAATACGTGAGCGGCATCCAGATAGAGTCGGCTTTTAGGTGATGGACCACGGCCAGCGTGAGGCGAAAGATATCGTCGCTCGGCTCGCGGTCAGGCAATAGCTGATCAATCACCTCTGCCACGTAGCTCAACGCCACCAGGCGCGGGTACGTGACTTCAGCCGCCAGCGGAGAAGAAATAATGTCGCAGGAATCCAGCCGCACCAGCTCCTGCTTTTCTTTTTCCTCCCAGTGAGCGGTCACATGGGTCAGCGGCTCCAGCGCGCCGCCAAAGCGCCGCTTTGACCTCTTGGCTGCCTTGGCCACGCCCCGAATTTTTCCTTCCGCGCGGGTAAAAAACGTAACCAGCAAGTCCGCTTCATGGAAGGGATAGGTGCGCAAAATCAGGGCTTCAGATTGCCGGGGCATATTGGGAGTAAGGACGGAGCTATTATCGCTGATTCAGCTCATCGTTGCTGTTGTTTGCCTTTTGGTCGGCGTTTCGTCTAACTCACAATGAAATGGCACCGGCCTATAAGAATCGCCGTTTTTCTGATGTGTTCAGTAATGGCGGGACGCGCCCAACAAACTCAGGCAGAATGTCCTTTTTCGCCAATTCCGGCACCGACAGGCAAATTTCCGGTCGGAACATTGGTGCTACCTCTGCAACGCCTCAACGGAACGGGCACATCGCGGCGCGTTCAGCTTTGGTACCCGGCGGAGGGCCCATCAAGTGCCGAATTCGCTGCTTATGTGCCAGATCCTCACGCACTGGATGTTTTCCGCTCAGTAAAGTTCCTTGACCAACCCGAGTGCGTGTTTGAGAATTGGGGAAAGCTAAAAACTGCGGCGCGTGAACGGGCCAAACCGCTATCTGCCAGGAACAAATTCCCTCTTGTAATCATCTCTCCTGGCGCTGGCATGCCACGGAGCGCATATACCGTATATGCGCAGCAATTGGCCAGCGATGGTTTCGTCGTGGTAACTGTTGACTTTGGTGCCTACGGTTTTCTCGTGAGCGGCAATAAAGCTCTGCAAGAAGGGCCTACAGAAGACAATGCAGGCTCCGCTGAAATTGCCGCAGAAGACTGGGCCGCCCATATCAGCGAACTGTTGGATGAAATTTCCGGAAAGAGTCCAGCAGTTGATGAGATCGAGCAGGCGATATTGAAAACTGTCGATCTTACTCGTATCGCTGCGATGGGCCATTCGATTGGAGGTACCGCTTCCATTCTTGCTTGTGAAAAAGATTCCCGTATCCGTGCCTGTATCAACGCTGATGGTGGGCTCGACTTCACCAAGCTCGCTGTCTCAGGTATCCACGGTACGGCGCTATTTCTGCGAAGCCATCCTCTATACAGCGCGGCGGACCTTGCCAAGAGGCATCGCACACAGGAAGAATTCGAAAAGATGGGCAAAAAAGCGCTGATCGAGACACAGGCTCTGTTTTCAAAACCCGGTGGAGAAGCCTGGGTGCTCTCGACGGATGGTACTGGGCACATGAGTTATAGCGACGCCCCTTACACTATGCCCACCACTATTTCCCGGTTTGGCGGAACAATCATTGAACCCGGACGCCTCTTCAAAATAGTAATTCGTCTGATGGAAACCTACATGGAACACGAATTTGATCCCAGCAAGCCATTTCAGCCCAATGAATTTCCGGAACTGAAGTTGCAGGTTTCCAGAAGGCAAGGAAAGTAGTGTTCGATTTTGGTAATTACCGAAGCAAGCAAATAATGAAAAACGCGCAGCTTCAGCGGCTGCGCGTTCAGAAACTCTGTTTCAGCTGTTAACGGCCAAAATACTTGGCGTTCTTCTCCGTGTATTCTTTCCATTTTTCCGGCAGATCGTCCAGGGCAAAAATGGCGGACACCGGGCACACCGGCACGCACGCGCCACAATCAATGCATTCCACCGGATCAATGAACAGCATGTCGGTTCCTTCAAACTGCGGTTCGTCCTTTTTAGGATGGATACAATCCACCGGACATGCATCTACGCAGGCCGCGTCCTTGGTCCCGATGCAAGGCTCTGCAATCACATATGCCATAAAAGTAAAGGTCTCCGAATCTCAATGAGCTGTGTGGGTCAACCTTAGATTTTAACAGCTATTGTGAAGCGCGCAAATTTTTCTGCCGAACGGCTGCCTTGCTGCGTTGAAGCGCGCGTCCGTTCGCCTGAGTGGGTAAAGCCGTTGCATCACTCTCAATTAGCAAGACCGCCAAAGCGTTGCGGCCATCGCTTTGCATTTCGAGTTTCCCAAAATGGGAACCAGCCGCGCTCGCGGGTTTGGAATATCGTCCTTGAGCAGGTGAAATGAGGGCTAAAATTTGCGGCAGGAGCCGGAAATTCGGCCTTCCTTCGAGCCGAATGCCGGTTCCCCTGAAAGGAGATCGCATGTTTTCACGCTCGATTTTCAAGATGTTCCTTTTTGTCACCATCCTGGCCGCCATAGTGTCCACAGCAACCGCGGCTGCTCCTGCAAATGAAGAAGCGCAGAGTTCAATCGGTTCAATTCACACTTACTTGATGCCGGACCTCTCGCTGAAGAGTGTTTTCGCCGTGCCGGTACTGCCGTCGGGAGCGGCGTTCCGCAAAACCTGCAGATGTAGCTGCGGCAGCGGCCACTGTGCAACTGACGCGGACTGCGGCGGCGCCCCCGGAAGCTGCTCTCCGTTCATCAGTTGCTGCGCCAAGGGAGATGCAGCGTTGTCGTTCTCCGGTGCAGGTCAGTCTTCCCGCAAGACTGAGCTGCCTGCATTCAAGGGAAGCTGTAACTAGCAAGGATTTTCTGAAGATCTGCGCTCCGGCGGAGCGATAAGTCTCCTCCGGAGCAATTCAATCAGCGACGGTAAGGGCGGTTGGTAGACTAATGAGGTTGGAGAAGCTGCCCGATGCGAACAACCAAGCTGTTTCGCCCTGTCGGCCAGGGCGAACTTGATCTGATCGCTCACGCCGGATTTAAGGCGTTTCCTCCACGCCTTCCCGATCAGCCAATCTTCTATCCGGTTTTGACAAAAGAATATGCCGAGCAGATTGCCCGTGACTGGAACACAAAGGACGAGCGCTCAGGATTTGTTGGTTACGTACTGGAATTCGATGTTGATTCTGAATATCTGAGCCACTTCGAGGTACGAAGAGTCGGAAGCGATAAACACCTGGAGTATTGGATACCAGCGGCAGAACTGGATGAACTCAACCGGCATATTCAAGGTGAAATCCGTACCATCAGCAGATTCATTCCGGCGGCGCGGGAATGAAATACAACTTAGGTTGAAATGATGCCGCAGTCTGCTTTAGCTGGGCTATCTGCCAGGTCCAATTGCTAACTGCTTCGCCCCAGCTCTTCCATCATCCGGATATAGCTTTTGCTGTCGAACTTTTTTGACGTGCTGTTGAATGACATGTAGCGGATCTTGCCAAATATAGGACGCTCAAACCACGGCCGATCATGCTTGCCCACAATGGCCCACGCGATTCCCGCATAGCCGTTGGGATCACGTCCATCCAGTTCGTACTTGTCGTTCAAATAGACTGCCATCTGGAAGGCCCGCGCCGGAGTTTTGCTCCACTCCAGAATTTTCTTGGCCCAGTACATGCGCATGTAGTTGTGCATGAAGCCGGTTTTCACCATCTGCATCTGCGAGGCGTTCCATAGGGGATCATGCGTCTGTGCGTCTTCCAACTGGCGTTCTGAATAAATCTTTCTCGGATCGCCCGCATGCTCGGCCAGACTCTTATGCGCCCACGGCGTGCCAGATTCAAAATTGTCATAGTCCGGATTGAATCGCACAAAATTAATCGCCAGTTCGCGACGGACAATCAGCTGTTCCAGATAAGCTTCCTTCGCGGCTTTGGGGGCGGCCGCTTTCTGGATGGCCAGCGCAACTGTGTGCGGGCCAATGTATCCAAAATGCAGATAAGCGGAAAGACGGCTGGTGCCATCGCGCTCAGGCTTATTGCGATCAACCGGATAATCTGCCAATTCATCCCGAATAAAGCTTTTCAGCCGCTTAAGGGCTTGGTCTGTCCCGCCAACGATATTGCTCACCGGCTCGACAGAACGATCCAGCTTCCATCCTTCTGTGATGTCTGCATCTGGATCAAGCGATTTCAGGCGGCTTGGCCGCCGCCATTCGGTCTTTGCGCGGGTATTGCCCACTGGCTGCAAGAATTCCGGCAAGAGTCGCCGGATGACCGGGCGCGCCGTGTACGCTCCATATTGCTCTTTCATCAGCAGTTTTGAGGGAACGATCACATCGGCATCCACGGTCCAGAACGCGACGCGGAGTTGTTCAGTCGCTTTTGCGCGCCAGTGCTCGGGCTCGCGCATCGGATTCTCATCGCCCACTACCAATGCCGGACGAACTTCGGCACAAAACTTCAGCAAATGATGGTCAGGAAAACGGCGAAGCACAAAGCCAATGCCGCGCTTCTTAAGGCCGGCGGCAATCGCGGGAATTCCCTGGTTCAGAAAACGGTAATGCCGCAGATTGGCATGAGGATAAAACGGTACCGGAGCAAAAAAGACAATGCATGGTTTGCCCATCGCGTTCGCCGCCTGCACCGCAACTTCAAGCGCAGGATTATCGAGCGCCCGCTGTGCCCGCTGCATCCAGTAGACAACGCACTTGCCGTCAGAATCCGGATCGCCTTGTCGCCGGACAGTGACGCGCGCGTTCGAGCTTAGGCGATCAAGGTTCTCCACTTTAAAGAATTATCACGATCCCGCTATCGACGTCTTGAATGGCAGCCCTTTTAATGCCGGCCGTTTTAATGCTGGCCCAGGTCGCAGGCTTAAGCTATAGCAGTATCCTCTGCCTCTGCTTCCGCAGTCGGCGCGGACAACGGCTCATCACTCGCAGAAAATACTTCCTGCCGCTTGGGAAAGATCTCTTTCAATGCCGCTACAATAATGAAGCTGATAATCACCAGTAGCATCCAGGAGCTGATCTTGGTGGGACCAACAATGGCCCACTGCTTTTTCTGGTGCGGATATTGCCACGCTCCAAAATACGTGGCGATATTTTCCGCCACCCAGATGAAGAAGCCGATCAGAAGAAACGACAGGGCCAGCGGCATGCGCCGCACTTTAGAGATCACGGTGAAATGGACCCACGTCCGGCGAAAAAGCACTAGAACAGCCGCCGCCAGCGGCCAGCGCACGTCCACGATGTAATGGTTGGTAAAAAAGTTTGCGTAGATAGCGGCACACAGCCCGACCGCCAGGGGGAAAGGCGGGAAAGCTGTGAGCCTGACTTGCATCAGCCGCCACGCCTGCATGATGTAGCTGGCAACCGAGGCATACATGAATCCGCTATAAAGCGGCACAGTCCTAATGTGAAAAAAGGCGTGCTCCGGGTAGCTCCATGACCGGATGGAAGGCGATGTCTTGAACAACTCAAGCCCCATCCCAATCAAATGGAACACAGAGAGTACGGCCACCTCACGCCAGTTTTCCAACCGCACGGCTACCAGCACAATCTGAATGGCGATGGCGCTCAGAAACAGGAAGTCATAGCGGGCAAGACCGGGAATGTGAACATGGCTGGAGATCGCCAGAAGAAAAAGAAATGATCCCGCAAAGACGCACGCAGCCGCCTGCTTGACGCCAAAAACAAGAAATTCAAATACGCCTTCGGCGACCCTTGCGCCGACTGCACGCGACAACCAGTGTTGGATCGAATCGCCAATGCCGTGAGCAGAAACAGGATTGGGCGAGTTGACGGGCAGGCGGCTGAGATCGTCCATTCCTTTAAAGAATTATCACAGCAAGGCTGTCACTAAGAATCAGTATTATGCGCAAATGCATTATTGCTTTCAAAAGCGCGTGAGCTTCAGCCAGGATCATTGCGCCCAAAGATTGCGCCACAAAGAGACATCCTTGGAATGAAGTAAGATTGTGTATGCCAACTTCTGCCATCCGCTTGTTGGCCCTGGATATTGACGGCACACTGACCGATCCCAATTTTCAGGTGCCTGCACGCAACATCGCTGCACTGCGTGCAGCGCATGAAGCCGGCATCGAGATCATCCTGGCCACCGGACGTCGCCATGACTATGCCCTGCCCATCGCCCGTGAACTTGGCTTCCCTATCTGGCTTATCAGCTCCAACGGAGCTCTGATCCGATCCAGCGACAGCGAAACATTTTTTACTGATCGCCTGCCCGCAAGAACCGCCCTTGATCTCATTCAATATATGGACGAATACCGCGGGCATGCGGTACTCACGTTTGATCGCCCAGCCAATACCCCGGGGAACGATTCATTGGTACTGGAAAGCGCTGACGAGCTCAACAACACAGTTTCTCGCTGGTTGGAGGTAAATCGGCCTTATATCAAGTTTGTATCGCCGCTGGAAGATGCCTTGACTGAGGATCCTTTGCAGGCTATGTATTGTGGCCGTGTGGCGGTAATGGAAAGGCTGCAAAAGCGGCTCGGCCAAGCCGGCTTTCTGGACAAAATCACCGTTATGAGGACCCAATATGACCATCGCGACCTGTGCATTCTGGACATCCTGAACCGGGAATGTTCCAAAGGGCACGCTTTAAAGCGATGGGCGTTGAAACGTGGGATCAGCCGGGAACATGTTATGGCCATTGGCGACAATCATAATGACCTGGAAATGCTTGAATTTGCAGGAGTTGCGGTTGTAATGGAAAATGCATCCAATGAACTGAAGCAGAACGGCTGGAAGGTAACCGGCAGCAACGCAGAAAGCGGCGTAGCCCAGGCGGTCTACGAGCTTTTGGGGCTGGCTTTCAGCGGCTAATTGGGCGAGAATAGAGATCTTGCGTTAGGTATGAGATTTTCAAGGACACTAACGGTCGCAGCGGTTCTGGTACTGGCACAAATGTCTGCTTTTGCCGGCCAGATTGCCAATCTGCGCAATGGATTTTCCATCCACTTTGACCGTAAAGAGCAGGGCGCAAAGTCCACCCGGCTTTACACCTCTACCGGCTATCTCGATATCGCGACCGACCAGATTACGTCATTTGAACAGGATGAGGCCCCGGTAGCACCAGAACCGCCAGCGGTCGCAGCTGCGGCTCCTGCAGCGGCAATCACCGGCTCGGCTTTGGTTAATAAACCCGAAGTGAGCAAGCCCTTGGCAAAGCCGCTTGTGCTGGCCTCAGTGACCAGCAATTTGGCGCCGCTGCCCAGCGCGACAACGCAAGCCTTTGATCTGGATCAGGTGGTGCGGGAAGCCAGCAGCCGGAACCGGCTGGATCCTGACTTTGTGAGCAGCGTAATCAGCGCAGAGAGCAACTTCAAGATCCACGCGGTATCAAAAAAAGGCGCTCTTGGCCTGATGCAGCTTATGCCCTCCACGGCGGCGCAACTTGGCGTGGCTGACCCGTTCGATCCCAGGGCGAACGTGGAAGCGGGCACGGCCCACCTGAGCGCACTGCTGGACCTCTACAACAACGATCCCATTAAGGCGCTGGCTGCCTACAATGCCGGGGCACATCGGGTAAAGCAGTACAACGGCGTCCCGCCATATCATGAAACGCGCGCCTACATCAGCAAGATTGTCCGTGACTTTAACGCCAAGAAGCGCGCTCAGATGAAAGCGGCTGGCGTAACCAATGTGTCAAATCCAGCCAAGCCTGCCGGTCCCAAGCCTGTAAAGAAATCAAAGCCGCAGCAGGCCAGCGTGGCCAAATCCGCAAGTCCGGCATAAGCATCACACTAAGAGAGCGCAAACCGCGTCCTGCCCGCAGGGCGCTTTTTTGTATGATCATTAAGCCTGACGCATATACATGAGTAAAAAACGATTTCTGATCACTGCCCTGGTGCTGATTGTGCTGGCCGGTCTGGTCTATCTACAGGTAAGGGCCTGGAAAAAATTTGACTGGCACCGCTTCTGGGTGGCGACCCACAATACGAATAAGTTTTATCTCGTCGCGGGTGTTGCGCTGGTTTATGCCGACTACATCCTTCGCGCCATGCGCTGGAAGATCATGCTGCGCCCTGTCTGTGAAGCCAAAACCGCTGACCTTGTAGCGCCCACAATGATCGGCTTTGCAGGATTGGCGCTGCTGGGAAGGCCGGGAGAGTTTATCCGTCCGTATCTGATCTCACGCAAAGTGAATTTGAGTATGGCATCTCAGTTGGCGGTATGGACAGTGGAACGCATTTTTGACATGGGCGCGTTTGCCCTGATCATGGCCGTAAACATCCTGTGGTCAAGGGACACCCTTAGCCGGCTACCCGGTTTTGCTAATTCCCCCCACCGCCATTTTCTGGGCCAGGAGATTTCATCCTTCACGTACTTTGAAATGTTTGCGCTGGCGTTACTGGCCGGCGTATGCCTTGTGGCCCTGGTGGCCTTCCGTGTACGGAAAAATCCTGCCACTGCATCCCGTTTCTTTGTCCGGCTGTTCGGACGAATATCTCCCAAATTTGGCCACGCCTTAGGCAAGCGTGTTCTCGCGTTTGGCGAAGGGCTGAACACGGTGAAAGATATGAAGTCCTTCTTTCAGTTATCCGGTTTATCAATTGTTGTCTGGATGGTTATCGGCTTCGCTTACCTTGCGGTCACGCATGCGTACTCGATCCACCGGCTGTCACAAATGACGCTCTCGAGCGTCTTTCTGCTCACTGCCGCCAGCGTTGTGGGCGGCGTTTTGCAATTGCCTGTGGTGGGCGGCGGATCGCAATTGGCGACGATCGGGATGCTCCGCGGCGTATTCAATCTTTCACCTGAGCTGGCTACCAGTTGCGGAATCATGCTCTGGCTGGTGACGTTCATGTCCGTTAGTCCGGTCGGACTTGCTTTGGCGCGTTCTGAACATGTGTCAATTATGCAGATGGAAGAAGCCAGCATCCAGGAAGAAGAAAAGTCTCTGAAAGAAGACTAGCGGGATCGCGACATCGGAGAATCGGGACATCGGGACATCGGGATAGCAAATTTGGGCCCGGCAATTGCCACAATTGCCAAGATTGAGCCCAAAAAATCGTCCTTGATCCAGTGTCATCCGTATATCAGTGGGTAAGGTTTTGCTTTTCCGATGCTCAGAGTGCCGATGCATCCTGTTCGTCATGGTAAGGTTTGGCTTTCCGATGTCCCGATTACCGGATGTCTTGATGTCCCGCTCGGGTCACCGCCTGTTACAATCTTAGTCATCACACCCCATTGAGAGTTTCGGTCAAGACACGATGAAATGTCCGTTTTGCGGGTTCGAAAATGACAAAGTAGTGGACTCGCGTGAGAGCAAGGAAGGCGAATCAATCCGTCGCCGCCGCGAATGCCTGAAGTGCGAAAAGCGCTTCACCACCTACGAGCGCATTGACGAAATCCCCTACATGGTAGTGAAGAAAGATGGCCGCCGGGAGAAGTTTGAGCGGCAAAAAATCCTGGCCGGTCTGCTGCGCGCCTGCGAAAAGCGGCCCATTTCCATGGGCAAGATGGAACAGATTGTGAATGAAGTAGAGCAATACGTGATTGATTCACCCGAGCGCGAGCGCACCGCCAGCGAACTGGGCGAGCAGATCATGAATAGCCTCAAGCAGATTGATAAAGTCGCCTACATACGCTTCGCCTCTGTGTATCGCGACTTCAAGGATGTGGGCGAATTCCATTCTGAACTGGAGTCTCTGCTCAATAGCAAAGACGACAAGGCCAAGCCGGCCAAAGCAAAGACCAGCGCGAAATAAACCGTCGCGATATAAAGGAGTTATGGGACACAAGGTTACGCTGATTCCGGGAGACGGCATCGGCCCTGAAGTTACAAACGCCGCCGTGCGCATTGTGGATGCGTCCGGAGTAAAGATCGAATGGGAAAAGTTTGCCGCAGGCTCTGAGGCGTTTGCCAAATACGGCGAATACATTCCCAAAGAGCTGACGCAGTCCATTGAGCGCACCGGTCTTGGCCTGAAGGGGCCCGTAACCACGCCGATAGGCGGTGGGTTTTCCAGCATCAACGTGGCTTTGCGCAAGCAGTTTGAGCTGTTCGCCAACTTCCGCCCTATCCGCAACCTGCCTTCACTGCCCACGCGCTATCCCAGCGTCGATCTGGCAATTGTCCGGGAAAATACTGAAGGCCAGTATTCGGGAATTGAGCATGAGGTAGTGCCGGGCGTGGTGGAGTCGCTCAAGATCATCACGGAGAAAGCTTCCACGCGCATCGCCCGATTTGCGTTTGAATACGCACGGCGGGAGAAGCGCAAACGGGTTCACGCGATTCATAAAGCCAACATCATGAAGATGAGCGATGGCCTTTTTCTGCGCTGCTGCCGCGAAGTGGCCAAAGAATATCCGGAGATCACCTACGGCGAGCACATCATCGACAATACATGCATGCAGTTGGTAATGAATCCATATCAATATGACGTGCTGGTGATGGAAAATCTCTATGGCGATATTATCTCGGACCTTTGCGCAGCTTTTGTGGGTGGGCTGGGTCTTGTGCCGGGAGCAAACATCGGCATTCGTTGCGCAATCTTTGAGGCTGTGCACGGCTCGGCGCCTGATATCGCGGGCAAGGACATTGCCAATCCAACGGCAGTGCTGCAATCGGCTGTTCTGATGCTGCGCCATATGGGCGAAGTGGAGGCCGCGGACAAAGTCCACGCAGCGCTGGAAAAGACCTACAAAGAAAAGCTTCACCTCACGCACGACGTGGGGGGGACCGCCGGTACCAGCGAGTTCGCCGACGCGGTGATCGCCAATATGCAACACGTTGCTGTAGCCACTGGCGACTGAAAAATCTTACCGCTGATGAACGCGGATACACGCGGATAAAAGCAACAACCTTGGAAATTTTGGGGGGACCACAAAATCGATGGCTTGGATCGTCAATTTCTCGCACTCTTCTGGTCCGCGTTCATCAGCGTTTATCCGACGGAGAATTTTTTTCTGTTCAGCAATGATCTCGCTGATTCTGATTTTGGGCTGCAGTAAGTCGCAACCGGCGTCGGAATCATCGTCTTCCGCAGCTAAGCCGGCAACGATCTTCGTTGACATGGTCACGGCGGGCACAATCAGCGGCGTGGTGAGTTTTAAAGGATCAGTGCCAAAAATGAAGCCGCTGGACATGACAGCCGATCCTGGATGTCCAACGGGGCCGCAGCCTGCAGAAGTGGTGGTGGCGAACGGGGGCAAGCTGGCGAATGTGTTCGTCTATGTGAAAGAGGGTTTGCCACAGGGCAATTTTGCTGTCCCTGGCGAGCCGGTCGTACTCGACCAGAAAGGCTGCCGCTATAACCCGCACATGCTGGGCATCGTGGTTGGCCAGCCGTTGAAGATCACGAATACCGATACTGCCGACCACAATATCCATGACATGCCCAGCAATAATCCGCCATTCAATGAATCACAAACGCCCACGGACAAGCCGGTCACTAAGAAGTTTTCCACCCCGGAAATGATGATCCCTGTGCAGTGCAACCAGCATCCGTGGATGCGGGCCTACATCAACGTCATGAACCACCCCTATTTTGCTGTGAGCGGGACGGACGGAAGTTTCGAGATCAAGAATCTGCCTCCAGGCGAATATACAATCGCCGCGGTGCATGAAAAATTTGGCGAGCAGACAATGAAAGTGAAAGTCGGCCCGAAGGAGAACGCGAAGTCGGCGTTTGTTTATTCGGCCCCGTAAGGTTTTTCTAACATCCCGAAGCACAGCGAGGGATCGCTACTGTGACGAACAAGCGAGCAAAAAACCACGAGTTAACTGCCAAAATTCCAGCTACTTCTCAACGGTTCATCTTTTTCTAAGTAAAAACAATGTGGCTATAGGGTTCCCTCGCTACGCTCGGGATTTTAGAAAGGGCAGATGCTAAAATAACCAGTACTCTCAGGGAGCAGTTCTGACCTCGTATAACGCCGCTCATCATCGCTTTGCCGTGTTTGTTGCCGCACTGGCCTTTCTGCTGATCATTGCGGGCGGGCTGGTCACCAGCAACAATGCCGGCTTGGCCGTCCCGGACTGGCCCACAAGCTTTGGGCATTTATTCAAGATTCCCAAAATGATCGGCGGGGTAAAGTTTGAGCACACGCACCGCATGATCGCCGAGTTTGTCGGGCTGCTGACGATCATTGTCGCCATTTGGACCTGGCGCGTAGACAAGCGCCGCTGGATGCGCGGCTTGACAATCGGCGCGGTCTTGGGCGTAATTTTCCAGGGGGTGTTGGGCGGGCTGACTGTCCTGAATTTTTTGCCGCCTGCAATCTCCACAGCGCATGCAACTATTGGGCAGACGATGTTCTGCATGCTGGCCGTGATTGCTGTATTCACCAGCCGCAGCTGGCTCGATGAACCGACAGAAAAGATCAGCCGCAAAGATGCCAAACCTTTGTTACGGCACTGCTGGATGCTGATTGGCTTTCTATATCTTCAGCTCATTCTGGGCGCGGCCTTTCGCCATGTGTGGACCAAGTGGGGCCCCACGGGATCAAACCACTGGCCGACGCACAAAATAGTTCATGCGTTACTTTATCCTCACATCCTTAACGCATTGTTTGTTACCGTATTACTGCTTTACGTGAGCTTGCGGACTTTGACAAAACATTCCAACATTCCGCACCTTCGCCGGCCTGCGTTGTGGCTGCTGTTGCTGCTGATTGGGCAACTCGTTCTGGGCGTGAGCGCCTACGTGGTTCGAGTAATCCAAGGCGTGAATGAAGCACAGCCCACGATGACACTCGTGGCGGTAACCGTGGCGCATCTCGCGGTTGGCGCTCTGATTCTGGCACTGACCATGGTGCTGACGATCCAGGCATATCGTCACACGGGAGATCCAGCGACGGTCATTCCTTTCGACCGCCAGCGTGAGGTAGCAACAGCATGAGCAGCATTCCACAGAGACTGGAGCAAGAGACAGCCGTTGCAACCGCGACGTCAGCCGCTCCCGTAGTGCTCAAGAGGAATTCCCTG
>DASXKZ010000200.1:0-3995 GCA_036496525.1 Candidatus Angelobacter sp.
CAGCATGGAAACGATCCCCTATCACAGTTTATGAAGCTGAGCGGACAAAATGGCGGTTGCGGGTACCTTCCGGTTGCGACAAAATCTAAGGGCACCGATTAGCTTGGAGGCCTGGCAATCACCGCTAAAGGGCGTCCCCGCAGCGGAGACCTGAGGTTAGATAAGATGAGTGACGGCGCAGAAAAAAAGATTGGTGAATTGGCTCCCCCGATGCGGCTGATGATGACGCCGGGACCGTCTTCGATTGATCCGCGGGTATACCGCGCGCTGGCCGCTCCAGTGGTCGGGCACATCGATCCGTGGTTCAAGACCTGCATGGATGAAACGCAGATCCTGATGCGGCAGGTCTTTCAGACTGAGAATCGAGTCACCATGCCGCTCTCCGCCTCGGGTTCGGGTGGAATTGAAGCTTCGGTGCTAAATACTCTGGAAGCGGGCGACGAAGCGATCATTTGTGTGAATGGCTGGTTTTCTGAACGCATGTACGAGATAGCGTTGCGTTCTCCGGCAAAAATTATCAAAGTGGAAGCGCCGTATGGCACGGCGGTTGACCCTGAGGACGTTCGCAAGGCGGGCGCTGGCAAGAAGATTAAGATCGTCGGCCTGGCGCACGGAGAAACTTCATCGGGAGTTGTCACGCAGCTCGATCCGTTCCGCAAGGTGGCCGACGAACTTGGCGCGCTATTGATCGTCGATGCTGTAGCCTCGCTGGCCGCCGAACCTCTCAACGTGGACAAACAAAACCTGGACATCGTATTCAGTGGGTCACAGAAAGCGTTAAGCGCGCCGCCGGGCATGTCCCCGATTACCGTAAGTCCGCGCGTCGAAGAAGTCTTAAAGAATCGAAAAACGAAAGTTCAGAGCTGGTATTTCGATTTAACGACGGCGATGAATTACTGGGGCAAAGACCGCTTGTATCATCACACGCCGCCGATTTCTTTGATTTATGCGCTGCGTGAAGCGATGCGCTTGACCATGGAGGAAGGCCTGGAAAATCGTTGGGCGCGGCATCGCGTGAATCAGCAGGCGCTGATCGCGGGTGTTGAGGCCATGGGCCTCGTATTGCTAGTAAAAAATCCGAAAGAGCGTCTGGTCACCGTGACCCCGGTCATGATTCCCGCCGGTATTGATGACGCGAAATTCCGCAACCAGTTGTTGGACGAGTTCAACATTGAAATTGCCGGCGGCATCGGTCCGCTGAAAGGCAAAATCTGGCGTTTGGGCTTGATGGGGTACTGCGCTCAGAAAGCCAATGTGCTTTTGCTGTTGTCCGCCATGGAAAAGGTAATGACCGATCAGGGCGCAGGTGTTGCTCCGGGAGCCGGCGTGTCTGGCGCAATTCGCAACTACGCAGGAGCCGAAACCGCGGTCGCGGTGAGCAATGCCTGAGATTACGCGAGCAATTTTCAGAACTCGGAGCGACAGGATTTCTTACATAAAGGAAAAGGAGCCAGCGTGCCAACATTTCCCGTCCTAGCGAACACCGGGGCCATGAGCCAGTTTGTAGGCGCATTCGAAGTAACTTCGAAGCTTACCGGCAAAGTTTATCGGTGCCGCTTTTCGCACATGTGGAATGGCATTGCCACGCGTCATAGCGATACCATCGATACGAAATTTTTTGTGGATGGTGAGGCCTTGGTCGTCGGGCTGAACCACACCGGCTTCGTGAAATTCCGCGAGAAAACTTCGCGCGATTTGAGTGACCGGGAAGCCAGTTTCATCGCCGCAGACTATCTGAAAGAACGGCTGGAAGAAGAAGACCAAAGAAAGTTGTATGACGTGACCGGCGAAGACGTGACCCGGCTGATCGCTCAGGTCGGTATCAAGTAGCCTGATTCTAATTCGCAGATTTTTTCGATCCGTCTGACGGCGCAGTTACGGCAGCCGCTCTGGGACCGGCTCGGCGTGAAAACTTTCTAGCTCTGGATGGCGTAGTCCATCACGCCGGATGAAATGAATCACCAGCAGCATCAACAGTCCGCCGCAGACCAGTACGCCAACCGAAATTTCCAGGCCTACCTGCAAATCGCGCGTATCGGAGATTTTCCCAATGACCTGCGGGCCGAAGCCGCCAATAAGCTGCGTAAGGAACATATAGATTCCCACCGAAGTTGCATGAGCCCGGCGCGGCATCATGTCGTGAATCACCGCGGTGACCGGCCCGTGATACCACGACAAAAAAAATCCCGACACAAAAAGACCCGTCAGCACCGCCCATTTGTCTTCGGAAAGAATCGCAAAGAGCAGGAAGGGAGTAGCCAGAAGCAAGGCGCAGCCAATCGCGATCAAGCGTCCGTAAGGGAATCGGCGCTGCAACTTGTCCGCGACGTAGCCGCCCATCAGTACGCCCAAGATTGACGACAATAACGCGATAGCCGCTAGCGAAACGGCCGCTTCGCGCACCGTAAAGTCCTTGTAATCGCGGGCAAAGTCCAGGCCCCAGGTCAGCAGCGACACACTCGAAAAAGTAATGCACGTTCCGGCTGCGATCATGGCCACAAACGCCGGTACGCTCAGGAGCTTAAGAATTGGCACCACTTCCGTGCGCGGCCCGCGCGGCGGGTCTTCAATCCACAAAACTGCTAGTCCAGGCAACAGACCTGCCAGCGCGGCGAAATAAAATATGTGCTGCCAAGTGTAGTGTTCACTCAGGATGCCTCCGACCGCCAGGCCGCAAGCACCACCGAGCAGCATACCTGTTGCAAAAATGGCCTGCGCGAACGCGCGACGTTCTTGCGGGAACGCTCCTGAGATCATCGACTGCGCCGCTGGAGCGTATGCGCCTTCTCCAACTCCAACCAGCGCGCGGGACATCAGCAGAAACATAAACGTGCCCGCCATTCCGCTGGCGAACGTCGCCAAACTCCAGAAGATTATGCCGAAGGCGATCACCGCGCGCCGGCTCAACCGGTCCGCCAAAAATCCAAAGAGCAAGCTGGCAACCGCGAGCACCGCCAGCAAATACGTTTGCAATGAACCGAGCTGCGCATCTGACAAACCGAGCTGTGCGCGAATCAGCGGCAATAACGGCACGAATACTTGCCGGTCGGCAAAGTTGACAAAGTTCACCAACGCAAGGACAGCAAGTAAGCGATACTGATAGCGCGAAAGCGGAATGGGGCTCGATGACATGCGGAGTATGCGGCGATCCTGTCCGTAACCTGGCGTCGTAAGAGCTAAGGTGATTATATAACGGTGACAAAGACGGTCCGAGAAAAGAACGTAACCACCAGTGACCAGGTCACTACAGTCCTTTCGTACGGCGCGCTGTTGCTGCTGGGCTATCTGGTGTATGAAATCACCGCGCCGTTTTTGGTGCCGCTGGCCTGGTCGGCAGTCGTCGCCATCTTTTTCTACCCGCTGCACGAGAAAGTGCGAAAACGTTTCAAGCCCAATTCCGCTGCACTGCTGAGCACTCTTGGCGTTACCGTGCTGCTCATTGTCCCGTCCCTGCTGCTGCTGTTTTTCACAGCCAGACAAGCGATCGACGCCGGAGCGAAGGCGCAAGTGATACTGCAATCTCCGGATAAAGCAGTACCGGGGCGAGCGCTTGACTGGGTAAAACGGCACTTGCCGCAGTCCATGCAGCAGGTGGACTTTGCCGATTCCGCAAAGAGCGGAGCGGAAAAAGTGGGAGGATTTCTGGCGGCCAAAGTGGGTGGCCTGGTTAAAAACATTTTTTCGTTTTTTCTGGACCTGTTCGTTCTTTTGTTCGCTTTGTTTTTTATGTTCCGTGACGGCGAAGAAATCGCTGAGGCCGTGCGACATCTCTTGCCGTTCGATCCCCTGATTCAGCAAGACATGATGAACGAATCAAAGGAGTTGATATTTGCCAGCGTGGCGGTCGGCCTACTGATCGCCGCCATTCAGGGCGCGCTAGGAGGGCTGGCGTTTACCTTAGCCGGGATCGGTAGTGCGCTTTTCTGGGGAGTGGGGATGGGATTTTTCTCGCTGATTCCGGTGGTGGGTTCCGCTCTGGTTTGGGTGCCTGCCGC
>DASXKZ010000201.1:0-3620 GCA_036496525.1 Candidatus Angelobacter sp.
GTCCGCCACATGGCGGAGAAACTGGAAACGAACAACAAGACCGCGGCGGCGTTCCTGGAACACCTGGCGGAAACCGCAATCAAGGAAACAAAGAAGAACGGCGTGTTCGTGATTCCTGGCCTGGGCCGCCTCGTAAAGTCCAACCGGAAAGCCCGTATGGGACGCAATCCGCAAACCGGCGAACCAATTAAAATCGCGGCCAAGACCGTGGTAAAGTTCCGCGTTGCCAAGGCCGTGAAAGACGTAATCGCTCCCAAAAAGTAACTTTCGCAAACAGCAACTTTCCAAAGGTCAGCCGATATGAGCTGGCCTTTACCTTTTTTGGCAGGACGCGCAGCGCCAGCCGGGATCGCTGTAAATGGCGCGGTTGATGTCTATTTGCTGGTATCAGTGATCTCAAATGAATCGGTAAATTTGTTGATAGTGGGCGGATCTGCCGGAGTGGTAAACATTACCATCACAGCATAGGAATAATGCCTGCCCCAGTACAGATTTCCTACAATCGTCACCGTGACTCCCATTTCGCAGCTAAGGCGATACTCGTGGCTGATGTAGCCCTGGATGGGGCGAGAGCCCGTCTTGTCACTGATGACACTGCACTTCGGTAATTCTTTGAAGACCGCATTCTTGAAGGTCTCATAGGTGCTGTCATTCACGGTCTGTTCTTGTGTCATCGTCGTATACACAACGCTATAAAGATTGGGTCGCACCGTTGCAAGAAGGGTGTGCGATTGTATCCCCTCTTCACTTTTATTTTTCGTGTCGGTGGGCTCGGTGGGGAAGAGCACAGAAAAGTTGCCTTCGGCGTTCTTGTATCTCTTCCATTCGTCGGTTTGCCCGGCAGTTAGGGAGGCCAGGCAGAGTAACAGCAATACACGAAATGCAAGAGCGCGCATTTTCTGAAACTCCAAAATTGTGAGAGTATTTTCTCGGCGATTTTGCCACATGACGTTGGCACAAACAAGGAGCAATCGCAAAATTCAAGCCCAAAAATGATGGCCAGCGCCTAATTAGTCCACAATCGCTTCCGCTTCAATCTCCACTAGCATCTCCGGCGAAATTAACTTTGAAACTTCCACCATGCTGGTAACAGGACGAATGTCGCTGAAGAATTCGCCGTGCGCCCGGCCAACTTTCTCCCAGTCAGCGGCAATGTTGGTCACATACATGCGAGTTCGCACTACATCTTTCATGCCGGCGCCGGCCCGATCCAATGCCGATTGAATATTCTTAAGCGTCTGCACGGCCTGCGCATAAGCATCGCCCACGCCGACAATGTTCCCGCTTGCGTCCGTGGCAGTAGTGCCGGAAACATGAATCGTATTTCCCACGCGCACTGCCCGCGAATAGCCAACCACCGGCTCCCATTTTGTTCCGCTGCTGAAGTTCTTTCGCGTTGTTGCCATCACCGTGCTCCTCTTCCCCGGCTGTCGAGAACCTGATTGACCAGGGCGTCAGCCTCCTTGTTGTAATGCCGCAAGACGTGATCGATAGAAAAATGGTCGAGCTTGCGCACCAGCGCGCGCGCGCGATCATAAAGGTCAATCAGTCCCGGGCTCTTTACTTTGTACCGGCCCTGCATCTGCCGCACCAGCAGCTCGGAGTCGCTCAGCACCCTAAGAGACAGATGATTTTCCCGTACGGCAAAATCAAGCGCAGCCAGCAGCCCGGAATATTCCGCATAATTGTTCGTCTGTATGCCTAGATAATCGGATAGCTCGGCGATGATTTCGCCTCTGGCATCGCGGACAACAACGCCGTAAGCCGCAGGGCCCGGATTGCCGCGTGCGCCACCATCAATGTTGGCTTTGATCGCGTTCAGAACGGGTCGGCTCGCAGCTTTTTCAGGAGCGGGCTTTTTAAACTCGGGCCTATCGAATAATGACTTCTGGATCAACGGCCTTCCTCCAGCCGAATAGCAAGCCGTTCCGGCAGTCCGGCGGCAAAGATTTTTTCCTGCGTGCGTTGAATGTCATACGGCACGCGATAAAAAGTAATCACGGCGGCATCACTGTCATAAAGCAAAAATGCCGCGCGCGGATCGCCATCGCGCGGTTGGCCTATCGATCCAGGGTTCACCATATAAGTCGTTTGGGCCTTTATCTCCAGGCGGGCGGTCTGCTTGCCTTTAGTGGATTTATAGTCCGGAGCAAAAGACTTGCCTTGTCCGCTATCTTCCAGCAGAAGGCAGCGCTGAACATGCGTATGGCCGAAAAATGTCAGGGGCACAGCCGCGTCCTGCAAGATCGCATAGGCATCACTGGCCATCAGCACGTACTCGTCTTCGTCGCGCGGTGAACCGTGCACCAATTGAACATTTTCCATCGGTGAAATTGGGCCTTGTGGCAATTCGCGAAGAAATTGCAGATGCTCTTCGGTCAATTTCTCTCGCGTCCACAGCGCGGCAAGGCCCGCAATAGGATTGAAGTCGCTCAAGTCGGTTACGCCGGAACAAGCCTTGTCATGGTTCCCGCGTACGAAAATCGATCCTAGCTCACGCGAGCGCGTGGTCACCTCATTCGGATTTGCGCCATAGCCAACGATATCGCCCAGGTTATAAACCTGGTCGTATTCGGGAGCGGCGCCCAGGCAAGCCTCCAGCGCTTCAAGGTTGGCATGGATGTCAGACAGAATCAGTACGCGCAAAGTGCTTGCAGTCCTCAATGAGAAAGTGACAAATGAGTGTATCAATATTAAGGCGGCGCTGTTTCTTATGGAGCGACGCGCGCCCAATGTCCCGGCGTAATTTCCAGCAAAGGCACAGCTCCCGCCGGACGCGCATCCTTCTCTACCATTGCCAGTGGCCGCAAACGATCAGTTTTCAATGTAGGGATGGCGCTGATGAGTCCACGCGTGTAAGAGTGCCTTGCAGAAGAAAAAATGTCGCCGACTGGACCCATCTCCACGATTTCGCCGGCATACATCACGGCTACTCGCTCCGCCACGCGCGAGACCACGCCCAGATCATGCGAGATAAAAAGCACGGCCAGCCTGTGCTTTTCACGCAACGCGGCCAGCAGTTCAAGAATTTGCGCCTGAATGGTGACGTCCAGCGCCGTAGTCGGCTCGTCCGCGATGAGCAGTTGCGGATTGTTCACCAGCGCCATGGCAATCATCACACGCTGGCGCTGTCCGCCGGAAAGCTGGTGCGGATAGTCACGCGCGCGCTTGTCCGGCTCAGGGATTGCGACCTCACGCAACGCTTCCACCGTGCGCGTCCATGCTTCAGCCTTGCTCATGCGATGGTGCGCCAGAACTGCTTCAGCCACCTGATCGCCTACGCGCATCACCGGATTCAGAGCGGTCATGGGCTCCTGAAAAATCATGCTGATGCGCGCGCCCCGAACTCGCCGCATTTCGCTATCGGGCAAGGCAAGCAGATCTTCGCCGGAAAAAGTGATCTTTCCATTGGTGCGCGCCTGCGGCGGCAGCAGACGCATAATCGCCAGCGACGTTGCAGATTTTCCCGAACCCGACTCCCCCACCAACCCCAGCGTGCCTGATTCAGGGATAGAGAAGCTGACGTCGCGCACTGCCGCCACTTCGCCCGTCTGCGTGGCAAAGCTTACATTTAGGTGCTCGACTTGGAGAAGGGATAACACACAAAGCTCGTTTGATCG
>DASXKZ010000202.1:0-4037 GCA_036496525.1 Candidatus Angelobacter sp.
AAGGTCTCAAGTTAAATGCGCCTAACCCTACGTATCCCCAAATGGCGCGTATCGCGCATATCCAGGGTGACGTGATCCTGCAGGCAACCATAAGTAAAACAGGCACTGTCGAAAACCTGCGCGGGGTAAGTGGGCATCCAATTCTCATTCAGGCTGCTCTGGATGCCGTTCGGCAGTGGAAGTACAAGCCATACGTCTTGAACGGCGAGCCAGTGGAAGTGGAAACAACGATCAAAGTCCAATTCCACATGTAAAGCAGTTTGTTCAGTGAATAAGGACGGCAGGTCAAGGCCGGCCGTCCCCGGCCCCGAGAATAAGAAGGTCCATCGCGTCCTGGTGTCGCGCTGTTCTCCGTTCTAGCCTGGCCCCATGAAGGGGCGACGCTCTCGGCAAACAAAGTTTCTAAAAGTTCTGAGGAGGAAAACTTAACCCATGCTTGTCGCAAATATTGCAACTCTTACGATCGCCAAAGCGCATATGGTGGCCTTCTGGCTGTTCCAGCAGGCAGCCGATGACTCCGGCAACATCGGATGGGACCCCATCCACTTGTGGAAACAGATGAGCTGGGTCGCCCAGGTCGTCGTGGTCGTTCTCTTTATTATGTCGGCGTGGTCCATTGGCGTCATGATTGACCGCTGGATCGCTTTCAGCGCGGCCCGCAAACAGTCCCGCCAGTTCGCACCGGTAGTTGCCGGCGCCCTGCGCGAAGGCAAGCTGGATGAAGCCATCCGCGTGGCCGAGCGCAACAAGAAAAGCCATCTGGCAAAAGTGGTGACCGCAGGGTTGCAGGAATTCAAGGCCCACGGCGAGTCCACGGAAATCCCCGGTGAACAGATTGAAGCCAGCAAGCGCGCCCTGGAACGGGCGGAAGCCATTGTGCACGCGGAATTGAAGCGCGGCCTGGGCGGACTGGCGACCATTGGATCGACAGCGCCGTTCGTCGGCCTGTTCGGAACGGTCATCGGAATTCTCAACGCGTTCAAAAAAATCTCTGAGCAGAAGGCAACAGGCCTGGGCGCGGTAGCCGGCGGTATTTCTGAAGCGCTGGTAACCACGGCCCTTGGACTCTTTGTCGCCATCCCCGCCGTCATGATGTTCAACTATTTCACCGGCAAGGTGGAAGCGTTTGACGTGGAAATGGACAACTCATCCAGCGAGCTGGTTGATTATTTCCTGAAGCGGAGCAGTGCTACCACGGTGCGGCGGTAAGCCGGGAGTTAAGCAATGGCCATAAGCGTTCGTAATGAAGGCGCAAAAGTAAACTCCAATATCAACGTTACGCCCATGGTGGACGTGATGCTGGTACTGTTGATCATTTTCATGGTCATCACGCCGATGTTGCAGAAGGGCCAGTCTGTCGATCTGGCCAAGGCCACCAACCCCATGCCAATGCCGGATGCGGACAAGGAAGACGCGGTGATCGTGGCAGTAATGAGAGACGGTCAGGTTTTTCTTGATACGCAGAAGGTAACGCCGGAAGAGTTGACGCAGAAAGTAAAGGACCGCGTTTCCAGCCGCACGAACAAGCAGGTGTTTGTAAAGGCTGACGCGCGGGCCAAGTACAAAGGAGTGGTCGAAGTGGTTGACGATGTCCGCTCCGCCGGCGTTGACCAGGTGGGTCTGCTGACTGAACAGAAGCGCGACGCGAACAAGCCGCCGGGGCAATAAACCAGAACCAGACAGAAGAGGATTAATTCTATGGCAATGACAACTGGCGGAGGAGGCGGACAGACCGCTGATATCAACGTCACGCCCTTGATTGACGTTTTGCTGGTGCTGCTGATCATTTTCATGGTCATCACGCCGCTCACGCCGAAAGGACTTGAGGCGCTGGTACCACAACCGCCGCCGCCGCACCAGCCGGAAACCCAGACGGACCGCACCGTGGTGGTGCAAGTTCTGCTGGATAACGGCAAGGTAAAGTTGAAGATCAACCAGGAAGACGTTTCGCAGGAAAACCTGCAGACCCGCCTTACTGATATCTTCAAGACGCGCGCGGAAAGGGTAATGTTCGTGAAAGGCGATCCTGACGTTGAATTTCAGAATGTGGCCCAGGTGATCGATACTGCCCGGGGCACGAACGTCATCGACAGAATCGGTTTAATCACAGCAAAGATCGAAGCAGGACAGTAAGACGGTTTAACTCCTCAGAATGGGGATGGGCGGAGAGCTGCTCATCCCCGTGAGTTTTACCCACCTCAGGGCGAAAAATTTCTCCACTCCGATAAGGGAGCAGCAAAGATGAATAGGACCGCACGACTCGTGACGGTAGTAGCCGTCGCAGCCGCGTTGCTGAGCACGGCGGGCTGCAACAAACTAAAAGCTCGCGATCAACTCAATAAGGGCGTTCAATCCTTTCGCGGCGCCAATTACGAGGAAGCGATTGGGCATTTCCAGAATGCCGTCAACCTCGATAGCGACCTCAAAGTCGCCAAAATGTATCTGGCCACCGCCTATGCGCAGCAATACGTGCCTGGCGTAGAAACGCCGGAAAACCTGCGCAATGCGCAGCTCGCCATTGACCAGTACAAGCAGGTCCTGACCACTGACGCGCATAACGTCACCAGCCTGAAGGGCATCGCGTTCCTTTACATGCAGCAGAAAAAGTTTGACGAGGCTCGCGAGTATTACAAGAAGGCCATTGACGCCGATCCGAATGACCCCGAGACCTATTACTCGGTAGGCGTGATTGACTGGTCGGCAACTTATAAAGACGCCGCAGACCTGAAATCGAAAGAGGGCCTGAAAGTTGACGATGAGTTGAAGGGCAAGGGCAGCCAAAAGCTCTGCGACCAGATGAAAGAAAAAGACGGCGCAGCAGTGGATGAAGGCATGAAGATGCTGCAAACGGCCATCGACAAGCGCCAGGATTATGACGACGCTATGGCCTATATGAACCTGCTCTACCGGCGCAAAGCCAATGACATGACTTGCGACGATGCGCAAGCTCGTGCTGAGTATGTAAAGACAGCCAACGAATGGAGCGACAAGGCCATGGCTGCGCGCAAGAAGAAAGCCGAAGAGGCCTCAAAGAAAACCAACACCGGAATCATACTGGACCAGCCGAAATCAAAATAACCAACTCTCATTGAACGCCCCTCCTACGGGAGGGGCTTTTTATTGTGCTGAACAAGGCGTAACCGCGCGCGAGCGCCGGCATCTGAATCTTATTGTTACAATCGGGTTTCCGCTATGTTTTCCAAGGTCCTCATAGCCAATCGGGGTGAAATCGCCGTTCGCGTGATGCGGGCTTGCCGTGAAATGGACATCGCGCCGGTGGCTGTCTTTTCTGACGTTGACCGCGGCGCCCTGCATGTAACCAAGGCCGATGAAGCTTACTTGCTTGGGCCTGCTCCGGCGCGCGAATCGTATTTGAATATCGCCAAAATTCTGGAAGTCGCCCGTAAATGCGGAGCTGAAGCCATTCATCCCGGCTATGGATTCTTATCTGAAAACGCCAAGTTTGCGCGGGCATGCGCTGAAGCGGGAATCAAATTCATTGGCCCCCCGCCCTCCGCGATGGAGCTGATGGGTTCGAAGACGCGTGCACGCACTGCCATGCAGGCAGCAGGTGTTCCCATGGTTCCGGGCTCTGCCCGCGGCCTGACTGTTGCTGAAGCGGAAGAAATGGCAGCCCAGATCGGCTTCCCCGTGATGATTAAGGCGGCAGCCGGCGGCGGAGGCAAGGGAATGCGCCTGGTAAGCAAGCCTGCCGAACTCAAATCCAGCTTTGAAACTGCTCAGAGCGAAGCCTTGCGTTCCTTCAGTGACGGCGAAATCTATATTGAAAAATTCATTGAGAACCCACGGCACATTGAGATACAGGTGCTTGGCGACGAACATGGCAACGTGGTTTACCTTGGCGAGCGCGAGTGCTCCGTGCAGCGCCGCCATCAAAAAGTGATTGAAGAAGCGCCCTCTGCCATTGTCGATGAAGAAATGCGCCGGCGTATGGGCTCGGTCGCCGTGCAGGCCGCTAAGTCAGCGGGGTATAGCAATGCCGGAACCGTGGAGTTTCTGGTCGATGGCAAACGCAA
>DASXKZ010000203.1:0-6510 GCA_036496525.1 Candidatus Angelobacter sp.
GAACGGTGAGGCAGGCAATGACACCTTGCAGCGCCTGAAGCAAATCAAGCCCACGGTTTCCATCATGGTTCTTTCCTCCATCAAGGACCCGGAGCTGATTTTCAAGGCGTCAAAGCTTGGAGCTGACGACTACATCACCAAGCCGGTCGATCCCAAAGAGCTTGATGTACGCATCGGCAAAGTTCTGGACAATCAGCGTCTTTTTACTGAAGTCACGCAGTTGCGTGAGCAGGTGCGCCGCCAGAGCGATTTCACCATGCTCTTTGGTACCAGCCCTAAAATGATGGAAGTAAAAATGACCATTGAGCAGGTGGCAGATACCACGGCAACTGTGCTCATCCGCGGAGAAAGCGGCACCGGCAAAGAAGTGGTGGCCCGGATGGTGTACTCGGAATCGTCGCGCTGCGAAAAACCGTTTGTGAAAGTGAACTGCGCCGCCATCCCGCATGAGCTCTTGGAGAGCGAACTGTTTGGCTATGAAGCAGGCGCATTCACCGGCGCCAACCGGCAAAAGCTAGGCAAGTTTGAGCAGGCCAACGGCGGCACTATTTTTCTGGATGAAATAAGCGAGATGCATCCTGCACTACAGGCCAAGCTGCTGCACGTGCTGCAGGACCATGAATTCTCCCGCCTCGGCGGAAAGCGTGACGTACAGGTTGACGTGCGAGTTCTGGCTGCGACGAATAAGCCTCTGGAGCGTGCGGTGGAAGAAGGCGTTTTCCGCGAAGATCTGTTCTATCGCCTGAACGTGGTTACCATCCACATCCCGCCGTTGCGTGAACGCCGGGAAGAGATTCCCGTATTCCTGAAATATTTTCTGGAAAAATACAGTGAGCACTATGGCAAAAAACCATCCATGTTCAGCGAGTTTGCCGTGAGCAAAATGATGGAATATGCCTGGCCGGGAAACATTCGCGAGCTGGAAAACATGGTCAAGCGGTATGTGATCGTAGGGAATGAGGCGCAGATCATTCGTGAGCTGGCCACCCACAAGCCCATCGTTACTTCCTTTGGGGGAATGGCAGTGCCCTCTGTCGCCATTGTTGAACCAACACCAGCGGTGCAATCAAGCAATGGCGTCGAAATTGAAATGCCATCATTACTGGAAATTGGCCGACGGGCAGCAATGCAGGCGGAACGGGAAGCCATTGAGCGGGTACTGGCTCAAACTCGCTGGAACCGCCGCCAAGCCGCAAAGATCCTCAAGATCAGCTATAAAGCTCTTCTCAATAAGCTAAAAGCAATGGAGGAGCAGACCAAAGCACAGCTTAAGCATGAAGAGGTCTAATGTTGGTACCCAGATACCACATAGAACAACTCCAATGCTTCCCATCTTGCGCCTGAAAAACCTGCTCTCTCCCTCAGGCATGCCATGTAAGATATACAAAATAAATAAGTTAATGATTTGCCCTGTATTCCACATGCCGGTGATGGATCCTTTGGTTTCCGAGTTGCTTATATAAAAAGCAAATAAAGAGGCACGTAAAACTAAACAATGATTTCAACCCTCTTCCAAGAATTGAGACTTCTTCAATCCGTGTGTCTTGGCGTAAGCCAGGACTGCATCGTGCATCGCCTTTCCTGAGAGATATCCCTTCCTCTTTCGCCTCTTTGCAAAGAGCGGCCTGTGAACAGGCCGCTTTTTTCATTTCTTTTTGAAGATTTCATTTGTCCGGTTTCGGTGACGATCATGGTCTTTCATGCATCTAATCGTCGTTCCTGCAACATTTGACGGTAATAATTATGACGACTAAGATAGGTCACTTATCAAAAGACATGGACAAGAAGAAGCTGGAAGGCTTTAAAAAACGACTGGAAGAGCGCCAGCAGATCCTGCGCAAAACCGTGAGCCGTACGGAAGAAGACGGCCGCATCGCTGACCAGGACACCGCGCAGGACATTGCCGATCGCGCGGCAAGCTCTTACACCAAGGAATTTCTGTTTTCCCAGAGCAATAATGATCGCCAGCTGTTGGCGATGGTCGAAACTGCCTTGCAGCGGATCCGCGAAGGCGAATTTGGCGAATGCGTAAGCTGCGGAAATGAGATCAACCCAAAACGGCTTGAGGCCGTGCCCTGGACCCGCTACTGCATTGCCTGCCAGGAGAAACTGGAAAACGGCCAACTGGAAGAAGTAGAAGAATAAATCTCCTCCTTAAAGATAAAAGGAGATGCATTGCGCATCTCCTTTTGTATTTTGAAAACTGTTTTTTAGTAGAGGTTGAAGGCCACTTCGATATTCATTTCCACTGCCACTGCCCGGCCGTCCTTCTTTGAAGGATCGAATTTCCAGGTCTTCACGCCTTCCATGGCTTTTTCATCCAGGCCCATGCCTAGTGAGCGGACCACGCGCGGATTGTGTACCCGGCCATCAGTGCCGACAATGATATTCAACACCACAACGCCCTGATATTTGGCCTTGCGTGCTTCTTCAGAAAATTCAGGCTCAGGGGTAAAGATCGGTCGAGGAGCGCTTACGCCCTCACCTACGTGGAATATCCCCGGGCCTACGCCGGGGCCGCCGTGTCCAGATCCAACGCCGCCGCCGTTGCCGCTGCCAATACCGCCGCCTACGCCAACGCCATTGGAAGGCGTCATTAGCTTGGAGAGAGGATCGCCAAGCTGTGCGTTCGGAGGAGTCTTTATATCGGCGATCACCGTAGGCTCGATCATCAACTTACTCTTTTGCTGGACCAATACGGTTGGCGGAGTGAACTGCTGCTTCGCCGCTTTCGGAGGTGTTCCGGTGGACGCTTTCAATTTGCTGGCATCGCCGCCACCTCCTCCGCTGGGGCCGCCCTTACCCACTTTCATAGGTATATAAGGCGCAAGTTCCACTGAGTTGGCGGTGGTCGGCGGAATGATCTTTGCTGGAACGGCCATATGCGTAAGCCACAACAGCAACGCGATACCGGCTCCTTGGGCCACAAAAGACAGAAGAAAATTCTCCGGGCGCTGCTGGTAGGTGCCGTACCCGACGCCCAGCATTGTGGGCATCACAGATGTGTTCTGTGGCTGCTCTTTGGCAAACTTTACTACTTCCTGCTGGGGCGCTTCAGAGTCACTGGAGCCTGGGTTCTTTGGCTTCGGATTTTGTGGATCAGGCAAGGGCATATTATAAAGTTTATCTAGTTTAGACTCCATGCGGCCAATAAAAGTTTCACTTTCGTATTTGCACTAAAGCCACAAATTTCTAATCCGTGCCAAACCAATCACTTAACGGTGAAACAGAGAGCCAAAAAAGCCTTTCATCCGCCCCATAAAGCCCTTCTTCTCTTTCTGGGGCTTCTCTTCCGGCTTAGATGTCGCGGCGAGTGGCGTTGGAGACACTTCTGGCTGCTTTTCTACAAGAACGACCGGATCGACCTTTTCTTGCACAAAATATACGTTCGGCAGCGTCGAAAACTGCACCTTGGCCAAAGCATAGGAGCGTCCCGAGCCCGGCCGGGCGCTGAATACAAAGGGCGTATCCACCTGTACGTGGACTTGGCCCGGTTTATCGGGCGGCAATGGCGATGTAGTCTCATTATTCGCCACCGCAACCTGCTGTGCCTGCTTGGGCGTCTCGTCGGGTGGCTTCGCATCCGGCTGGGCTTCTGCCCGCATCACGGGCGCTGCCGGAGGGCATCCGCATTCGCCGGTAAGCGCAGTTTTGTCACCCAGTTTGCCGCCACGGAAAACCATCGCCTGGTTCGGGCTGGCCTTGTAGACTCCCGTTCCCAGCAGCTCTGAAAACGTAATTTCAGCTGCATTCCCCGCCAGCGGTTTCACGCATGTGTCACCTTTTTTGTTGATTCCCAAAGCGAAGTGAAATGTGCCGGGGCCAACCAGAGCGACGTTGAAATCCGGGGTCATCACAACGTCGGCAGCTTCCTGCTTCAACTCATACTCGATTTCCAATGCGCCGGCGCCTGTTGCCAGCATCAGCCCCTGGCCGCTTGTAGTTACGTTTAAGCCGCTGTTCGCGCAGATTCGCACCTGTCCGCCGCGGGCCAGCTTGAGAGTCGCCGGTGCAATTCCCGCCGACAATTCTGAACCGGAGTAAACGCTCATCCCCGAACCAGCTAGTTGCATGGCGCTTGAGCTGTTTGAGTCCGAGGCAAATAGCTCGCCAACCGGCGGAACGTTTTGCTCCAACGCGTTTTGCGCGAACATTCTTTGCGCGAATAAGGGCGCCGTAAGCAGCAGGGCAGAAGCCCATCCATGCCGGATAGCGCGCTTCAAAATGATGTGACAGCGGACTGGCAGAACGGTTACTCCTCGCCTACAAAATCGTATTTCTCAATTGTTACGGCAACGCCTTGACCTTGCGCAGCTTTATCCACCCTGAGTATTTTCCCCATGCAGCGCACGCGGATAGGATCGGCCAGGGTAATTTCAGGGGGCAGTGTCATCACAAACTCAATGGGCGCGCGCGCGGTGATGTCGGCGTCCAGGTACATGAAGACGCCGCGCGAACTCACATCGCGCGTGTGTCCGCCCAATTCCCGTTTGCCGTTGTTCAGGAATTTCACTGAGATGGGCAGATCGAGTGAAAAGCGCCTGGTGGTTCGCTTTTCCGGCTGCGGTTGCGCCATGCTGAAGGGCCTCCAAATACTCTGGATCGTTGGCCACGATTTTAGCCTATACAAGCGGATTTTGCTGGATATTCTGACGCACGAAGTTCACTTTTACCGCAGATGAACGCGGATTGACGCGGATCAGGACTCAATCTGAAACCAGCCGCCGGTCGAATGCCCGCATATCGAGTCCAAACGAGCATCGAATCGCGAGTACTCGAATCAAAGGCAGGAATTGTTTTTGTCTGAGTTTGGTTGAAATCCGCGAACATCCGCGTAAATCCGCGGTAAATCTTTCCCGCCTTGAGAGCTACAACGTCAAAAAGTTCTGCAGCAACAATCTGCCCGATTCCGTCAGCACGCTTTCAGGATGGAACTGCACCCCCTCAACCGGGAAACGGCGATGGCGTAGTCCCATGATGACCCTTGTGCCGTCCGCTTCATGCGTTTCCGCGCTGATCTCCAGTTCGCTGGGCAGTCCTTCTTCCGCCACGATCAATGAATGGTAGCGCGTGGCCGTCATGGGTTTCGGCATGTTTTTGAAGAGCGTTTTGCCGTCATGCTGGATAAGGCTGGTCTTGCCATGCATCAATTGACGCGCGCGGACCACATTTCCGCCAAAAGCGGCGCCAAGCGCCTGATGTCCCAGGCACACTCCCAGCACAGGACGCTTGCCGGCAAAATGCTTGATCAGATCAATGCTGATCCCCGCCTGTTGCGGAGTGCACGGTCCGGGAGAAATCAGAATATGGCTGGGCCGCATTTCTTCAACTTCCTGCGGCGTGATCTGATCATTGCGGCGCACCTCAACCTTTTGGCCCAACTCGCCGAGATACTGGACCAGGTTGTAGGTGAAGGAATCGTAGTTATCGAGAACGAATACCATCAGCTAAACTCTCCGGGGAATCCTTGTAGTTTAACGAAAAATGCCGACGCCGCGGTTAAAATCCCTGCTTTATCGTAAATGTTGGAAAGCTCATATTTTTTTACAAAGCTTCATGAATCAATATGCGGGAAAACCATCTTCGTCGGATCAAATCATTCTGGATAAGAATTTTGCGGGAAGGAAGATATGAGAACACATTGGATCGTTGCGGTCTTGGGCGTTGTTCTTGCATTTCCGATCTTCGCGGGCGGGCAGACCTCACCATCTGGCGGCGCTCCATTGACATGCGGCGTTGAACTCTCGGAGTTGCATGTCTCCGAGCGTGGTTACCACTTGCTGAGTGTCCAAATAAAAAATACAAGCGGCAAGCGGATTGTCGGCCTGGTTTTCAACGCCGCCCTTTCTGACGCCACGGAGCGTTGGAAGTGGTTGCACTGGAATTATGACCTCACCAGGCCTTTGCAGGATATTGGCTGGAACAAACCAGTGAAGCAAGGTGAGTCTAAAAGGCTTTCCTGGGACTATGATCTGGAGCGCGAACACGGAGGCGGCGTAGCATTGGTGCTCACCAGCGTATTGTTTGCCGACGGCACGCGCTGGGAAGAGGACGTTGACAGCGCTACCTGCAAACAAATCTGGTACCACAACCACAAAAAAGGCTTCACCCGCCCGATCGAACTACCTCGCCGCGAGTAGAAATCAGGAGATGAAATGACCCGTGCTTGGAGTTCCCGACTCCCTCGTGCAAAAGAGCCGCCATCGCCGCTGTTGACGCACAACAACAGCAGGGGCGCTGTGGACGACGGTGCATGAGGTCAAAGTATAGAAGCAGCCATATGTTTAAGCACCTTCACCTATGTTCACCGCCACTCGATCCTGCGTTTGTGCTAGCCTTCCCTTGTGTTGCACATTACCAATGGTGAGTCGGTCACCGGCACGTTCCGGCAGGTTCGATTTCCGGGCACATATCTTGCGTGGAACGACGTCCTGCATGACGGTCCTGTGCCGCAAACCGCCCACCTAGGCGAACTCTCTGCCATTCGCGCGCAAGCTCTGGCAGGCTTCG
>DASXKZ010000204.1:0-2316 GCA_036496525.1 Candidatus Angelobacter sp.
CATTCCGCAGGTGCGCGACATCGAGACCACACGCAAACTGCTGGCGGCCATGGGTGCGGAAGTGGAGCTTGGCTCTGGGCGGGCACAGCATCGCACGACCATTGCCTGCAAAAACCTGGCTTCGCCTGAGGCTTCCTACGAATTGGTCAAGACCATGCGTGCGTCCACGTTGGTGCTTGGCCCTCTTGTCGCTCGCTGCGGAACGGCCCGCGTGTCACTGCCCGGCGGTTGTGCGATTGGAGCGCGTCCGATTGATTTGCATATCAAAGGATTGGAGCAACTGGGCGCCAAGATCACGCAGGACCACGGATACATCGAAGCATCCGCCGATCGTTTAAAAGGCGGGCAGATTATTTTTGACAAGATCACCGTGACTGGCACCGAAGATTTGCTGATGGCGGCAACATTGGCGGACGGCGAGACCATCATGCAGAATTGCGCGCGTGAGCCTGAAGTCGCCGACCTTGCTGACTTACTGAACAAAATGGGCGCGAAGATTGAAGGTGCCGGAACATCCACCATCAAGGTGAAAGGTGTCAGCAAACTGCATGGCGCCAAACATGCGATTATCCCCGACCGTATTGAAGCGGGCACATTCATCATTGCTGGCGCGTTGACTGGAGGGGACATCAAAGTCGCAGGCTGCGACCCGAGTCATCTCACCGTGTTGTTGCAGAAGTTGAATGAAGCGGGAGTGAAAACCAAACAAACTGCTGACTCAGTTCGCGTCATGGGCGACAATCCGCTCAAGGCCGCCGACATCATCACGGAAGAGTACCCCGGCTTCCCTACCGATATGCAGGCGCAATATATGGCGCTGGCCACGCAGGCCGAAGGCACATCCATCATCACAGAAAATATCTTTGAGAACCGCTTCATGCACGCGCAGGAAATGCTGCGCATGGGAGCAAATATCAAGATTGAAGGGCGTCGTGCTGTGGTACGGGGAAAAACGCAGCTTAGCGGCGCGGCAGTACTGGCTTCGGATTTACGCGCTTCGGCATCGCTGGTACTGGCTGCGTTAGTTGCGGACGGGGAAACCATTATTGACCGCGTCTATCACATTGATCGCGGCTACGAGAACATTGAAGAGAAGCTACGCGGCGTGGGCGCACAGATTCGGCGTATTGGAGAAATATTCCCGAAGAAGGGCCCGAGCGGCGGCAATTAGCTATCGAGACGACTAGTCACTCATAACGCAGCGCCTGGATGGGATCAAGCTGCGACGCTTTTTTCGCTGGATAGTATCCAAAAACAACCGCAACACCTGAGGCGAAAGCCGCTCCAAAAATGAAAGTGTTCACAGTTAGTTCTGTTGGAAAATGGAAAAGATCCGCCACTAACCCGGAACATAAAAATCCCAGCGCCATTCCCAGCACGCCACCTAAAAGACCGATCGTGATGGCTTCCAGCAGAAACTGAAGCTGAATCACTCCCTCGGCAGCGCCGACTGCCAGGCGGATGCCGATTTCCCTAGTCCGCTGGGTCACGGCCACCAGCATGATGTTCATGATGCCGATACCGCCGACGATCAACGACAAGGAAGCAATGCTGGCAAGAAGCAGCCGCATGATTTGGCGCGAAGCGAGTTGTGCTTGAATGGCGTCCTCAGGGCGGCGGACGTTGAAGTCGTCGTCTTCGCCTGGATTTAAATGGTGACGTTCCCGCAGGAGCGCCGTAATCTGCTTCGTTGCTTCCGTCATCGATTCAGTTGAAACCGCCGAGCAGAAAATATCATCCAGCCAGAAAGTGCCGGTAACGCGCTTGGCGACTGTGGTATAAGGCAGGACCACAAAATCATCCTGGTCCTGGCCGTTGCTGGCAAGGCCTTTGGCACGCAACACTCCCACAATCTGGCAAGGAAGACCCTGCACGCGCACGATTTTGCCGATTGGATCATCCAGTGCAAATAAGTTGTCCACTATGGTCTGACCTAAAACACATACTGGCGAGGCGTGGTCCACGTCGGCTTGAGTGAAAAATTCGCCCAGGCGCAAATCCCACCGGCGCACTTTCAGAAAATCCGGACTGACACCGCGGAACTGGGTGTACCAGTTCTCGCCGCCATATACGACTTGCACGCGTCCGTCTACGTTGGGAGAGAGCCGCTGAATCAACGGTACTTGTTCAACGATGGCCTCAGCATCGGCGAGCACCAGAGAACGCGTTCCCCTTGCGCCATTGCGAATGCCGTTGTGACTGCGGCTGCCGGCTTCTATCCAGATAAAGTTGTCGCCCAGATTCTTGAGTTGATCTTCGACGGCGCTAGTACCGGCGTTACCGATGGCTACTACGCACACAAATGCGGCAACACCT
>DASXKZ010000205.1:0-6900 GCA_036496525.1 Candidatus Angelobacter sp.
GCCGGACTTGGTTTTTACCAGCCAGGCCCAGCCGCTGCCGAACTGATTCGCGCCGGCGGCCTCAAACTTTTCTTTGAAGGCGTCAAAGCTGCCGAAAGTCTTGTTGATGGCATCGCCAATCGCGCCGGTTGGATTGCCGCCTTTTTTCGGGCCCATGATTTGCCAGAACATGGTGTGGTTTACGTGTCCGCCGCCGTTGTTGCGGATTGCGCCGCGCACATCTTCCGGCAGCGCATTCAAATTGCGCAGCAGATCTTCAGGGCTTTTGCTTCCCAGTTCAGGATGTTTTTCGATCGCACCGTTCAACTTGGTTACATAAGCCGCATGGTGCTTATCGTGGTGCAGATGCATGGTTTGCTCGTCAATGTGCGGCTCCAGCGCGTTGTACGCATATGGCAGCGCCGGGACCTCATGTGCCGTTATAGTTCCTTGTGCCATTTCAACCACCTTTCATTTATGAATACCTGGTTTAGTTATTTTGGATGACCTTGGTCCCCTTTTCGATGCAATGCGTTCCCGTGGCTGCCGCCCTAAAAGGCTTTGAACGCCAGTTCCAGCAGCGTCTTTTGCTCCATCTCATGCGCCGTGTGCGAACCGGTGGATGGACTCGATGATGCCGAACGCTTTACCGAACGGAATGGCACACTGCGCGCCAAGCGCTCCAACTGTGGCGCCAGGAAGTTGAGCGCGCCCATGTTGGCAGGCTCTTCCTGCACCCAGAGAAACTCACGCGCGTTTGTGTGCTGCGCGAACGCCGCTTCCAGTTCGCTTTCCGGCAGCGGAAAAAGCTGTTCCAGAAGAATGATGGCCGTCTTCGTGTCATTGCGACGTTTGCGTTCGCGCCGCAACTCGTGGCCAACTTTGCCGGTGCAAACAATCACCCGTTCGGCATTGCTGATTTCCGGATCTTGAATTACGGTTTGGAATTTTCCGCCGGTAAGCTCGCTCAACGGGCTGGCCGCGTCAGGGTGGCGCAGCATACCTTTGGGAGTAAACACGATCAGAGGCTTGCGCCAGCTGCGCAAAGCCTGCCGTCGCAGCAAATGGAAATACTGCGCCGCCGTGGATGGCTGCGCTACCTGAATATTGTCCTTGGCCGCGAGTTGCAGGTAACGCTCAATGCGGCCGCTGGAGTGTTCCGGCCCCTGGCCTTCATAGCCGTGCGGCAGCAACATCACCAGGCCTGAAAGCAGGCCCCACTTGTCTTCTCCGGCCACAATAAACTGGTCGATGATTACCTGCGCGCCGTTGGCAAAGTCGCCGAACTGCGCTTCCCACAAAGTCAGGCCGTCAGGATAGTCTCGGCTGAAGCCATATTCAAAGCCCAGCACCGCGGCTTCAGAAAGAATCGAATTGTAGGCCTCAAACCACACCTGGCCGGGCCGGATGTGGCAGAGCGGTACGTATTCTTTTTCAGTTTCCGTGTCGATCAGGCAAGAGTGGCGATGGTTGAACGTTCCGCGGCGCGCGTCCTGCCCGGAAAGCCGTACTGGAATGCCTTCAACCAGTAGTGATCCAAAAGCCAGCGCTTCAGCCATGCCATAATCCACCGGAAGCTTGCCGGTTCCCATTTTCTCGCGCTGCTCTAGCAGTTTCTTGACTTTGGGATGAATGGCGAAGCCATCTGGATACGTAGTTAGCTTCTCAGTAATCTCCTGTATTTTAGCGGCGTCGACGGCTGTAGCGACTTCATACTCCGACTTGTAGCGGCCGCCGTTGTATTTGTCCCAATAAGCCGGCAATTTGCGTAGCACCGGAGACTTCTGCATCTGCGCGGCGTGATCGTAAGCTGCATCCACCTTGGCGCGGAAATTCTGCGCCATCTCTGTGGTGTCAATCTTGTGCTGCTCGGCATAAATCTCAAACAGTGGACGGTGCGCATTGATCTGCTTGTAAAGCAGCGGCTGCGTAATGGTGGGATCGTCAACCTCGCTATGGCCGTGACGGCGATAGCCAATCAGGTCAATCACAACATCGGTGCCGAACTGGTAGCGATATTCGGTTGCCATACGCGCCACGCGCAACACCGCTTCAGGATCTTCAGCATTGACATGAAAGATGGGAATCGGCTGGCGCTTGGCCAGGTCGGACGAGAACCGCGAGGTGTGTAACTCCCGCGGATTCGTGGTGAAACCGATCAGGTTGTTGACGATCACCTGAATCGCGCCGCCAACGGAATAGCCCTTTAATCCGGCAAAATTCAGCGTCTCCGCCCAGATGCCCTGGCCGGCAAAAGCAGCGTCACCATGCATGATGATGGGCAAAATTTCCTTCACGCCGTTTGCACCGACATGCTTTTGCTTGGCCAGTGTGCGCCCAAGCGCCACCGGATCAACCGCCTCAAGATGGCTGGGATTGGAAACCAGGTGCATGCGAATGGTCTTGCCTTTGCGCGTGTGGAATTCACCGGTCGCGCCCTGGTGATATTTCACGTCGCCACCGCCGAGTACGCTGCGCGGATCAACGTCTTCAAATCCGGCAAAAATATTTTCCGCCGCTATGCCGACAGTCAGCGTCATCACGGTAAGGCGTCCGCGATGGCTCATGGCCATTACCGTGGTGGTCGCGCCCAATTCGGCGGCAGTCTCCAGGATCGTGTCCAGCAGCGGAATCTGAGCAGTAGCGCCTTCGCCGGAATAGCGCTTGGTGCCCAGGTAACGGGTTTGCAGGATCTGCTCAAAGAGATCAGCCTGGAGCAGGCGCTCGGCCAGCCAGCGCCGGTCCACCTGCTGCGGAGCGGGATTTTCCATGCGGCTCTGGATCCATTCGCGGCGATCACGTTGCGGCAGATGCATGAACTCCGCGCCAATGGTGCCGCAATAAATCCGCCGGGCCGCTTCTGCGCCTTCGGCGTCAGAAGGCAGGTCAGCATAACCTCCGCCAATTGTCCCGCCAAAAGGATTCAGGCTGGCATCCAGGTAGCCCCAACGGCGATACGCGTCAAAAACCTGCTCGCGAACCTGTTCGCGTCCGAGGGAGATTTCACTTTTCGATAGCTGTGCTGTTTTGCTGCTCATCTCGTATGTAGTCCAGATTGATAAAGGGAACTGCTCTTAGCGGTAGATCCTGAGGATCCCTAACCTTTGAGGATAACACTTTGCGCTGGAGAAATTTAAGGGCAGGCCCGCGAATCGACTTACGCGTTTCCGGTAGAGACTACCAAGACCTTCAGAGGCAGCAACTCTGATGAGGTTGCCTAATTTTCACCGTTAATATTTGTTTAGCCTCTCTGAGCACGATTCTTGCAGGTGCAATGCCACGTGCATCTAATCTCTTAAAGCGATACACACGGGGACAAGGAGGAAACAGGTTTCATGCGCCTATTTTCAGGACTTTTAATTTCAACTCTGGCTGCGGGAACGATTTTGGCTACCGGATGCGCGGAGCATCGGTATCAAAACGACCCATACGCATATGGCGGATCCAGCGGCTACTACGGTCAAAATGATCCCTACTACCGCCAATGGCTTGCCGAACGGCGGTACAACTACGTGGAATACAACCGCTTGAACCGCGAGCGCCAACAGGAATATTGGCAATGGAGACGCCAGAACGAGGCGCGTTTCAGAAACGACCCGCGCTTCCGCGACGATTCGCGCTTCCGTGACCGCGTCGTCAGGAATGACCATGACGCTGACGACCGCCGCAGGAACGATCATGACCGCGATGACCACCGCACCGCTCAAGTCCGCAATGGGGATAGAGATCGCCACCGCAACGACAAAGACAGGCACGAGGTGAGAAAAGATCGGGACAAAGACCACGATCACGACAGGAACCACGATCGGCGCTAGCTAAATCGGGATCGAACAATAAGAGCGGCCCACTTGGTGGCCGCTCTTTTTTTGATCAAAAAAACAAGCGTCCCGCGACGAATCGCAGGACGCCCGGCAGCCCTCCCCCAGAACTGCCTTACCACCGAGAATGAGTCTAGAACCACCCTGTCCCTTCGTCCACATCACTTTGGTAACTTCGGATGGCGCGACAATATCTCTTTTATCCACAGCCATTTAACCCATTTTCGCAACCTAAACGCAGCAGTTTCATCTAATACATTTGCTAGGATAGAAGGTCGCAAAGCCGGTTCTGGGCGTGACAAATTTTTAATCAAGGTGGCACTTCATGGAGAGCGTGGGAATTCTTGAAATCACAGATGGCAATTTTGACCAGGAGGTCCTCAAGAGCGATCAGCCCGTTATGATCGATTTTTGGGCGGCCTGGTGTGGCCCTTGCAAGATGCTGTCGCCGGTTGTAGACGAGGTGGCAGCGGCATATCAGGGCAAGGTAAAAGTCGGAAAGATGGATGTGGACAGTTGCCCTGCTACTCCGCAGCGGTATGGCGTCCGCGGCATTCCTACCCTGCTGATCTTTAAAGGCGGCCAGGTGCAGGAACAGATTGTGGGCTATGTGAACCGCGACGTGATAGAAAAAGCCCTGAACAAGCACGTTAGCTAAAATTGATTTTCAGAGATCCTCAACCCAGCCCGGTCAATGTGCCGGGCTTTTAATTTTTGTGCCTGCTTTTCTTCGATTTTTCTGGCTGGTTTTTAGTTGGGTTTTCTTGACTTGGGTTTCTTTACTAAAGATGGCAAAAACGAAGTAGAATCTCGCCGGGCTGCTGCTGATTTAGGCCTTTCTGTTGACACACATTTTTATGGCGAACCTCTTTGCGATCCCTGACTTTTACCGCCTCGCTTTTCCTGCACTTTTGCTAGCGTTCTACCTAGTCTGCTGGCTGGCGGTAGGCCGCGATCCTAAAATCGGAGTTGTGGCTCCGCGGTATGAACCGCCGGTGGGAATTTCTCCCGGCGTGGCGCGCTATATCCTGACCGGCGGCAGTGACGGCACAACGCTGGCGGCGGTGCTGGCCGGACTGGCGGCCAAAGGCGTGGTGGCAATCCAGCCACAGGGCGGAAGCTATGCTGTCTCTCTGCTAAATTCATCGCCCATTTTGCTGCCGGATGAGGCGGCGGCCCTAAGAACGCTGTTTAACGTTGTTTCCACGGTGCAGCCATACGCTGAGTCCAATACGGCGGCGCGTGACGAAGCATCTTCTCGAGTATCACGCAGACAGATGAACAAGACCATCCCATCTGGCATCGCAGTGGCATCGATGCCTGTTAATGAACAGATAATTGGGCCGGATCCCAGCGCTGCCGTCGGGCGTGCGCCATCAGCAGAGAACCAGGTAGTCATCAATCCACAGGAAGGACCGACCATCAAGGGCCATATTGACGCGATTCAAGACGCGTTCCACAAAAACCTTCAGGGAATCTATTTCCGCCAGAATTTTCGTTATGCCGGTGTGGGCGTGGCGGCCACATTTGCATGGGTCATGTATACGGCTGCAACGCTGGAAGCTCAATCTTCAATGTTTATCAGCTTCTGGCTGTTCATGTTCACCTCGATTGCCGGCATGGTGATTGGCGGCATCTGGGCTTCAAGACCAACCCACCCTTCCGCAAAACAGCGCGTGACGCGCGTGATCGTTCCCTTGCTTTTCTTCGGACTGCCGGGATCAGTGATCTATTTTGCGGCCTTGCCGCAGTCACACGGCTTTGTACTGGCGCTCTTGCTCTCCGTGATGCTCAATAGCCTTTTCTTTTTCATCATGCGCGCACCTACCCCCCGCGGCCTCGCGGTCTTGCAGCAGCTTGCCGGCTTCCGCGAATTTCTGGTGCGCGTGGAGCAGGACCGGCTGGATCGCGTGAATACTCCGGAGCAGCGTGCGGAGTTGATGAACCGCTTTCTGCCGTATGCCATTGCGCTGAATGTGCGCGAAGGCTGGGGAGACAAGATGGCATCGGCTTTTTCAGACGCGATTGTGGAGCGATAGAGCGTTTTCGGCATTGATTTGACGATACATCTGCGCCAAGTCGCACTCAGCACGGAAAGTGATGTTAACGAGATATGCCATGAGCAGCTTCGAACTCGCCAAAAAACTCTCTTGCCAGACGAAGTTTTTCTTCTTTGGCGTTTTCAAGGCCCTGGCGGATTCCTTCCTCTGCGTCGGCACTGGCGGCAATGTCGAGCAACCGCTGATAGGCTTCAGCATCCCCTTTCACCCTGAGCATCAGGATCTCCTTTAGGCAACACCATATCTAGGTGCTTCCCCAAGCAAAAACGCCCGCATTTGCGCGGGCGCATCTTGAATCAATTTCAAAAGTCGGCTGCCGGTTCCCCGAATCAGTACTTGCGAAGCACTCCAATCACTCTTCCCTGCAACTGCACTGATTTTGCCGGGACAATGATCGGCTTCATGGCGGTATTGGAAGGTTGCAGGCGAATGTTCACGCCTTCGCGAAACAGGCGTTTCAGCGTCGCGTCTGTGCCTTCCACCAGCGCCACCACGATTTCGCCATCGTGAGCGTCTTTGGTTTTCTCCACTAAAACATAATCGCCGTCCACAATGTGCTCGTCCTTCATGCTTTCGCCTTTTACCTGAAGAACAAAGACATCCTTGGAGCGGGTGATGTCGCCCAGGGAGATGGTTTCTGGAGTTTCCACGGCCTCAATCGGCTGTCCAGCGGCGATGCGTCCCATCAATGGGAGTGCAAGATCTTTGGGCGCCATCCGCTTGAACATCCCGCGCACCGGCAGCACATCAATGGACCGGCTGCGGTTATAGTCGCGCTTGAGGAGGCCCTTTTTCTCCAGGTTGGAGATGTGCTTATGCACGGTTGCCAGTGAACTCAACCCCAGGCCATCGCCGATTTCTTCAAATGAAGGCGAGTAGCCATTGCGCTGGATGAATTCCTGAAGGAAGTCGTAAACCTGCCGTTGTCGCTTTGTAATTGCCATACAAGCGAAATATTACCGAATCAAAGGCGAATTATCAACAGAAATTGTGCAAATGGGAGCCAAAAACTGCAACTTTTACTGTGCAGCCAGCCCGGCAGG
>DASXKZ010000206.1:0-13658 GCA_036496525.1 Candidatus Angelobacter sp.
GCGCCAGAGCGGATCGCGCCGGTCGCCATGCGGGTTTCGAGCTTCCCATACTGTCTTGATGAATTCCTCGAAAGCAGGCGCTGTTTCGTCGCTCAGCCGCGTTTCATAGCCCGGTGGACCAAAGATGATTTCCTCCGTCACCTGAAATGCTCCTGGCGCATTGGCCAGCCTGGCGCGCGCAAGTTCCAATCCATGCAGACGAAAAGATAATTCTGTGGGGGAGATGACAGCGACCTCTCCTTGTGGTGCCAGAGCTATGATCTTGCTTAGGGTCGCGTCAAAACGCGAGCGTACCTGCGCTGCGTCCGGCAGGCGCACAAGGCGGGTCTGTATATTACCGTGGTCGGAAAGATCGATCTGTGTTGAGGACTCGTCGCGTTCATCGAATTCAAACAGCTGAAACTTTGCCGCCTCATGGTTGAGATGCGCCAACCGAATTTTGATCGTCGCTGAAGTTTTCGGCGGAACGTAGAGCCGCAAGCCCTCTACTAGAGACCGTCCCGCTTCACGTTCACGGCATGACTCCAGCCAGAGCAGGCCAAAAGTTAGCGCCGCGTCAACTGACGCCTGCGTTTCTTCTTGGTTTACCCCCAGCACGGCAAAGGCGCTGTGGCCTTTGCGCACCAGCCCGCGCGCGTACACCGGAGAAAAGCTGCGTTCCAGGTCCATCGAAGTGGAAATCCTGGATTTATCCAGCGCCCAGCCCGGCATATCGCGGCGCAAGGCTCGCTCCAGCAAGCGCGCATAGCGGCTGCGCGCGGCTTTCTGCACCGTTGGCGGCCTGCGATCGCGGTCCCTGCAAACCTCCATCTTGTTGGGACGCGCCTGCCCAAAGCGCCGCACAGTCAACGTCAACATGCCGTTTTTTAGCTCGGCGTCAAGCACATGGCGGACAACGTTGCGCTCCGGCGACCACAGATGAAGCAGACACCGCTCTTTTTCTGATGATAGCGAGTATTGCGCCGTTTCCAGATCAAAGAGCACCTGACCGTCTTCCATCACAACAGCGCTGCGTGAAGCAGCTAGAAATCCCTGGAGCGTACGTGCGAGCAGGTCAGGTGTCATGCATTGAGTTTGCCTGGTGGAGATGAAGCAATCCGCCAGGCATGAACCGGAGCTATCTTACAGTGAGGGTCACCACGCTGGAAGATGTATTTGTCGGGCTGGTGCCTGTAACAGTTATCTGGTATGAACCCGCTGGAGTTCCTTGAGTCGTAGGCGGGGGGTGTGATCCGCCGCCGCAGCCTGCGATGGCTATCGCGCATGCCAATAGCACAACCGCCAATCCCCATGCTGGCTTAAAGCTGCGCGACTTCCCTAACCGTGAGTGATAACCGGAGCCCAGCAGCAGAGTGACTGACAGGAAGAGAGCCAGGAGAAGTGGAAGGCGGTTGAGTGGGGGATCGATTCCACCGACAACGGCAGATCTGGCCGTGGTGGTGATCGTCATGGTATCGACAATGGTTCCGGGTCCAGCCAACGGAGGATTAAAAGCGCATGTTGAAGCCGCGGGCAATCCGCTGCAACTCAGGGAGATGGCGCCCACGAATATCTGACCGCTTATTTTCATGCTGAAAGTGGCTGGCTGGCCCGCACTGACAGTTGCGACTCCCACCGTCGGCACTATTTGAATTGGTGAACTAATGGTCAACGGCAGATTTGCAGTGTTGTTGGCGGAATTTGTATCGCCCCCGCCGGATATCGTGGCGATCAGCTGTGCTGAACTGGGCGCGTTGCCGGCGATATTGTAAGTGATATTAATCAGCGGAAAAGCGCTATTAGTTGGCAAGCTGTCGGCGCGTGTACAAGTGAGATTGCTCAATGTGCAAGTCCATCCTGTGCCGCTGATTGCCGTGGCTGTAAGCCCCGTTGAGAGGGTGTTGACCACCGTAACCGAGCCAGAAGAAGCGATATTGCCTACATTGCTGGCCGCTACCTGATAGCTCAGGTTGCTCTGCCCCTGGAATAACGTGGGAAACGCTGTTGCAAAACTAGTGGTCAAATCCCCCACCGCCGGTACGATCACTGTGGGATCACTGACGCTGTTGTTCGCGGTATTCGTTTCTCCGCCGCCGGAAACGCTCGCTGTGTTGGTAACAGGTGATGATGCGTTAGCTGCCACATCGACTGTTAGGCTGATGATGGGGTACGCGCTGCTGCCATTCAAGGCGTCAGACCTGGTGCAGGTGGATGTCGCACCCACCGTACAGGACCAGCCAGGACCGCTCATTGCGCTGGCCGTCAAGCTGGCTGGCAGTGTGTCTGCTACGGTCACCGCGCCAGAAGTGGCAACCGTGCCCAGGTTGTTGACGATAATGAAATAAGTGCCGCTCTGGCCCTGAATGAAGTTGTTCCCGTGAAACATTACTACACCTAGATCAGGCACGGCCGCCAAAACGTTGAGCAGGTTAGTCCGGTTAAAGCCGGCAGAGTGGGTATCTGTCATAGTGATAGTTTGGCTGCCCAGGGTATTGAACGTTACCTGGAAGCTGTGAATGCCTGCGTCCGCCGCGGTAAACGTGTAATCAGCGGGCAATACGGCGAGTCCGTCCGAACTCGTAAAGTGGAGCGTACCCAGATAGCCGGCCAATGCTATGTTGGTAACGCTGCTTTCAACGAGGAGACGCATACTCACGGGCAGCCCTATTCCAGCGGTCGGCGGAGCTTCCAGGGCAAACAGGGGCGGTGCGCTGACACAATCATTCTGCAGATTGGAAAATTCCCGCTGTACTGAATATGTTTTGCCGCCGGCGTTGACAAAAGTGTCCTGGCCGTTGCAAATGTCACCAATCTCGCCCAAGCCCGGCGTAGGTGGCGGGCTTGGATCGTACCAAGCAAGTGGCGGACCAGTAACTGTGGCCGATCCTACCTGCGCATCCGTAACCGCTTCAGATAGCTCATGGCTGGTGACCGCCGTCACATTTTCGAACAATGAGCCCCGGCCGCAACCTTGTGAACAAGCGCTGGGCGGAGCAAAATCCGGAAGGACACCATATGGAATGCGCAGTGACGGCGAAGCATTGCTTGTGTTCGAGTGATACGCGCAAAAGACGACACAACTCAGCGCACCGCCGCCCGCATCAATTGTCACTCCCGGCGGGAAATAAATCATGTAAAACGTTGTGATCGCCCCCTGAGCGTCTGTCAGCGGCTGAGGAAGATGACCGGCGGCGATCTGTGCCGCCAGCTCCGTTTGAATGTCGCTGTCAGTTATCGTGCATGTGCCGCCGGGGCAGGAAACACTAGGCGTGATGGTATTGGCCCCATCGAACTGCCCCCTTGCTATGGATTGATTGCTGCTGTCGCCGCCTGACGAGGTGATTCCCGCAGTCGAATATTCGGAAAGCAAATCATAATAGTTGCTGCTGGTGATGTCGGTAAAAAACTGTCCAATCCCCGCAGTGACCGCCGCGTTTACGCTTGGCCCCCAAAAGACAACAACGACATGAGCATTAGAAATTATGGGCCCTCCGAAATAGGTAAGGTGGGCTCCTGCCGGAGCTGCGCCGTTTTTCACTCCTGCGCTTCCTCTGCCAAACGGAACAATATGAATTGTGCCCTGGTATTGAACTGGAGCGGGAGATGGGCCAACCTGGCTCTGCGTAGACTGGCCTGAAACAGTCTGTCCGGTTGCTGCCAAATCACCCGGATGCGAGTCATCTGGTTTGGTCTGGGCTGTGGCCGTAATCATAATTCCGGAAAGCACCACGCCAAGCCCTATCGCGAGGCTTTTGGAAATGGCGGACCACCAGGGAACAGGAGCAGAAACTCGTATTAGGCGCAAGGGAGTGAACACAAAAGACTCCTTATCCTTACCGCTAAAGGGGGCGCTATCAAAAATGGCAGGTGATGAAGTTTACGAAGCAGAGTTCCTGGTCGTCAATGGAAAATACGTTTGGTGTGCAGTTCGCCTGTGTCGTCAGCTTTAGCTGGGTTTTCGAGCGCGTTAGATCGTGAAAAGGCCTACCCCACCGGCGCCCTTCTCCCCAATAGTCAACAATTATCTCTATCAATAAACTATCTTGTCAGCCTTGGACTTCCATGCCTCAAAGGGCGCCAGTGCCTTCGTGTCTGTCAGCTGCTCGATGGGCAATTCTTGCTGCGGTAAAGGCAGGCAGACTTGTTCCTTGATGAATGAATCATCAAAGCCTGCATCTGCGGCCGCTGCGGCGGTCGCGGCAAAGTAAACGTGGACAGGCCGAGCCCAATAGATCGCTCCCAGGCACATAGGACACGGCTCACAACTGCAGTAAATCTCGCATCCGGTGAGCTCAAAATTGTTTAATGCCTTGCACGCGGCACGTATAGCCACAATTTCTGCATGGGCCGTGGGATCAAGAGTTGCCGTAACCTGATTCACGCCGGTAGCAATGATCCTGCCATCCTTGACGACCATCGCAGCAAAAGGACCGCCTTCACCGTGGGTAACATTCTCAATCGCCAGCTGGATTGTTTTTTGGATGAGTTCGCTTCTGTCCATCCTGCTCCCTGTGCTGCTCATATTTCTAACTCGCCGCGCATGCTCAGATAAGCTCACCCATACGGATAGAAGATAAAGAATAAGAGACAAAGGAATGTAAGCACATAAAGCCCGGGCTTTATTTCCCGTCTTTTTCCCGCCACAAGTTTACAAAGTGGATAGAGAACAAATCCCGCGCTGATTCCCACGGCGATATTAAACGTAAAACACATCAACGCAACCACAGCGAACGCAGGGACCGATTCAGAGTAGTCGCCGAAATTGATGCGTGCAATCGGCTCCAGCATGAACAGTCCCACGATGATCAGTGCAGGGCCATAAGCCTGCGGCGGGATCGATGTTACAAACGGAGCAAAGAAAAGCGTCAAGGCAAAACAGCCTGCAACCACCAGCGCCGTTAGTCCGGTGCGCCCGCCAGACTCTATTCCCGTGGCAGATTCCACGTAAGCGCCGGCCGTTGTGGTGCCCACAGCGGGAGCCAGGCAGGTAGCAAGCGCGTCCACCAGCATGGGACGTTCAATCTGTGGCAGGTTGCCGTCTTTATCCAGAAAGCCGGCACGCGCGGAAAGCCCGATCAATGTCCCCATGGTGTCCACAAATGCCATGATGAAGATGGTAAGCACGATTGGAAAGGCGCTCCATGTAAACGCACCGCGGAAGTCGAGCTGCCAAAATATCGGCCCAAGCCCGGGAGGAAGACTGACGAGGTGCGTCGGCAGCGGAACAATCCTCGCGGCAAACGCAATCACAGCCGTCGCAACAATGCCCAGCAGAATCGCGCCACGTACTTTGCGGATCACCAGAATTGCAAGCAATAGAAAGCCGCTAATCGCCACCAGCACTGGAGCGCTGGTGAGATGTCCGGCGCGGACAGGCGCTCCGGCGACTCCGAGCGCAACAATCCCTGTCTGGTTCAGGCCGATGAAGGTCAGGAACAGTCCAATTCCCACGGCAAAGCTATAGCGCAGAGACAGCGGCACTGCTTCCACCACCCATTGCCGAAGTCGAAACACAGTCAGCAGCACAAAAAGTACGCCTGCAATAAAGATTGCCGCCAGCGCCGTCTGCCATTTATAGCCCAGCTGCCCGCATACGGTAAACGCGATGAATGCGTTTTCGCCCATATATGGAGCGATGGCAAAAGGGCGGTTCGCGTACAAGCCCATCAGCGTGCATCCAAACACCGCTGCCGCCACCGTGGCCACAAAGCTTGGGCCCGCGGGAATTCCAGCGTTGCTCAGAATGGCCGGGTTCACTACCACAATGTATGACATGGTGGTAAATGTGGTCAGGCCGGCAATCACCTCACGCGAAAAGGTGGTGCCGTGCTGATCAAACTTGAAGAACCGCGCCAAGGCATTCATTCAGAGTGCTGCCTTGGTTTCAGGCTCTGATCCAGATAAGCCAGATAACCGCACAACAGGCGATAGGTGTCGTAATAATTGTTGGGGCGGAATTGCGTGGTCACGCCCGTCCTCACGTTCTGCTGTGTCAACGAATGGATCGTGATCTGCGGGATGTGCCGTGCCGCAAATGGGTCTGAATCCGTGGCGCCTGCCGCCGCGATATCAATCTGGCTGGCCGAAAGTTTCAACGCGTAAACCATTACGATCAGGTCATGGACCAGGTCTTTATCGGAATGGGCGGTCCAGACTTTTGTTGGCGAGAGGCCAAGCGCATCAACATTGATCATGGCTTCTGCACGGCCCAATTGCGTATGACCCAAATGGTTTACAAAAAATTCAGCGCCTGCAGGATCGGCGCCGCTATCGGCAAATGCCACAAAAATAAAACTGTGGTTGCGCTTTCTGCTCTTCAAGCTCTGGTAAAGCGCCGGCAAAATTGCAGCCCCGCTCCAGTTGTCGAGCGGTCGTTGCGCGGAAGAATTGCGGTCATAGTGCGCGCCCACAATAACCGTATCGCTTTCGTCGGTACCCAGCCGGCAGATAATGTTGGGACTATCAACGCCGTCGACCTTCTGCTCCATCAGTGAATTTCCATTGCAGCCGGCATCACTGAACAGCTCTTTCAGCTTCAGCGCGCGGGCTGCATTGGTCTCTGGAATGGTCTTCATGCGTTCCAGCACCGTGGCTTTTTCCGCTGGGGTGAATTGGACCCTCTGCGCCGGCGAGGCCCCGCATAAGATAACGACCAGGACTTGGTATATAAGAGCCTTCCCGCGCATGGTCAGGCTATCTTACACGGCAAGCGGAAAGTCTTGAAATCGCCGGCTATTTGAAGGCAGCCCCGGCGCGGACACATTCGCATCTTATAGATAGCTCAAGAATTTGATGTCCTTGCGTTGCTGTTTCAGTGCTGCAAACCAGCGGCACGGGAAATAAAGGATCATGAGAGTAATCACCCAAACAAGATAAAGCAATCCTAAACCCCAGACGTATCCAACCGGCGCAGGTGGCACCATGACCGGATGGTTCGCAAAAAGCCACGGCGAAACGGATCCCATTCGAAAAATGGAAACAAAAACCGCCAACAGATGAATCAAGGGAATGTGCAAGGCATAGTAAAAGAATGGAACCCGGCCAAACATCGTCATGGTGTCCGCTACGAGCCCATGGCTGTGCTCCAGCAACGCCAGAGCAATGAACATGGGGCCAAGCGTCATGAGCAGGAACAACAGAGACGCCGGATATTTATTGGTGTTGAGAAACGAGATCCAAGCTGGCGCTTGTGGCCGACGAGGCGAAACAGGCGCTACAGCAGTTGCGCTCGAAGAAGGATGGCTCTGCTGGGCCGCCACTGGGGTAGGTGCAGACCATGGACGCGGATCCCCATAAAGATTCAGCCCTCGCAATAGCAGGAAAAGAGCTATCGCGGCTGTACCCAGCGCGAGGCAAAGCCTGCGGCGCGACTGCGAATCAATGACCATCGCGCGCCCAAACACATACCCCAATGCCATTACGCCAACCCAGGGAATAATGGAATACAGCACGAATAAAGTTGGTCGATGCTCCCCTATCTGTATGGGGCCGCCAAAATAAAGTATCTGAGCCAGCCAGGTCCAATGGCTGTTCTGTATGGCAGGAACCAGAATGGATGAGTAGTGGTCCAGAATGTTGTGGCCAAAGACCACAAGCAAACCAAAAGCAGAAAGCGCCGGCGTGGGTAGGAAGATGAGGCCTGCCAGCAACACCATGCACCACCCAATCACCCAGATCACACCTGCCAGAAGGTAGTGGCTAAAATCAAAGTTGAACGTCCACGCTATGCGAAGTATCGTGAGTTCCAGGAATACCAGCCAAAGTCCTCGGGACAGCAGAAAGCGGGCCAATGCGCGGGTGCCTGCCAATTTCCGCCCATGAAGGAATGCGGACGTCCCGGCAAGAAAGATGAATGCAGGCGCTACAAAGTGTGTGATCCAACGTGTAAGAAAAATACCAGCCGTGGGCCCGCCGGCGGGAAGCCCTGAATAAACACGCACATGGTCTATGGCCATCAGCAACATTACAACGCCACGCACAATGTCGATTGACGCAATGCGTCCTGTGCTGGAGGGGGTCAGGGCGGTTTTGTCATTTATCTTAACCACGAGGGCTGGAATCTTCGATCCGGTGGCCGTTGATGTTTCGGACATGCCATTCTCCGTGGGCGGATGAAATCGCGCTTACTGCAGAAAGCCGGGGCGTGAAGCACTACATAGCAGACGCATGTTCCAAGCTTTCGTCATCGCCTGCAAACAAAAAATGCGCTTAGGCGCTAAACCGCAGGCTGGAAGGATAGCTTTTTCTCGGCTTGCTCAATATAGGCCCATGGCACATTGGGATCGTGGGTAAACATGGTCAGCCACTTTTCCGGAATGGCGCGTGCGTAATAGCGCTTGCGATTATCCAGCACTTCCATGGGAAACAGGTCATAAGCCATCGACCAGGTGGGTTCCAGGTGCCATGTGGTAGGAATCAGGTCTGAAATGTAGCAGGCTGTCTTTCCGCCGCTGCGGACGAATACCGCCCACATGTTTCGGGTGTGCCCAGGCCAAACTTCCACGGAAATCCCCGGCACAATCTCTTGTTCATGGCTGCCGCCCAGCAATGTCATCTGTCCGCTGCGAATGAGCGGATCATAGTTATCACTAATGTAGCTGATGCGATCGCGGTCCGTTTGCAGGTTCCCATGCTCCCATTCGCCTCTGGGCGCAAAGTATCTGGCATTGGGAAACGTGGCCACCGCCGCGCCATCTTTGAACACGGTATTCCAGCCGCAATGGTCAAAGTGCAGATGAGAATTGATGACCACATCGATCTCTTCCGGCTTGGCGCCCGATTCGCTCAGGCTGTCCATGAGCTTTTGCTCAGGAAGATAAAATCCTTTGATCCGCTCCGATATTTTGTTTCCGATGCCCGTTTCGATCAGCACTGTCTGTATGCCGGTGCGCACCAGCACGGAATTGCAGCTTACCGTGATACGGTTCAAATCGTCTGCCGGGACCTTGCGCTGCCACATGACCTTGGGAATGATGCCGAAAAAGGCTCCGCCATCGGCTACATACTTTCCGTCGGAAATCGCCGTCAGTTCAAAATCGCCCAGTGTGATGGTCTGCTTCTTCAAAGGCCTTTACTCCGTGCCCAAAAGCTCGCGGTGGAAATATGACCGTATGTGGGTAAACAGATGGACGCGCGTTCCCGGTCCGGAGATGCTATGCGTTTTCCGCGGATAAAGCTGCAGTTCGAACTGCTTGCCCGCATTGATGAAGGCATTGATCATCTGCATGGTGTTCTGCATGTGAACATTGTCGTCACTGGTGCCATGCACCTCCAGCAGATGACCTTTCAGGTTGGCCGCGTACGTAATAGGCGACCCCTTCTTATATCCTTCTTCGTACTGCGGCACCAGGCCGGCATAGCGCTCCGTATAGATGGAATCGTAATCTCTCCAGTCTGTCACGGGCGCAACGGCAATCCCGGCTTTAAAGCGGTCTGAGTGCGTCATGGCGAATAGCGTCATATATCCGCCATAACTCCAGCCCCACCAGCCCATGCGCGATCCATCCAGCTGCGGAAATTTCTGCAGCGCCTGATCAATGGAGGCGAGCTGGTCCTTTAATTCAACTTCGCCAAAGTTATGCATCAGCGCTGCGGCAAACTTTTTGCCACGCGCGCCCATGCCCCGATTATCAACGATCAGGACCGCGATGCCGTCACGCATCAGGATCTGGTTAAAGAGAAAATTCGCGCCGCCCCAGGCATTGCGCACGCTCTGTCCATGCGGCCCGCCGTAAGAATTGTTGAGCAGAGGAATTTTCTTCCCTTCACTATTCGGCGGCAGGAACAGCAGCCCGTGTAGTGCTGTGCCGTCGTCGGCTTTAAAGTCTACAAATTGCGGTGCGACCAGGTTGAGGGAATCGATGCTCTTGGCTCGCCAAAAGGTATCGCAGCTTCCACCCACGCGACAAAAAGCGAGCTCTGGCGGCGTCATCAGTGCGGAAAATTGGTCGACGTAATTCTTGGCATTGGGGGATAGCGCGGCATCATGCATGCCGGGCTTGCTTTGCGTAAGGATCTGGAAGTTGCTGCCATCCAGTTTCACACTGCAAAGATGCCCCTGGCGGTCATCTCCAGCATTCGACGTGAAGAAGACCGTTCCGGCCGCATCGTCGAAGCCTTCGACTTTTTGTACTTCAAAGTCGCCTTTAGTGATCTGGTTTACCAGCTTGGCATCCCCGGCCAGGGGATTGGCTTTGTCAAACGAGTAAAGATAAAGGTGCGTGTGGCCATCGCGCCAGCTTGGCCAGGTGAACTTGTCGCCGGATTTCAGGAACTGCAGATTGTTGTCGGTTTCAATCCAGGTATCACTCTTCTCGGTGAGCACCCGCCGCGATTTGCCGCTGGCTGCATCAACAAAATAAAGATCAAGCTGGTTCTGGGCGCGGTTCAGCACCGTGGCCCAGATCACGTAGTCATTCACCCAGCCGAAGCGCGGCATGTACATATCTTTGTCGTCGGTCAGATGAAACCACTTCACCGCTCCGCCCCCCGCGCTCACCACGCCAAGCTGGACTTGCGGATTAGGATCGCCCACCTTGGGATATTTTTCGTTGTAAACCGTGGGATGCTGCGGGATGTAATCCGTAATGGGATACGTCGGGACCTTGGTCTGGTCCATTTGCAGCAACACGATCTTCCTGGAGTCGGGTGACCAGAAATAGTTGCTGCGTACCTCCAGTTCTTCGCTATAGACCCAATCCACTTCGCCGTTGAGCAAATTGTCGTCGCCGTTGGTGGTGAGCGCCTTCTCCGCGCCGCCATCAATATGCTTTACCACCAGGTTGTGCTTGCGGATATAAGAAACGCTCTTGCCGTCAGGCGAGAACTTTGGATCGGTGGCCGATTCGCCGGGAGCGCTCACCGCAACATACTTTCCTGAAGCCAGGGTGAAGTACCAGAGCTGGCCATTGGCGTCGAACAGAATATGCTCGGAGTCCGGCGCCCAGTGATAGCCCGCAACGTGATAGCGCTCGCGATTGTCTTTCTCCCGATCGTCCTTGGAGCCCGTAACCGGTGGCTTCATGGCAGCAATTTTCTCTGAAGCCACCAGCACCGCCGGCTTGCCTGAAGTCACATCAATGTAATAAAGATCGGCCTTATCACCCTGCTCCTGATGCAGAAAGTAAGAGACCTTCTTGCCGTCAGGACTCCACTCGATTGTGTCCGGCTCGCGCCCGGTCAGCCCGTTAGGGGCATAGATGGATTCGATGGTGAGTTCTTGCGCGGCCGCAGCGGCAAAGGCGCACAAGATCACTAAAGCAGAAAGAAAGAACCTTTTCACGGGCAGTCTCCAAAGGTGGGTAGAACGAAAAAGTGTAACACTTGCGATCAGCAGTCAGCTAAACCCATTGACCGCAACGGACGCGAAGGGCGCAAAGGATGAAAACAATGAAGACTTCCCTCGGCGCACTTTGCGGCCTTTGCGGTGAAATAGCCTCGGGCCGAATGCTGATGACTGAGTGCTGACAGCTTATTACTGCTGCTCGTCCATCCGTCTTCTCAGCCTGCGTGACTCATTCAGCAGCCCCATGCTGTGCATCAGGTGCTGGAGCGTTACAATTCCCACCAGCCGCTCCTGATCGACCACGGGGATCAGGCTAAGGCCACGCGACGTGAGCTTGCGAAAGGCCGAACCCAGCGATTCCGTGCGTGAAGCGATCTCAAAAGCCTTGCTCATTGCTCCCTGGACGTAGCCATTTCCTTCTGCGCGGAGGCGATCAACGATCGTCTGGCGCGTGATCACGCCCACCAGATCGCCGCCCCTGACCACGGGAAAATCATCCTGAAGGCAGTGAACGGCCTTGTTCAGCGCATCTTCCAGCGTGTCCGCCGGTGAGAGGATGGAAAATTCCGTAAGCATAATATCTTCCATCTGCACCGTTTCCACCACGGTCTGGAACATCACGGTGCGCTCTTCCATCTGCGCGGCAATAAAAATGAAGAAGCCAATCAGCATCAGCATCTGGATATTGAGCGCAGCCCCGGCCAGCATGAAGAGCCCGGCAAATACCTGGCCCAGGCTGACTGCCCTTCGCGTGGCTAAACGGAAATCCATGTGCCGAGCCAGAACCGCGCGCAGGATTCGCCCGCCATCCAGTGGGAAGGCAGGCAGCAGGTTCACAGCGCAAAGGCAGGCGTTGATCCAGAAGAAGCTGATGACCAGGTTTGCCGGTGTGATCAATGGCGGCTTGAGCCGAAGGCTGCCGATTGTTCCCATCGCGAATAAAACTGCGGCCGTCAAGCCCGCCAGGACCGCATTGACCAACGGTCCGGCCAGCGCAATGGATATCTCTTTGCGCAGATTGCGGGCGCTTTCTTCCTGAGCGCTGGGATCGCCCATGGTGAGCCCCCCGATGGGCAACAGCACAAACGCTTTGATAGGAAATCCCTGGCGCGCGGAAACCCATACATGACCGAATTCATGCAACATGGCCGAAAGCAAGATCAACCCGGTAATCACGAAAACACGCGTGATTACACGTGGACCACTGCGGTTCACCTCAACCAGCAGCAGAAAGAGCAGCAGGACGACAAACGTGAGATGGATGCGGATTTCTCTTCCGCCAAACCGCACCGTAAAGATTGACCAGTTTCTCATTAGATTCTGTCGCTTCGCTCCACCACTGCTGACTGCAATTGTGGAACCAGTAATCTTTCTACGCTTGTGGCAGGCAACTCGCCGCGCAAGTCGGGCTCGCTGCTGGTGCCTCAAATGCACTCCAAGCCAACCAGTGATTCTATACGGTAGATTAGATGTCAGACAGTGGAGTGCTGGCCATGCGTGTGATCGCGGGAAAATTTAGAAGCCGGAAACTGGAAGCGCCTCCCGGCATGCAGACTCGGCCGACCTCCGATAGGCTGCGGGAAACGCTTTTCAATGTGGTAGCCCCGGTGATTGCGGATTCCGTGTGGCTCGACGTGTTTGCCGGAAGCGGAGCAATCGGCATTGAAGCCCTGAGCCGGGGCGCCCGCAGCGTCTATTTTGTTGAGTCAGCCAGCGCCGCCGCCCGGATTATCCGCAAAAACCTGCATACGCTGGCGATCAATGAAGGCGCAGAGGTAATTGAACGCGATGCTGTGGTCGCGCTGCGTATGCTGGATTCCCAGGCTGTTGCGTGTAACTTCGTTTTCCTTGATCCACCGTACCGCAAAATGGGCGACTATGAGCAGGTGCTCGGATTTCTGTCGCAGTCGCAGCTATTGGCCCCGGAAAGCCAGGTGATTGCCGAACACGACAAGCACTTTGATCCGGGAAATGAATTTGGTTCACTGCGGCGGTATCGAACACTGCGCCAGGGCGATGCCGTCCTGAGCTTCTATAGGCGCTAGAGCTGTGCAATCGATTATCACCGCTGTTCATGCCTGTTTTCCACAGCGACCTTAAAAAAAGCCGCATAAAATCAGGCGAAAATGCTTGCATCGACCCGTGAAGATGTAATATACCCAATGAGTGCACTGAAAAACGTGCTCACAATCCGACGCAAGCGCTCAATTTTCAAGGAGGAAAGATGGCAGCAGGCATGACCAAGACCCAACTCGTCCGCCACATGGCGGAGAAACTGGAAACGAACAACAAGACCGCGGCGGCGTTCCTGGAACACCTGGCGGAAACCGCAATCAAGGAAACAAAGAAGAACGGCGTGTTCGTGATTCCTGGCCTGGGCCGCCTCGTAAAGTCC
>DASXKZ010000207.1:0-2341 GCA_036496525.1 Candidatus Angelobacter sp.
ACCACGGCCATCACCGAGGTCACGGAATCTGAAGCCCGCCAACTGCTCGCTTGCCTGAAATTCATCATTGATCTGGAACGCATCGGGGACCTTACTTGGTCGGTTGCCAAGCACCTGCAAAAGCTGGCGACCCGTCTTCTGCCCAAGGACGCTCGCGATCTCATGGATATGGCCGAAGTCCTGGAGAAAATGCTCGGACGCGTCCATGGCGGCTTCGCCAGCCGCGATCTCGATTCGGCCACCTGGGTCATTCGCACTGACTCTGAAATTGATCAGGCCTGTCACGCCATCTTCCGCCGCCACTTGAGCAGCTCCGACGAAAGCACGCGTGACTACAGCACCAATCTATTGCTGATGGCACAGGCGATTGAACGCGCAGGCGACCACACCAAGAATCTTGGAGAAGAATTGTTTCATCTGGTGGAAGGCCGCAGCCTGCGGCATGAAGGAAAGAAGTCCAGGACAGCCTCCCAGTAGAAATTCATGCACCGCACAAGTTGCGGCTGACGGTCCGCGTTCCCCGGCTGCTGGTTTTGTTCATGGTATCTTTAAATTGCAGCTATTACGCTCATGCCCCTTTACGAATATCAGTGCAAGAAGTGCCATCACCGTTTTGAGCGGATCGTAAAATTTTCCGACAAGCCCATGAAAAAGTGCCCCGACTGCGGAGGCCCCGTGGAGCAGATGATCTCCGCCCCGGCTGTACAGTTCAAAGGCTCGGGCTGGTACGTCACCGACTACGCCAAGAAGGGCTCTGGCGCATCTTCGTCATCTTCTGATGGAGAACCTTCTGCTAAGGACACGCCCTCAAAAGACGCTACTTCTAAGGATACTTCCAGCAAGAAGGACGAGAAGCCCAAGGCTGAGAAGACTGAGAAAAAGAAGGTCGACAAGAAGTAGCTTCTCGCTAGTTCCATCCTTTCAACCACATACAGCTGAATCTTTTGTGCATGTCGCACATCTAAATAGTCGTTATAACGAGGATTATCCAATGATCAACATTCGGCGTAGTAATGAACGAGGTGGCGGCGATCACGGCTGGCTCAACACCAAACACACGTTTTCTTTCGACCGGTACTACGATCCGCGCTTCATGAGCTTTCGCTCATTGCGCGTAATCAATGAGGACTGGGTAGCTCCAGGTGAAGGTTTTCCTCTGCACCCGCATCGGGACATGGAGATCATTACCTATGTCCTCGAAGGCGCATTGGAGCACAAAGACAGTCTCGGCACCGGAGCAGTCATTCTTCCCGGCGACGGTCAGCGCATGAGTGCAGGCACGGGCATACGGCATAGTGAGTTCAATCACTCAGCCAAAGACCCAGTACATCTACTTCAGATTTGGATCATGCCCGACAAACAGGGACACAAACCCGGCTACGAGCAGAAGTCATTTCCGGCAGAAGAAAAACAGGGCAAACTAAGGGTGATCGCATCGCCCGATGGACGCGATGGTTCAGTCACAATAAATCAGGACACGAAGTTATATGTCTCTTTGCTCGAACCTGGGCAAGAGGTGAAGCATGAAATCGGTAAAGGCCGCGCTGCCTGGCTACAAATTGCCAAAGGCGGTGTGGAGTTGAACGGCCAGAAGCTGAATCAAGGAGACGGTGCAGCCGTTACCGATGAAAGTAAGCTGGTCCTCAAAGGCGTAGACAATGCTGAAGTCCTGCTGTTCGACTTGGCATAAGTAGTGAATGAGTCGGCTTGGGCTTGTGTGGTGGCGGGCGACCCGCCCGCCACTCCACGTTAGGCCTTCGTAACCCTTGCCGATTTGCTACAAGCTGATTTATCCACGACAATCCGCTTTGATCTGCGGCTGATTTATGTCTCGTCCTACAGGCGTCACTGCCATCGCGATTCTTTTGTTCCTGGTGGCAGTTTATCTCTGCGCGCTCGGCGGAATTATGTTGGCCTCGCCGGGCGCAATCTCCATGGCCGCAGGCGCATCATTACTAAACGGGCTGGAATTGGCCGGACCTTATATGTTCCTGCTCATCTCCGCCATCGCTGCGCTGGTGGGATGGGGCATGTTGAGCATGCAAAGCTGGGCGCGACGAACGACCATACTCGCGGCATTTGCCGGATTTGTAATGCTGATTCCCACCGTCTCTGCCGCCGCAGTGGATTTTCGCTGGTCACTGGTCTGGGGTGGACTGGGAATCATCGTGCGGATGGTGGTCGTCTGGTATCTATGGCAAACACCAACCGCGGAACAGTTCCATAAATTATTCTCCAAACAAAAACCGCAGGGAGATTGATCTCCCTGCGCTATGCCTTGTTAAGAGTGGGGCTTTTGCGCTGCCAGAATTTTGCGTTGAGCAGCCATGAGCCATTGCAG
>DASXKZ010000208.1:0-9043 GCA_036496525.1 Candidatus Angelobacter sp.
TGAACAGGATTGCCTGAACGTCGCCAACGTGGATGCACTACGAATACTTTTAGACCGGGCACCCGGCTTCGACCGCGGAGTATAGAATTCGCCCGCTTTCTTGTTTGTGAGGTTGGCAAACTTCTTGATCAGGTATTGATAAGCTTGGCCTAGAATATTCCGATTGCGCATCGGCATTGCCGAGCGCTTTTTCAGAGAGCCAATTTAGGCCAGGGCGGAACATCCTCCGCGCATGCTCAATTTGCTCTGCTCTCTGAAGCTGCGCATGCAAGGCTTGACATGAGTATACCAATCTAGAACACTTCTCCTGATGGCTCAATATTCCACGCGACAAAATGGTGGCCCAAGACGCCGGCGTGGGCTACACGTTCTACCTTCTGACGCAAGTGGCTCTGGCTTCGCGAACCTCTGATTGGGAAACTGCACTCGTTCAACACGGTATCCGCCTGAGTAGCGATAGCACCGTGTTATCGCGGATGCGATGCTGCGTTTACAACAGAGCGAGAGAGTACACGATCAACCGATTGGTCACATTATTGGTCACAGCACGACTGCCACCCAAAAAGAAGCCCACCTGCGAAGTATCAATTAACCTTTTCGCACCAGTAATTTAAATGGTGCCGAGAGGGGGACTCGAACCCCCACGCCCCTTTTAAGGGCTGCGGATTTTAAGTCCGCTGCGTCTGCCAGTTCCGCCATCCCGGCCAAGCGGTATCAGTATCTTAGCATCTGCTTACTATGCCCACCGGCGCCGTCATTTACATCCAACTAAAGCCATGAAAAACAAATTCGCAGGTTTTTCACATGCAAACTGCAACCCGCAGAGCCAGAAAATCGCCTAATTCTGTAAGCCCTATGCGCAGTTTGTTTTGCTCGATGCTCTTGATCTCGTTTTTTCTTTTTGCCGTGATGCAACAGCCTCGTACTCTGGAGCAGGAGGCCAATGGCAACACCTCGGCAGCCGGAGGCGGCGGGCACGTCAGCAAGCTACCGTTGCGATCGCTGCTCTATCCCGGCGCGACCACCAGAATCTACGCGAGCCTGATGCCATGGTTTGGCGACCGAAGGCACATTGATGTCGGATACCATTCCGATGATCCGCAGCAAATTGCCCGCCAGGTGACGGACATGATGTCCCGAGGTATTGACGGCGCTGTGGTGGACTGGTACGGCCCGGATGACAACATCACAAGTCGCACCAACGAGCTTCTGCTCAGGGAAAGCGAGGCGCGGAATTTCCAGTTTGCTATCTTAGTGAATGGCAAGCCATTCCGGACGTGCATGCAGCGGGGCTGCGATGTGACAGCGCTGTTACTTTCTGAGCTGCAATATGCGGAGAAGCACTTTGAGGGCTCGCCCGTTTACATCCGCTGGCAGGGCCGGCCTGTGGTCTTCTTTTTCGACGGCAACAAATTTCCCATTGACTGGCGGCGAGTCCGCGCGGTCTTGAGCCACTCTCCGCTGTTCGTGTTTCGCAACACGGGAGCCTTTGACAATCCTGACAGCGAAGGCGCCTTTGCCTGGAATGCGCCGGAGATCGCCAACGTCGGCGATCCGGAGGCCCTGCAATATTTGGAGCGCTTTTATGACCGCGCCAAGCGCAGCCCGGGAAGATTCGTCATGGGCTCGGTCTATAAAGGCTTCGATGATTCGCGCGCCAGTTGTGGACAAGGCAAGCGTATCCCGGAGAATTGTGGCCAGACATGGCTGGACACCTTTGCTGAGATCAACCGTTTTTATTCGGCTTCGCGCCAGCTTCCCGCCCTGCTGATCGTGACCTGGAACGACTACGAAGAAGGCACCGCTGTTGAGCCCGGTGTCGGCTGTCTGTCGAGCATGACCGCTCGACTCTCAGGATCGTTGCTGACGTGGGATTTCAAGGGAAACAGAAACGCCGTCGATCGCTTCCTGATCTTCGACTCGTCCGACCGGCAGCGGCTCATAAAGCTTGGCGAAGTCGGGGCTGGACAAAGCTCGTTCGATCTGCGCGGAACGAACCTGCAGCCTGGAGATTGGCTGTTGGTGAAGGCGCAAGCCAAGGCCGGCATGGTCGACGCTCTCTCTGACCCGATGAAATATGGGGCTTCGAACTCTGGATCTGGTGAGAGTAATCCGCGATGAATGATCTTCGTCTCGATGTGGGTCCTGCGGTTGCAGATTAAGCTCACACACCGAGTTCTGAGTGAAATCGCGGACGCACGGCAAGCATTCTGGACTACATTGCCGAACGGCGCTTCTCGCATATCAAGTCATCCCATCCTTTACAATCTACAGGCGCCAGAAGATGCAGATTTTATGCAACCAGCGGAGCCGGCGTGAGTCCAATGAGTCTATGCAAATGGTAGAGAGCCCAAACGTGGAAACCGAGTGTCTGCCGTTTTCAAGTATTCCCCACACGACCCGCCTCTTTGACGACTATCTCCATCATTTTGACCGCGTAAAGCAGTTTTATGCCCGCCCGCCCCTGAGTCAGGATTGGTGGGCGGACGAAATCAAGAAAATCAATTATCCGGCGGAGCGGCGTCAGGCGGTTGCGGCGATTCTGGAGCGCCAGAACCGGGAGTTCGGGGCCGGGGAAAAGACGCTGGCAAACATTAACCGGCTGCGGCACGGCGCTGCTGCGGTAGTAACGGGGCAACAGGTTGGCCTGTTCGGCGGGCCGATATTCTGCATTTTAAAAGCGCTGACAGCAGTCCTGATGGCGGAAAAGGCCGGCGCAGTACCGATGTTCTGGCTGGCGACTGAAGACCATGATCTGGAAGAGATCAACACGGTGAACCTTGCCGCGAGCGATCATCTGCAGAAATTCACGGTGAATGTGCCGCATCGGGAAGGCGCGCCGGTGGGAAATATCGCATTCACAGATGAGATCAACGCCGCGGTCGCCCAGGTGGAAGCTCTGTTTGGAAAATCAGAGATCAGCGAGCTTCTGGCGGCGAGCTATCGCAAAGGCGAAACGTTTGGGACAGCGTTTGCCAGGTTCTACACCCAAGTATTTTCTGAGATGGGCGTGGTTTTTTTGAATCCCCTTGATAAAGCGCTGCATGCTATTGCTCAACCTGTGCTCCGCGCGGCGCTGGAAAAATCAGAAGAAATCAACCAGGCATTGACTGCGCGAAATCAAGAACTGGAAGCGGCTGGATACCATGCGCAGGTCAAGGTAACGCCTTCTCATACCCTCTGTTTTTATTTTGAAGATGGAGCCAGAACGCCGGTGCGCCATCAGGATAAAGAATTTTTTATTGGCGACCGCAAGCTGGCTGCGGCGGAATTGTTGAATGAAGCGGAGCGATGTCCGGAAAAGTTCAGCGCAAACGTGCTTCTGCGCCCGCTGATGCAGGATTATCTGCTGCCGACTTTGTGTTATATCGGCGGGCCGTCTGAGATCTCGTACTTTGCGCAGATTGAAGTTGTCTATAGCAAGCTGGCAGGCAGAGTCACACCCATTGTCCCACGCATATTTGCTACTCTCATTGAGCCCCGCATCGCGAAGCTGATGGACCGTTACCAGCTACCCCTTGCCGACTTTTTCAATACACCGGAAAAAACGCGTGAACTGGTGGCCAGCCGGGCATTGCCTGACAGCATTCTCAAGAGTTTTGATCTGGCAGCAGAGCATGTGGAGAAGGCGCTGGCGCTGATCCAGGGGCCGCTGGAGAAGCTGGACAAAACGCTGATCGATGCCGCGGAAAATGCGGGATCAAAAATGCGATACCAGTTGCAGGGCATCCGCGATAAAGCTGCGCGTGCTGAAGCGCGGAAGAATACTGAAGTCCTGCGCCATGCCGATGAGCTGATTACAGCGCTTTATCCGAACAAGGAATTACAGGAACGCGAGATTGGCGGGGCTTATTTCCTGCTGAAGTACGGAAAAAATGTTTTGGACCAGGTCAAGGCGGCAGTCAGCACAGGATGCGGGGACCATCAGGTGATCCGGATACAAGCCGGATAAAATTTGCCGCAGAAAACACCACGGAAAAAGCCAAGGAGCAGTCAAACTCAAAATCAGAACCTCAACACAGTGGACGCTGAGGGCTGAAAAACCTGTGACCATCCCTCTTACCCGGCGACAGCAGACGCGGCGATTGCCGCTGTGGCATCGTCATTCGCCTGTAGAATCTGGTGCCATGAAAGCATGATTAATACCGGGAGATAACTGTTATCCACGGCCCCAACAAGCACAACGCTCTTGTTGTGCGGCGTCACATCCAGCAGCTTGCGCCCCTGATCGTCCATCCACGACCAGACAGGATGCCAGAATCCTTTGGCTGTTAGTTGGAATTGCCGGCCGTCAGCAAATGTCAACGTTCCACCTCCCAGCCAGTTGGTTTTGAATCCCGCTGCGGGTCGGTCTCCGGGCTGCTGGAGAATTAGGGTGTTGGCCATGCCATTGCGCTGAAAAGACCACGATTGGTTTTTGAATTCTGCCTGGCTGGCCGATTTCCAGAAGCCAACACGCTGCAATGAACCCAGAATTGGCCCATTGGCTGTTAGCTCATATCTGCCTTTTACGTTGGATTTTATCCAGGTCAACTGTACCGGCATTACAAGTGAAGTTGCGGTGGACATGCTGCGCCTCCAGTTCCATCAAAGAGACCCAATACATTTCACTTAAAGTTTATCCATCCACTATTAAAGGAGAATGAAAATGCGCCAGCGGCATAAAACCATGAAAACTGAAGACTTACAAGTGACGACAGCTAAGGCTTTTAGCGTGAAGCGGTTAAGCGGTGGGAACAAAGAGTCGAATCACCCAGAAAGTGATTGCTGCCACCACGGCGGATGCGGGAATCGTCAACACCCAGGCCCAGACGATTTGCTTGGCAACACCCCAACGGACGGCGGAAAGGCGCGAGGTAGATCCCACGCCAATAATCGCGCCAGTAATGGTATGCGTGGTACTGACCGGGATGCCGTGATAGGCCAGAACGAAGAGCGTAGCGGCGCCTGCGCCTTCAGCGCAAAATCCTCCCACGGGCCGGAGCTTGGTGATCTTTGATCCCATTGTGTGCACGATGCGCCAGCCGCCCATGTACGTCCCCAACGCGATTGCAGCGTTAGCGCCAAGAATGATGTACCACTTGTACTCTCCCCATCCGGAAGCGAATTGCGCGGGCGTGAGATAGCCGCCAGCAAGCAGCGCACCGGCAATGATGCCCATAGTTTTTTGCGCATCGTTACCGCCGTGGCCAAGGCTGTAAGCCGCGGCAGAAAGAAGCTGCAACTTTCTAAAAAGCTTGTCAACGGTCCGGGGCGCAGCGCTTTTGAAAATCCAGGAAACGGCAACCATGAGTCCAAGCCCCAGGATGAGACCAATCAGCGGCGCCAGGACAATGAAGATCAAGGTTGACATCCACTTTTCCCCCAGGCCGGGAATGGTGCCGATGATTGGCCAATGAAGCTTGGGTTCGCGAACCAGCACATGCCAGCCTGCGCGAGCGATAGCAGCACCAGCCAGGCCGCCGATGAGCGCATGGGAAGAAGACGTCGGCAGGCCCCACCACCAGGTAAGAAGGTCCCAAATAATGGCACCGACAAGAGCAGAAAGAATTACATATTGCGTGGCCTGGTGTGGATCGACGAGACCGCCCGCAATGGTCTTGGCAACGGCTGTTCCAAAGACAAACGCGGCAACGAAGTTGAAGAATGCTGCCCAGATGACCGCAAGGCGAGGAGAGAGCACGCGCGTGGAAACAACAGTGGCAATGCTATTGGCGGCGTCATGGAAGCCGTTGATGAAGTCGAAAGAAAGAGCGATCAGAATGGTAACTGCAACCAACAATCCGCTCAGATGCACTTGACTATTCCTTTATGTCGCTTCGCTCCAAACCGCTTTAAGAATTTCCCTATAGTGTTCATCAACTCAGCCCTGATATGAAGCAGCTCGGCGCGTCGTTGGCCTCGCCGCAATCTCTGTATTATGTCGCTGCAACTCCAAACCGCTTTTGATCGCTTCTCAGTGCCATCCATCTTCAGCCCTGAATGCAACCGGCTCGGCGCGTGGTCGGCCTCGCCGCAGGCTCGCAGTCAGGAAATTCGATTCAGTCCATTCTTATGCGCTCTTGAGGACCACGCCTTCCAAGACGTTAGCCGCGTCTTCAGCCTTGTCCGTGGCGGTCTCAAGGACTTCATAGAGTTCTTTGAGCTTGATCAGGGAAATAGGGTCTTTTTCCTTTTCAAAGAGGACAGCAATAGCCGCGCGGGCCACACCATCGGCTTCATTTTCCAGCCGATTGATTTCAACGCAATTTTCCAGCACGTTGTCATGCTTCTTGCCCAGGCGCGCCAGAGCGTCAGTGAGCTGGTCGGCCTGCTTGACGACGATTCCCGCCAGAAGTGAAGCAGCGGGCGGAGCGCTGGTAATCTTATACATAATCAGCCGAACACCGGCGGCATAGATGAAATCCAAAACGTCGTCGAGTGAAGAGGCCAAGCGATAGATGTCTTCACGATCGAAAGGCGTGATGAAGGTCTGATTGAGTTTGGTAAGAATATTGTGGGTCATGTCGTCGCCGCGATGCTCAATGTCCTTGAGTTGCTGCACGCGGGCGTCAACATCTTTGAAATCTTCCAGCGTCTGTTTGAGAAGCCGGGCGCCGTCGCCCAGGTTGCTGGCCATTTCAGCGAACATATCGAAGAACTTTGTGTCTCTAGGAACGAGGCGGACCATGTAAGCGGGAGTTCTCCTGGCACATTGTTGCTATTTGGTTAAAGTCAACCGAGAAATATCGCATGCAGCCAGCAATTAGGTCAAACTTCCTGGCGTCGGCTGTAAAGCTGCCCGCGCCCGCTGAAATAGTCGGCGCAACGCATGCATCAGGTAACGAATAGCCAGAATTGCCAGCACCAGGCATATGGCTACGATGAAACCGGCAATTATCGGATGCCGGGTGGCAAACCAAGTAAGAGAAACGGCTGCAACGTCTTCCGCAAAACTCAGAGCGATGTTGGAGAAGGGCTCAGGAGATGGCGTAACGGCTGCTCGCACGGCGAGCTTGCTTCCATGCGCAGCCAGGGCAATGGCGCCACCTAACGCCGCGACGGCCATTTGCCCTACGGGAGAAAGATGTTGAGCCGCGCCATACGATAGAAGTGTGGCGACAGGCACCTTTACAAAGGTGTTCAGGGCATTCCAGAGGAGGTCGAAGACAGGGATCTTGTCGGCAAAAAACTCCAGTCCGAAAAGCACGACACAGACGATGATCACCGGCCATGATCCAAGCATGTGCAGCGCGGGTGGCAGTTGGAAGACGTGAACGTGAGCAAGTAGGCCCAGAGTCGCAACTGTTGCATAAACGTTTAAACCTGCGGCGAAACTGGAGGCGATTGCTATCGCCAAAATCTCGTTGCTAGTGAAGGAAAGCATTTCCTTTTAAGCGCGGGACAAAAAAGAAAAGGCTGCCGAAGCAGCCTTTTCTTGTAAACAATTGATAGAAAACGGCTTACAGCGTACTCTCAATTTCAAAACCCCAAGCTTCCAGTAAAGGTTCTGGTATGTACTTGCTGTTTTTATTTCTACGCGCCCACTCGCGGAGACGCGTAGAACGGATGTATTGATCAGGTGTCAACTTAAATTCCTTGACTGCCTGCTCAAAGGAGGTGACCACGGGGATGACTGGCCCAATGGGCTCAGGCTTGCCCCAGTTCGGATTACCGCGTCGCCTTGCCATAATAAGTTTCGCCCTGCCTTTTAGATAGAAGAGTGCTTACATTTATGAACTTAACTTTGGATTCCCAGAACACGCCTATGGTTTCAATACTTAATGAAAAAAACGGTCAGATCGACCTCTCCCCAGGGGCCCATAACTCATTGGAAAACCAAGTATTATAGGCCGCTTTTTTTCCATTTGCAATGATTTTCTCCCTCGATCCTCTTTTTATTCGTCTTTATCCCTTATTTCTCAGCATTCTAGTCAGCTTGCCATCGGCAGCTTGCAATCCAGCCCTGTTTATTCTCTGATCAACCTGCTTTCGCCCCTCACAGAGCTTTCTTGTATGATGGTGTGCCGTGAGTTAGCTCTAACTCTCACAGGAGGCAAGAATGAAGTTCTTGGCGCGTGTTGTTGCCACAATAATACTGGGGACCCTTCTTCTAACACAGGCTTTTGCCGAAGATTCTGCTAACTCTTCCAGCGTGACCACCACCGAGCCCAGCGCCCCAAACGCTACTGGCAGCTCCACCGCTTATCTGGCGCCATTCATCCCAATGCAAACCGACACAGCGGCAGCCAAAACCAAAACTAAAGCTGCTGACAACGGTGATTCTTACCCAAAGGTTGATCTTTTTGTCGGATATTCCTTTGTACGCTTCAGCACTAATACAGGCGGCATCAAAGAAACATTTAACTGGCACGGACTTACAGGCGCTTTGGCCGGCAACGTGAATCGCTGGTTTAGTCTTGTCGGCGATTTCGGCGTTTATCGAATTAAGGACCTTCCGCGCACTGTCAGCGGCAGTGCATATACATTTCTTTTTGGTCCGCAATTTTCGCACCGTGGTGAGCACTGGACACCATTTATACACACGCTCTTTGGCGCTGCCCGACTCTCGGACATATCGGTTTCCACCATCCCCAGCGGCTCAGCCTTCTTCAACCGTGCGTTTTCCCAGAACTCATTTGCCACGGCGCTGGGTGGAGGTCTTGACGGAAACTTCAACAAGCACATCGGTGTGCGTCTGTTCCAGGTCGAGTATTTATTGACCAAGTTCACTGACGGTGGCGACAACAAGCAGAACAATCTTCGCGCTTCTGCCGGAGTGGTGCTGCACTTCGGCGGCAATCCTCCTCCGCCTCCGCCCAACCATCCACCCACAGTCACTCTTAGCGCTAACCCGACCAAGGTCTTTGCCGGATCAACTGACACCGTTGCTCTGAACGCCCAGGCTGCTGATCCCGACAACGACACGCTGACTTACAAGTACACAGCAACCGGCGGGACTGTTGAAGGCACCGGCGCTGATGCTCGTTGGAATCCCACTGGCGTTCAGCCGGGCAAGCAAACGATCACCGTCACGGTTGACGATGGCAAAGGTGGAACGGCT
>DASXKZ010000209.1:0-6275 GCA_036496525.1 Candidatus Angelobacter sp.
ACCACGGCCAGCGGCGAGGACTTTGACATGTTCGAGTTCACTGCCGCCCATCGGAAGCTCCCGCTGGGATCTTTCGTTAACGTAACGAACCTGAAGAACGGCAAGTGGATCATCGTTCGGGTCAATGATCGGGGACCGTACGTAGGAAACCGTATTATGGATCTGAGCTATAGCGCCGCCCGGATGCTCAATTTCCGTGATGGCGTTGAGCGTATCCGTATTGACCTGGTTCAGCCGGAAAATGTGGCTATGAATCGTGGTTATTAGCTCGATAAAATCGAAAAATACATATACTAAGGGAGCATGGGCACTCATTCTCCTGTGATTACAGGTCTGCCCGCATCCTCCGGGATGCGGGAACGCCTTATTGTGGCCCTGGATGTTTCGAGCGCCGCTGAAGCGCAAAAGCTTGTGGCCCGTATAGGCGACGCAGCGGGTATTTACAAAGTTGGACTCCAGCTTTTTACCGCCGAAGGCCCAAGCATCGTCCGGGACCTCGTCAGTTCCGGTCGGCGGGTATTTCTCGATCTAAAACTTCATGACATTCCTACGACCGTGGCTTTGGCAGTGAAATCCGCAGCGGACCTGCGCGTCGATATGCTTACACTCCACGCAAGCGGCGGGTCAGCCATGCTGCGCGCGGCCACAGAAGCCGCTGCAGGTCGCCTCAACCTTCTGGCTGTCACGGTTCTAACCAGTCTGAGCGATGAAGATATGCAGGAAATTGGAATTGCAGGGCGAGTGTCCGACCAAGTGCTGCGCATGGCCGCTCTTGCGCAAAGCGCAGGCTGCCAAGGGATTGTTGCTTCGCCGCGCGAAGCTCTGATGGTAAGAAAAGCGTTGGGAGAAGGTTTTGCTATTGTCACGCCGGGCATCCGTCCGGCAGGCGCAGAAACCAATGACCAGCAGAGGATTGCCACCCCTGCTCAGGCAATGAGCAATGGAGTCAGCCACATCGTTGTCGGCAGGCCGATTACACACGCTCCCGATCCCGCCAAAGCCGCCCAAGCAATTATTTCTGAGATGGAGCAGGCAAAAAACAACAGGTAGCTACGTTCTAGGCTTACAATAGCTTCTCTGGTGAGGTACTCACATGCGTGGCGTAACCTTTTTTTTGATGCTGGTGTCGGCCCTTTGTGCTTCAGCGCAAACTGAGGCGGATACTGTCAGTAATAACGTTGTCGAAACCAAAACGACGCAGATCACGGTCCCCGCCGGCACGCAGGTTTTGCTTCACTTGAGGAGTCCCATCGATACCAAGACGGCTAAAGTAGGCGACGGAGTCTACTGCCAGACCAGTTTTCCCATCACACAAAACAATGTGGCTGTAATCCCGGCCGGAACTTACGTAAAAGGCAAGATCGCCCAGGTAAAACGCGCTGGTCGAATCAAAGGCCGCGCAGAGATATTGTTTAACTTCACCACCATGATTTTCCCGAACGGCTACACCATTGATCTGCCTGGATCATTGGAAAACGCTCCTGGTTCCCGCAACAGCACCGTCACCGATAAAGAAGGCACCGTAAAGGCCGATAGCCAGAAAGGTAAAGACACAGGCACCGTTGCCAAAACGGGCGCTACCGGCGCCGTGATTGGCGCTGTAGCATCAGGTGGAAAAGGCGCCGGCATTGGCGGGCTGGCTGGCGCTGCTGTTGGTTTGGGGCAGGTGCTGTTCACGCGCGGTCAGGATGTGCGCATCGATCAGGAGACTGCCCTTGAGATGGTGTTGGAACGTCCGCTCACGGTGGACGTGATGAATGCCGAGCCTGCTCAGGCTGAGAACTCAATCAGGCCTCGGGTGACTAACAATCGGCTTCCAACGCCAAGCAGCCCAGCGCCGAAATAAAACGATCTTGGATCAACGCATCATAGCCTGAGTATGGATTGTCAGGCGCCATGCCTCTCGCGTTTAGTCAATTTAGATAATCCCGCGCCGAAAACCTGCGCTTCCATTTTTAATAGTCAACTTTTTACCTCTCTACTGATATTGGAAGCAAATTATTCCCGTTCCATCCTAGACCGTATGGAATCAGCCACTTAGATGTTATTGGAAATGGAACTCTGCTTGCACCAAACAATGCAAGCTCAACGCTCTTGTATTTTTTTAGGACTATTCAGCAAAAATTCTGTTTCACTTTAGATTTTTCGATCAAATCACGAATTCTAGCCCGACAAACTTAGCGTTTCGTTCAGGAGGGAGATGAGATGTTAAAGAAGGTACAAGTTTCTTCGTTAATGCTGCCGGTGCTTGTTTTGGTATTCGCAGCGAGCGCATTTTCACAAAACACAGCCAGGATTTTAGGGACAGTTTCCGATCAAAGTGGTGCCGCAGTGGTTGGCGCAAAGGTAACGATTAAAAGCACCGCTTCTTCAATCGAACGCACCACGCAGACTAATTCCACTGGGTCCTATGAGGTTCCAGCGTTGCCGCCGGGGATGTACAGCGTTCAAGTGCAGATGACAGGCTTTGAGACGCAATTAGCCAAGGGCGTTGTCCTTGAAGTGAGCAACAACGCTGTCCAAAACTTTGGTTTAAAGGTGGCGAACACAACTGAGGTTGTGACCGTTGAAGCAACGGCGCCGGTGGTTGAAGCGACCACCATGACCGTCGGTCAGACTATCAATCAACGTACAGTGCAGGATATTCCTCTCAATGGTCGTCACTTCGTCGATTTGGCCCTGTTGATTCCGGGCACGGTCACCCCGCCCCAAAACGGGTTCCTTACGGCTCCTCTGCGCGGGCAGGGTTCATTCGCCTTTAATACAGCTGGCAATCGCGAAGATGCCGTCAACTTCATGATCAACGGTATCAATTTGAATGACATGGTGCAGAACCAGGTCACATTCCAACCGACGATCAACACAGTTTCGGAATTCAAAGTCGATAACTCCACTTACAGCGCTGAGTACGGCCGCAATTCTGGAGCGATCGTAAATATTGCCACGCGTTCCGGCACCGAGCAGTTCCACGGCGAAGTCTACGATTATCTGCGCAACAATTTTTTCGACGCGCGCAACGCCTTCAATCCAGTGGTGGATAACGCTGGCAATCCGTTGGCGCAGTCTCCCTTCAAGCGGAACCAGTTCGGCGGCGACTTCGGCGGACCCATCGTGAAAGGGAAGACGTATTTCTTCCTGAGCTATGAAGGGCTTCGCCATCGCCAGGGCCTAACCACCACCAGCACCGTCTGGACGGATGCCCAGCGGGCCGATATTCTCGCGGGTGGCAATCCCATTGCGGCTTCCATCCTGAATCTGGTTCCACATGCCAACTCCGGCAACAATTTTGTAGGATCGGCAACGGCGCCGGTAAATATCGACCAGGGAACAGCAGATATTCGGCACGTGTTTAACGATCATGACACTTTGCATGGCTACTACGTGTATCAGAATGATTTTCGCGGCGAACCAACGCAGGGCGCGAATATTCCCGGTTTTGGCGACACGCGTGCGGGTCACAGGCAGGTATTGACCGTAAATGAAACGCATGTCTTCAATCCATCGCTCGTCAATGAAGCCCGCCTCGGTGCCAACCGTATTTTGATCAACTTTATTCCGCAAAATGCCACTGATCCCAGCACCCTCGGGTTGGCAGGTCTGCTTGGTCCAAACCAGCAATTCATGCCCACCATCGCCTTCGGTGATATCGGCCTGACCTTCGGGGATGAGCGCCAATTTCCGCAAGGCCGCGGTGACACCACGTTCGTGGCGGCCGATACCGTCAGCTACGTTCACGGCCGGCATTCTTTCAAGTTTGGAACCGAGTTCCGCGATTTCCGCAACGACAATTTCAACAACGATCCGGGACAGCTTGTGTTTAATTGCTCGCTCAATCTGGCCGCCGCCACCACCACCTGCCCCGGCGCCACCCCGGCCGCCAGAAATACCTTCGCTCAGGGATTCGTAAGCACATCGGCCCGCACTCTGGGCAACGTTGCCAACCGCATCAATCAGAACGCGCTTGATGTTTTCGGCCAGGACTCACTGAAGCTCACTTCTTACCTAACCGTTGAACTGGGACTTCGTTTCGCCTGGAATGCAACGCCCACCGAAGCAGAGAATCGCTTCAACGTGCTGAACCTGTCTCCGGGCGCGGGAAGCACCATCGTCGGCGTTTCCCAACCATATGGCCAGAACAATCACTTCCAGCCTCGCCTCGGCTTTGCCTGGGACCTCTTCCACAACGGCAACACTATTCTGCGCGGCGGCTACGCCTATCAGGTGGATCAGCCGATTACGGGAATCATCACCGGCTTGACCTCAAACCCATTGCTGGCCTTGCCGATCAGCGTCGGTGCCAAGACGGCCTTTGGAAGCCTGGGTGCGAACTTTGATCCCGCGAATGCCGCCAATATCTCTCCATTGGTTGTGAATCCGGATTTTCAGAATGCTGACGTGCAGTCCTGGAACCTGAATATTCAGCAGCAAGTCGGGCGTAATACCGGCTTCATGATCGGATATTTCGGGACCAAAGGGACGCACCTGGAAATCGATCGCAACATCAACCAGTTTGGAACGCTGGGTGTTGCGAGTTCGCGGCCTTTCCAGTCGATTTCCACCTCCAGCCCGATCCTGCCCAGCACCGCAACTCACGTTGTGACTCTGGCCAACAGCATCACCGAGCGCGATAGCAATTCCAACTCCAACTACAACGCTCTGTGGGTTACCGCTAACCAGCATGTGACGCATGGGCTGCAGTTCAATGCTTCTTATACCTGGTCACATTCCATTGATGAGGCTTCGCGCAACAACAACGGAATCGTAGTCCAGGATAGCAGCGACATTTTCACTAGCCGCGGCGACTCCGACTTCGACGCCCGCCATCGCTTCGTGGCCAACGCTATCTATGACTTGCCTTTCACGGGGAACCGATTGGTAAGCGGCTGGTCTGTGGCGCCCATCGTGAGCTTCCAGAGCGGCAATCCGTTCAACATTACCATCAACACGACGACAGTTACGGGATCTGGCGGATTGCGTCCTAACTTGGCGGCTACTCCGATTATTACTGGGAATCCGTTGATCGGGTGGTTCGGCACTCCTGCTCAGGCTGCCACATTTTTTGTAGCACCGGGTAATGCCTTTGGGAACGTCGGACGCAATTCGTTCGTTGGACCGGGGTTTGAGGACGTTGATCTGGCTCTGATCAAGAACACGAAAATTTCGGAGCGATTCAATCTCCAGCTCCGCGCCGATGCTTTTGATCTACTCAACCACCCCAACTATGGACAGCCTAACGGAACGGTCGGGGCGAACCTGGGCAAGATCACCTCCACACGTTTCCCAACCGGCGACTCCGGATCGTCACGGCAGTTGCAGTTGGCTATGAAGCTAAAGTTCTAAGCTTCGTCGAGAATAACCAAGCGCACCGGTTTCGGCCGGTGCGTTTTTATTGACAGATGAAACAATATGAAGCAGCTATCTTTTTGGATTCCGCGCAATCAAACTATTCGCAAGGCTTGTAGTCGCCTGGTATTGGTCATGGCAGTTAGTATGCCTTCATTGGCTCAAGCCAATTACTTGGAACGGAGTGGCCCCGTCTACCGGCGCGACTGCGCCAGTCGAGATGGGGTCTGTAAGCTTGGATAACGGCAATTTGCATATGGAAATACCGATCGCGTCCTTTCCACAACGCTCTGGCGCGTCCCTCGACATAAAGTTAAGCTATGGTAGCCGCATATGGTCCCAGCGGGCATATACTCTCTCAGCTACCCACGCTAGGTGCAGGTCAGGTGATCAACAATGGAGGATGGCGTCTGGCATTCTCCAATGATACTGTTGCGACATTAGAGGCAGCATCGGTTGATTTTGGACAGTGCGAAGGGGGACCTATACCAGAGGAGTGGTCGAATGGTCTTCCAATGTCGACCATTAACCAGACGTTCAACTATTCGGAGCCTAATCCCTGTGCTCACCAATAGGGTGCAACTGTGATGCTGCAGATATCAGATGTCAGACTGAGTCCTGGGAGGATACGAATAAAACGTTCACTCTTGCTGGTTGTATTGGCAGGTTCGATATTCGCATGTAAAAGGTTTGTCGGCATGGATGATCCGTCTTTGGAGCCATTCCGGAGTATGTATGCGGTGGATCGTAGCCAGTATGGTATGACAGCTTTGCCAAAACAGGCGAGAGTGAACATCGAAAAAAACGACTCAAGTTATGTTCAAAGCCATGGATATAGTCTGATGGTCCATGTCTATGGCAAATCTGTGCACCATATCGCTTTTCGAATGGAGAATGGGAGCTATCGATGGGTTGGCGAGCAAGAGCAATGC
>DASXKZ010000210.1:0-33838 GCA_036496525.1 Candidatus Angelobacter sp.
AAATCCAAAAGATAGCGGGTGTGTGCTCGAGGAAGCGTCCATGGATGCTGTTTGTTCTGGGACATAGCTGCTGAAACCTTAACACAATGTTCCTTTTTAGGGACTTACTTAGCGCGAATTGTCTGCAAGTTTTTTGAGCGCCCACTCCGCATGCTCTGCGACTACAGCATCTGGTTCAGCCGCCAACGTCTGTAAATCCGGTACAAAATCCTTGTCACCGCTATTACCCATGGCGATAGCCACATTTCGCTTAAGCCCGGAATATTTTGTCCGCTTTACCGGCGAGCCTCGAAACACCTGGCGATATGTTTCTTCATCCATCTGTGCAAGCCAGCGCAAATCAGGATGGAAAAGCCGCTCCTGCGGCTGAAATTCCGGCAGGGCAGTCGGTGGTGCGTTGCCGGCCTTGTTGTTCCACGGACAAACATCCTGGCAAATGTCACAGCCAAAGATATGATGGCCCATGTCCGCCCTGAGTTCTTCCGGCACGCTGCCTCGTTTCTCAATGGTGAGATAAGCGATGCAGAGCCGCGCGTCCAGCTTGCCCGGCGCTACAATGGCCTGCGTGGGACATGCATCAATGCAGCGGGTGCAACTTCCGCAACGATCAGCGGCTGCATTGTCCGGAGGCAGCTCTAGCGACGTAAGGATCACTCCCAGAAACAGCCAGGAACCTAGTTTCTGGTGGATGATGCAGGTGTTCTTGCCAATCCATCCAATCCCCGCGTATTTGGCGTAAACGCGTTCCAGAATTGGGCCGGTATCTACATAGCTGCGGGTTTCGATTGCAGCGTTTTGTGCAACAGCAGACTGCTTGATGGCTGCTTCAACCTGGCGCAGCCGCGGGAGCAGCGCATCATGATAGTCCTTTGTGCCCCAGGCATAGCGTGAGATCCAACCTCGTTTTGGATCGTTTGCCTCCACTGAGTAAGGCTTGTCAGTGCTGTAATTGAGCGCGCAGACAATCATGGAACGCGCCCAGGGTGCCGCGTTGGTGGCAGATGCACGGCGAAACTCGCCCGACTCAGTGCGAGATTCCAGGTACTTCATTTCTCCGGCGCGGCCTGCATCCACCCATTCAATGAAGGCGCCAAGCTCCGGCATATCCTCTTTGCGGATAGGCGCGATGCCTGCCAGATCGAAGCCGGCCTCAGTGGCAGCTTGCTTGGCGGCCTGCGCGATTTCTTCTGCAAACATCATCGTTGGGTTCGATTATCCCCTCAAAAGAAGCTGAGCGCCAGAATGCCTCTCTCTTGAAGATGATTATGGGGTCAAATGGATGATAGTACTAAGGCCCACGTCACTTTCTGGCACTAAGAAAAAATTCATCTTTACAGCTTATCTGCTCCAGACATCATCCTACTTAATAACTGAGCTGCTGTTTTGAAGTAGACGTGTGCCAAAATGGCCGCTCAAAGGAGTATAAAAGGCCTCATGCTTTGTACCTTCTGTGGGACAGAGAATCGTCCAGAATATAAATTTTGTGGGTCTTGCGGTGTACGCCTGGATAGACGGCACGCGGAACGAAGGACCCATCCATCCGGAAGCACAAAATGCGCGGGATGCGGCCATGTGAATGAGCCGGACATGAAGTTCTGCGGGATGTGCGGGACTCGTATAGAGCGCCGCATGGAAGAACGTCGCGGCGCAGGTGACGCTTCGCGGGCAGCAGCCATTGCCAATGCACAATTGCCTCCTCCGGATGTAAAACGCAAGTCCACAACACTGGTGGCTGCTCCGGTGGCGGAGCCATCCGATGAAACCCCTGTCGCGCTTCCTCGCCGGGGTGAACCAGCAATATTCCGCAATGAACCACCGCGCGCTGGGACTGCGCGCGCCGAATCTGTGTCCAGCGAAGCTGGTCGCAATGAGCCAGGAAATAGTGGTCGCATTAGTGGTCCTTCTTTTCTGGGTTTAAGCTCCCAGCCGGACAGCAACGATGGCGTTGAATATCTGCTGGAAGACGAACCTTCCCGCGGCGGTTTGCGTAAGTTCCTCCTGCTGGTAGTGCTTGCTGCCATTCTGGGACTGCTTTTTGTGCAATGGCGATCAAGCTTCAAGGCCAGTCCAAAACCACCGGCTCCGGCAAAATCAGATCCATCAACTCCTGCTACTGCGCCGCAGGGAAACAACCAGCCCGGAGATGCTATCGCGCCTGCTGTTGCGGAGTCGCCTAAAGTTGCAGCCAGTGGAGCCAGCGCGATCAGTGAGGGGGCCGTTTCTGAAGTGAAAGCGCCAAGGACTGAACCTACCGCACTGGAAACCACAACACCTAGTCCATTGGCCAATGGCTCGGATACAGGCACGGCTTCCGCAAAATCCTTAACCGCCAAAACCTTGCCCAATTCAGACACCAAAGGTGCAGAAGAGGCGCGTATTCCTGACTACAAGCCGAGCCCTGCTCTGGTGCGGGCCCAGCAATACATTCGCGGAACTGGCGGCGTACCACAGAATTGCGAACAGGGTTTGCTCTATCTGCACGCCGCTACTGACAAAAGCGATCCCGGCGCGGCCATCCAAATGGCGGCGCTTTATTCCAGCGGCATCTGTGTGACGCAGGACCGCGTGATGGCTTACCGGTGGTTTAATTCAGCGCATGAACTTCAGCCGGCCAATGTCTGGATACAGAGAAATATGGACCAACTGTGGGCGCAAATGTCGTCACAGGAACGGCGCCTGGCCGGCTACTGAGACTCTTACCTCTAAATTCCCAGCTTCTTCACTTCTTCGTTGTAGTACTTGCGGTACAGGATGTCCCATTCCTGGGTGCCTTCCGCGATGGTGCGCTTCTGGCTTTCAATTTTTGCGCGCGCAGCTACATCGATTTTGGCTTCTGCCATGAGAAGCTCTTCCAGAATGCGGCGTGCTTCCATGCGGATAGTGTTGGGATCTTCGATGAACTCGACGTCGTCCAGGGTGGCCAGCGCGTCAGCCACGCTGTGGGCAAGCCTGTTTACTTTGTCGCGGGAAAGTCTCACAGCACCGCCTTATACTTGCGCACCAGTTCGCCCTTAACTTTCTTGAACATCTCCTGATAGCTGGCTCCCGCGCGCTGCATCTCATCCTGGTACTGCTCCAGGATCAGGCGGACCTCATCATTGATGCGATCTTCAAGCTGCAGCTCTTCCAGCAGCGCATTGTTGAGCGCAGCGGAAACCGCCGGGACATTCTTGGTTTCAATGAATTCGCCGGCAATCAGTTTTTGGGTTACCTGGCGGGCTAAATACCCGACATATTCTTTGGAAAGGAGCATGCTTTTTTAGACGGTATGTGCTTGAAAAGAATAGTGTAGCATATTGGTCGCGTGAAATCGGCCAGAAGCCCTTGTCTTGAGCTTGTTCCACATCTTGCGGATTGAGCTTTTGCTAACACGTCGCCTTGGCGTTAGCAATCATGGTTGAGGTTGTTCTACCCTTACTTGTTGGGATTTTTTACCGATGCCGCGAAAACTCATTGCCTTGCTCATGATTCTGGCCGTACTTGCTTCTCCCGCATCCGGTTTTGATACCTTCTGGCACTCGGAAGCTACCCGTAAGGTGGCTGAAGCGAACGGATTCAGCGAAGACGCGCGCAAGATCATGCAACTAGGCAATTTTTCTCCGGATTTCTTTGGGCCAGTTTCCGACTTTGCCGCGAGCAATCTTCATGGCAAAGGACTGGACGCGCTCAATAAGTATGTGGCAAAGAATACGCAAGACCGCGATGCAGCTATCTTTTTTCACTTTGACAATTTGAGCGATGAACTAGTCCGCAACTCGCAGTTTGATTACCTGTTCAATCGGCTGCTCACAAATACCCAGTGGGTGATCGGCGGCTACATCAAGCAAACCAATGCGGACGAACGCACGCGCAAAGCCATGACGCTGATTGTCCTGGGAGCTTCGCTCCACGTGATTCAGGATTTCTACAGCCACTCTGACTGGATTCACAATGATTTCAACCACACGGCGGTCAAGCTTATAAGCCTTCCTGGCGGAGGCTATCGCGCGCCCACATGGTTTGAATTTCGCAACCAGGCAGGCGATCCTGATAAATGGCCCTTCCAGGTGAAGACCGGCATCTATCCTCCCGTTGCAGGCGCCTTGAATACTCATACTCACATGAATCACGATAATTCGCGCCTGATCTATAGAGAATATGAAACTCAGGGCCAGCCGCTCGTCTCCCAGGCCAAGTATCACAACGTGGGTCCGGTTCCGGCCAATGAACAGGATCAGGCATCGGTTCTTGCCCATCAACAGTTGGCGTATAACACGGCGATTGCCGCCAGTATTGAGTGGGTGAAAATGGTTGAGCAATATGCTGACGCCAAGGCGGCCATTGAGTCCGCCAAAAGCTGGCACTTGAAAGTCAAAGATCCAAAACTGGCCAGAGAGCTGGAAGCGGGACAAATCACTGAAATGGCCCTCTCATGCGCCGCCGGCAAATGGGACGGTGAAGATCCTCCGGGTGATCGCGGCGTGCTGTGCCGCACCGTTCTTGACAAGACCATCAGCCCAAGTTCCGCCACCAGCGCTGCAAGTGTTGCATCCATCATTGAAGGACTGGCGGCAGATGCCGTATTCCCTTACGCGCTGAAATATACCGGCAAGTTCTGGGATGTTCACAAGCAATATCACCTTTTAGACCACTTGGCAGAAGGCATTGGAGCTGCCGGACATTACATAAAAAAACAGTGATTGGAGTAGAACTGGATTCGGACCAGGCCCCTTCAGCTTTTCTGCCTGCCTGAACCTAAACTGTCCTGCCTTACATCAATATTGATAACGTTGGATATAAGGAGAATATTTGGTCCCGCTCTCAATTCTTGATCTGGCGTTTGTGGGACAGGGCTCTGTACCTGCTGACGCTTTGCATCACTCGCTTGATCTTGCCCAGCATGCCGAGCGCTGGGGCTATCGGCGTTTCTGGCTGGCGGAGCACCACAATATGGTCGGCATCGCCAGCGCTGCTACTTCAGTCGTGATCGGATATGTTGCGGGCGGTACCAAGACTATCCGCGTGGGTGCAGGTGGAATCATGCTGCCCAATCACTCTCCTATCGTGATTGCAGAGCAATTTGGCACGCTGGAATCGCTCTATCCTGGACGTATCGATCTTGGCCTTGGTCGCGCTCCCGGTACTGACCAGCGAACCTTGCTGGCACTTCGCCGCGATCCCACCAGCGCCGATAATTTTCCCAACGACGTGCGCGAGCTTCAGGCGTTTCTCGGTCCGCTTCAACCCGGGCAGAAAGTCCAGGCTGTTCCCGGAACAGGGCTGAACGTTCCTATCTGGATCCTGGGATCGAGCCTTTTTGGCGCGCAGCTTGCAGCCGACTTCGGTCTGCCCTATGCGTTTGCTTCCCACTTCGCGCCGGATGCGCTTATGCTCGCGCTCCAGGTTTATTGCAGAGAATTTCGGCCATCTGCACAGCTTCAAAAGCCCTACGCTATGGTCGGCGTGAACGTAATTGCCGCCGATACCGACGCCGAAGCGCAACGTCTTTTTACCTCCGCCCAGCAGGGCTTTACCAATGCCGTGCGCGGTACCCGCCGACAACTTGCGCCGCCCATCGATGACATTGAGTCCCACTGGTCGCCTGCGGAAAAAGCACACGTTTCCAATATGCTGGCATGCTCTTTTGTGGGCTCGCCACAAACCGTTCGCGCCGGCCTGAAACAATTCATCGAGCAAACCGGCGCTGACGAACTGATGGTGGCGTCCGCTATCTACGACCATTCTGCACGGCTGCGTTCTTACGAAGTGCTTGCGGGGATCAGGTAAGTCAAGACGCACAGATTTTTAATTCAACCAAATCGGTGATGTTGGCTTTTCTCCCCTTTTGTGTTCCTTCGTGTCCTTTGTGGTAAAAGTTCTTGGTTTTTCCGATTACGGCACAAGAGTCTCTGCATTCGGAAACAGTCCGCCCGCCATCGCTGGCCAAAAAACAAAAGGCGCCGAAGCGCCTTCTGCTCGTTATCCTCATCTAATCAATCCACTTTTGTTGCCGTCACCTCAACCTGCATGCGTTTGGCGCTGTTGATGTCGTCGACCGTGGTGAAAACAGCAGGCTTGCCCAGCGTCAGAAGCGCCCAGGATTCGGTTCGCGTGGTTCGCAGGACCGGCAATACCGGGCCGGCATTCCCAGTGACGCTGGCAATCTGCTCCGGGCGGATAAAGCTGCTCATTTCAATATCGCAGTGAAATTGCAACCTGCGGTCCACTTGCTCTTTCAGGGAGCAATTAATCTTCAATCCGACATCAATATACGAATACCCCTTGTCCTTTCCCTTTTCTTCTGTAGTTATAGGGATTTTCGTAGCTACCCGTATACTCGAAGGCTGATTATCGGTTCTGACAATCATCATGTAATCGCGCTGGTTGGTGCGCTTGGCATCGTCAAGCTCGTACATCACGAAGGCGAGCTTGAAGAAGTTCTCTGTGTTGCCGTTCGAGCCTGCCAGAACCTCTTTCTTGGCTGGCTGGTCCTTGGCTTGCTGATCCGCTGTATCTTTTGGCGGCTGCTGTGCCAACAGTGTGCCGGCAAGAGCAAGAACAAACAATATGCGGGTAAAAATCTTCATGTATCTCTCCTTATCGAGTATTGCTGAGTTTTTGGGGGATATGTGTTAGATCGGGGATGACTTCAGTCTGGTCCTGTTCTCCCACCACTGGTGGCTCGTCAGGATGGCTCTGCGCAATCATCTCTTCCCGGGGCGTGCCGGCGTAGTAGCGCAGCAATAGCTGCTCCTGTTCCGATAACGGTGTTGGCGTTGGGAAGACTGCCGGTCGCTCACTCAGCGCCAATGTCGCATTCTGCCGGACTGCTGGAACCGTCGATGGTTTGTGCCGACGGATTCTGGCCGTTGCCTGTGGAGCAACCGGCGGCTGAATTTGTGGTTGCGGAGCAGGCTGTTTAGTTTCGACGATAGCGTTTGTCGGCGGCGCAACTCGATGCCGTCCGTTGATTAACATCGCCGCTACGATAATTGCCGCAGCAACAGCTCCTGCCCAAATCCATTTGAAATTCCCCCATCCTTGCGGCGTCTTTTCTGCTTCGTGCAGATTCGCCAGTATCCTTGTTTCCAGCCCCGGACGTGGCTCCGCTGAGGAATAGTTGGCGAGCAGCGAATCCAGCATTTCGTCGATCTGCATCTGCTTATCTTTTTTCTGGTCAGCCATTTTTCTTCCTTTCCAGCAGGACTGCCAATTTTTCTTTGAGCTGCTTGCGCGCTCGGAACAGGCGCGTCCGCACCGAGCCTTCCGGTATCTTCATCACCTCGGCAATTTCCGCCGAGTTCAACTCCTGAACGGTGGATAGCTCCAGCGTTTGCCCCAGATCACCCGGCAGGCCCGCGATTAGCCGCTGCAATAGCTCCTGTCTTTGCTGCTCTGCAAGCTGCTCGTCCGCTGCGGGAGTCTCGTCGGAAAGTGATTCCAGCAAATCCAATCCTGCCTCTGCATCGTTCAGTGAAACCATATTGCGGCCAGAACGCCTCTTGTCCAGCGCGGTGGTCCAGGCAATCCGGGCGAGCCATGTTTTGGCATTGCCTATCTCGTGCAAACGGTCCTTGTGTTTCCATACCCTCAGAAAGCATTCCTGCGCTGCATCTTCAGCATCGTGATGGTTGCGAAGTATGGAATAGGCGATGCAAAAGACCATGCGGGAATGGTCGACCACCAGCGTTTCAATCGTCGGCGCCGCAATTTCCATGGCCAATGCCGGCTTCAGTGCCATATCTCCCAAAATCAGCTGCCCCGCCATTTCTCGCCTTCCCTGTGAAGAAAGACTGCTGGAGAACGGAAAGTGTTCTGATATTTTGCGATTATTTTCGGAGCGAGGACATCACAGTTCGGATGTGACCAGGAAAACCTTCAGGGAATGGTATTGCGGAAAACCTTACTTGATAGACAAAAAGGCGGTCCCATGTTCGGGAAACCGCCCTTTGGTCTGCAAATTGTTTTGAATCGATACCTTACGGCGCTGGTACCGCAACGCGATTTCCCGGTACAACCTGCGGTTGGTAGCTAAAGACTTCGCGGCTTCTTGCATCCACATTCACCTTCAGCCAGTTCACGTCATTCGTGCCATTCTGCTGGTTGTCACCATACGTTTCCACGCGGGTAAAGTTTTCCAACCGGCGTCCCAGCGAATCCTGAAACGGCTTATCGACACGGAAATAATGCGAATCGCCATGCACGTATGCAACCGGCTTGCGGAAACCAATCACTTCATTACGCAGAGCGACCAGAAAGTCGTGGAAGCCATCCGGCAGGCCATCCGTTTCCACCAGTGTTTTAGGGTCGCGCAATGGTGCGCCCTCTCCGGTAGAGAGGTCCCAGCCGGGATCGGCCTGTGGGATGAGCATCACGGCCGCAGAGCCGCGGGCCTTGGCTACTTCGAACGTTTCCTGCATCCAAGCGATGGTTGCCGCGTTGCGTGCGGCAAACTCAGCCGGATCGGGCGCCGTATCGCACAGATTGTTGCAGGACCCTTGTATGTTCATGGTCGCGAAGGTTACTCCGCCACGGGTCCAGCGGCGGTTCTCGACGCAGGGTACCGGCCCGCTCACGCCAAGGCAAAGCGGCGTCGACTGCACTTCCATCCGCATCTTATGCTGGCCGAGCGAAAATGGTGTGCTGAAAAACAACGCGCGCTCATGGTCCAGGCGCTCAAGCGATGAAAATCCGCCATTGGAAGGGCGGTCACAATCTGTCCAATCGTTGTCGCCGGTGGTAAAGACCGCGGGCGCCTTCAATGAATTAAAGAACCCCAGCGCCTGCGTGTACAAAGCGTCAACGCAAGTGGTTGGCGTGACCGAACCCGGTGTGCCGTTGCCTGCTTTCAGATCGCCATCGTGCACGGTAAATGCTAGTTCCTGTTGGTTCATGTCCGCGATCAGGTTAGGAATTCCGGTCTGCGCCTGCACGTCAGAATAAGGCAGGTCGCCCCATAGGCCAATTGCATACTTGCCTTCATCCTGATCGTTCTCTGGACCATCGCTGCTGGAACGTTGTGGTCCCTGCCCCATGGCGGTTGCTGCCAAAACAGACACTAAAAACATCAATGAAAACCACTTGGCTGTTCCACGGAATCTCGTTCGCGATTGCAACTGACACTCATTCAAGCTCATTCGTTTGATTTCCTCTCTGGTGGAGTTTCCTTGCTTGGAATTGGGAGGTGGATTGCGCGCTGATCGACAAACTAAATAGAAACACGGGCCAATTTAGCCCGCATTGTTTAAAGGAATGTGAACGGAAAGTGAATGTTTGGTGTACAAGGGGAGTTGCTGAGACAGACTCTACCTAACGAAAAAGCACAAGATGCGAATGGCTAGTTTTTCATCGAGTTTAGCCGCAAGTTGCTTGATGTATGAGTAGAAGGTGGGGGATCGCATTACAGCCTCCTTAAAACTCAAATTTGGCCGGGCAAAAGCTAAAAAGCTTACCGTCCGGTCGCTAAAGACTCATTCTGAGCCTTAACACTAGTTTAGGAAGCGACTGTTAACGGTGTATGAACAAGATGTTTATTTTTGAAATCTAATCAGGGTAGCTGCACGAGCAGGAAGCAGAGCACAAGCTGGATGCTCTTATTGATTGGTAATTTCGGCTTATCAATAGTCCTGCATAACATTTTGCGAAGCTAAAAAGGGCCCGGCATAAGCCGGACCCATTCCCAGGGAGGGGGAAAACTTACGGCACCGGCGTGCAATCCTGCGCCGGCGGCAACGCCACGCCAACCTTTGTGTTCAGTGATGGCGAGGTGTTGAAGTCAAACATATCTTCCATTGTGTTGGCATGCTGATCGCGTTTTGTAAGATGAGGGTGTGCAGCTTCATCGTCATCGTCGCCATGCCTGGCGCCTGTCGGCGTCATGAAAATGGTTTCGATCAGCGCCAGAATTGAAGTGTGGTCACCCACCGTGTGAGAAACGTAGCTTGGCTTGGAAAATGGCGAGATTGCCAGGAACGGCACGCGGACGCCGTACTGATCAAAATTGGCGCATGCGGCCGGAAAAGGTCCCGTGGGATTGAGAGCGAACTGAGGGCATAAATCAGCCGCGTCTTTGGTCGTTGTATCCGTCGCGCTCAACAAATTCGATGAGCATTCCGCGCCCTGCCCCGGTTGCAGGCTTGTGGGAGGATTGGAAAGATCGGCGCACTGTCCCGGGCTGATGCCATCCGGATTCGGTGCGTGGCCCTGGCGTGCGCGCGGCGGCTGTACGTGGTCATAGAACCCGCCGTGCTCGTCGTAGGTGAAAAGAATAATCGTGTCATTCCAGAACTTGCTGTTGCGAACGGCGTTCACCACCTGGGATACAAAAGCCTGCCCGCGTTGAATATCGGTAGGCGGATGTTCGTCATTTTCTTTCGTGATTCCAAGCACTCCCAGGTTCGGATCGACGAATGAAACTTGCGGCAGTGGCGGCAACGCTGGTGAGCCGGCAATCTGTCCTAAGAAGACCGGCAACGGCAGAAAGTGCGGATCGATTGGGGCAGGGAACGGGCGGAAGCTACCGCCCTGCGGAACATCCTGGAAATAATCTGCCCAGGTCACGCCATTCTTTTCCATCAGGTCAAAGATCGTGCCAGTGATGGGCTTATACCCGCCGCTTCCCGGAGGCGGAAAGCTATCACTTGTGGTGAGATGGCCAAAAGATGTTGCCGCCATCAGATATGAACGGTTCGGAAACGTGGGGCCCAGCACGGGGGCGAAGTAGCGATCATTCACTGAAAATTTCTGCGCCAGATCATAGTAGAAGGGAATTTCATTCTGGTTGTAGAAGGCCATAGTCTGGTCATCAGTGGCGTTTTCTACTCCGTTGTCGATTTGCTCGGTCTTGTCATTGATCAGCACAAAGCCATCCATTAGCGATTGAAAAAGCGTGTCATTGGGATGGTTAAAATTGGCTTCACGATGGGTATTGGCCCAGCCGTGGTCCAGGTCCGGCGCGACGCAACGGCGAGAGTCGTGGAAAGCAAACACCGTGCTGCCGTCGTCGTCCTTGTTGGCATTGCGACAAGTAAAATTGCCCGCTGCATCCACCCGGCAGCTCAGGCCGTCCACGCAGGAATGGTCATCTTTGCGGCAGCCGCCATCGTGATCGTCGCCGTCTTCACGCCTGGGGTTGTGATACGGGCTGCCCGGCGCATACGCCAGCGCACCGAAATAGTTATCGAAAGAATGGTTCTCCTGCATGATGACGATGACATGTTTGGCCTTGTGTGGATCGCCTTCGGCCGTGGCTGTAGTTCCAGCCAGCAAGGCTGCTGTAAAAAGCAAGAACGGCATGGCGAAGCGGGGGCTAAACCAACGCATAGTGCTCTCCTTTTGTTAACCTTTGGACCTGCGCATAATAATGCAAACTATCCGCAGGTGCATTAAACAGGAGCGATCCGTCAAAATGGTGAAGATCTTGTTAAAATCGGGCTGGTCGAAGACCTGAAAACTGATTCGTGTCTTTCTCTTAGTGTGCCCCCGCCATTGCCGGATAGACAATTAGCGTTTGGGTTTTGATAGAATTCTCGCCGCGCCACCTCAAGCGTGGTTGACTGCTGAATTCAGGAAAGACAACATGCCGCTCCCCTTAGTATTGATTCACGGCTATTCTGACGAAGGCACTTCTTACGCAAAATGGAAAGCTGCATTGCAAAGCGCCCCAGGCGTTCCCGAGCCCCAGGTAATCAACATTTGCAGCTACGTTACGCTTAACAATGAAATCACCGTGGACGATATTGCTGAAGGACTCGACCATGCGCTTCGCGAGCGTGGTCTGGACAAAAAGCCATTTGACGCCATTGTCCATTCCACCGGCATGCTGGTTATTCGCTCCTGGCTGACAGCGCAAAATTCATCGGAAAAACGGCAGGGATTGCTCAAGCACCTCATCGCCCTGGCTCCAGCCACGTTTGGCTCGCCTATCGCTGCCAAAGGCCGCAGTCTTTTAGGAAGGATATTTAAAGGAAACAAACAATTAGGACCTGATTTCCTGAACTCAGGAAACCTTGTGCTCAGTAATCTGGAGTTGGGCAGCTCTTATACCTGGGACCTGGCCCATCGAGACATGATCGGTAAGACCTTTTACGGAGACGACAACGCTACTCCCTACGTCTTTGTTTTTGATGGTACCAGCGACTACGGCAAACTGGCCGAAATCTTTGATTCCAACGACCAGGCAGGAACCGATGGTACTGTCCGGTGGGCCGGCTGCGCTCTGAATACCCGAAAGATAACCCTTGATCTCAGTCAAACTGGCGACACCCGGTTTTCCTGGTCAGATTGGACCAACATCAACATTCCATTGATTCCTGTACACGGCCTTGACCATGGACAGATTCTTCAACAACCTCCTGATGAATTGATCTCCCTCGTAAAACAAGCGTTAGCGGTAAATGACAAAGCGTCGCTCGACAAGTTTTACCAGGAGACGGTACCAAGCTCCAGAATTGTTCAACAGGGGCAACAAGCCATCAGTGGCAACCGCTGGCAGCAATTCATAGTGCGTGCGCTGGATAGCCGGGGTAATCCCATTACCGACTATTCAATTGAAATCGTCGCCAGGGACGGCTCTGCTGAAACCACGATCGGCGCTTTTGAAAAGGATGTTAGCCCGTTTACCGCAGACAAGAGCTTTCGCTGCTTCCATGTTCGCCTTGATGACGTGAATCCGAAGCCGGGCAGCAGGCTAATTGCAAGGATAATAGCTTCAACCGGGACAGATTTAGTGGGCTATCAAGGCTACGGAACGGACCCAAACAGCGCAACGTCACCTACCATTGGCCCGGTTGATATTGATATCACTGAATTCGACGGAAATACAGCCGGAAAACCTGTTCTGTTTTATCCGTTCACAACAACCTTGATCGAAATCAAGCTCAATCGCCGGCCTATCCCTTTATCAGGCCCTCTGGAAATTTTTAAGTTTATTTAATCTTTTTGCTTGTGGATGGGCGAACTGGATAGTGGGTCACTTGGAAAAATGACCCACAACCCATATCAGCGTCGATTGGCTAACGAAATCGCGGACTTTACAAACCTTCCGACCCTCATTCGCGTTCAGCGATGAATTGACTGCAAGCAAAGTTTTGCATACTCGCAATTTTCTATAACAAGAAGCTGACATCTCTCTTGACACGTGAGTCTCACCTCGCCATACTCTTACGCAATCAAGAATTAATGTAAATACCAGAGGCGTGTCACACCCCCTTCTGACAGGTATCCCAGGCTAGGAGCCTTCACAGGCTAAGTTACGTATTTCTAAATAAGAAGGTTGCTGTATGAATCCCCGCAGGACTCTTCGGCCGCTTATTGCGGCCATGCTCTACTTTTGTGTCCTTTTTGCCTCCGCCCAAAGCCCCTCGGCCGGCGCCAATGTGAATATGGTTTCCGGAACGGACTGGACCACCGGCGACCCATTTCTTCAGCGTCAAAATGAGCCTTCATCCGCGGTGTCCACGCGGAATCCCCTGCATTTGCTCGCAGGCGCCAATGACTATCGCACCGTAGATCTACCGGGGCTTCTTGGAATTGAAGAGCGCGGTGACGCCTGGCTTGGCATCTTCAAGTCCTTTGACGGTGGCCAGACGTGGCAAAGCACTCTGCTTCCCGGATATCCTCTGGACTCATCCTCTGACGGAGTGGCTTCTCCGTTGCGCGGCTTTCAGGCCGGCGCCGATCCGGCAGTACGTGCCGGAACGAATGGTCTTTTTTATTACAGCGGTATCGCTTTCAATCGAGGAACGAACCCGTTGGGAGCGGTATTTGTCGCCCGCTTCATTGATAATGACAATCGCGAAAACGGCGATGCCACGCGCACCCAGGGAGCCATCACCAATGTGACTCCCGCCGATTCAATCCGCTATCTGGGCGAGACCATTGTTTCGCGTGGCACCGCTACCCAGTTTTTGGATAAGCCCTGGCTGGCCGTTGACGTTCCACGCGGCACGGCCACCTGTACCATCAATTTCACCAATCCTGATGGTTCTGCGGGCAGTGAAGTTGTCCCGGCCGGCGCGGTGTTTGTGAGCTATACGGCCTTTAACAGCAGCACCACGGCCAGCGGCCATGATGGCAATCACGACGGCGATGACGATGACGACGATGCGCCTTCCAGCGATACGCAGATTCTTTTTGCCCGCTCCACAGACTGCGGAAAGACCTTTGGTGCTCCCATAAGAATTGCCGGAGGTTCGATTAATCAAGGGTCGGTTTCAGTGGTGGATCCCAGCAGCGCCGGCAACGCTGCAGCCACTGTGTATGTTGCCTGGAGACGCTTTGCCGACTCTTCACATCGCGGCGGGATTGCGATCGCTAAATCCACCAATGGAGGCGCGACTTTTGGCAATCCCGTTGATGTGGTGGCTTTTCCTTCGTCCTGTCTCGCCACGCCTACGGGCGCCGGTTGTCCTATTGATCAGGGGCTAAGCATTGATGGAGGTTCTTTCCGGACCAATACATATCCAACCATGGCCGTGGATGACAGCGGACGTGTCTATGTTTCGTGGTCGCAGCGCCAGAGCAATGGCGATGCTCGAATCATGATGTCTGTTTCCGCCAACGGCGTGAACTGGCCGGGTTCAGGAACGCCGGTTGATCTTGGTTTAGTCGCAGATGACCATGGCAACCCGTTTACCAACATGGCAAATCCTTCACGCGGACACCAGATCATGCCCACGCTCACCTTCAACGCGGGTAAGCTCATGCTGGTGTATTACGACCTTCGCCAGGACCACACGCTGGGCGTCTTTACTCTGACGCCTGATTTCACCGCTTACACTGAGACGCGCAAGTTGCTGGGCGAGCTTGATCCCAGCGATCCCAATTACAACCCGGCTGCGGTCTTCAATTCTTTTATGACTGACGGAGCCAACGGTGTCGGCGCCACGCTTACAATCCGTCGCCATACCATTGATCTGCAGGGCGCTCAGACAAATCCAGCTGCAGCCGGAAGCCTTGTGGTTCCCAGCTTTAATTCATTCCGTATCTCCCATTATCAATTTGGCGTCAACCCGTTTGACTCAACCAGTGTGGCCGAGCAGCTCCAGGTCAACACGCCTAACCTGCCGCTGTTTGTTTCCGGCACGCAGCCTTTTATCGGCGATTATATTGATGTTGCCGGCGCGCCCAGCTTTGTCATCAACAACGGCAAATGGAGCTTCAACACCTCGCCCAGCAGCAATCCTGTGTTCCACGCCGTATGGACAGACAATCGCGACGTGCGTCCTCCGCTCGATGGCGACTGGACAAAATACACGCCGCCATTCTCCGCTTCCAATCCCGCCGGGGCGCACCCGAGCGTGTTCGATCCCACCCAGACCGTTCCGGCCTGCGCTGACGATAGCCGCAGCGGAATGCGCAACCAGAATATTTACACCTCGCGCATTGCTCCGGGAATTGTTGTGGCCGCTCCCGGAAACTCGAAGACACTGGGATTCATTGCCAATACTGCGACGCTGCTGCTGCGCATGTTTGCGGTCACTGTGCAGAACACCACAAACCTGGAGAAAAGTTTCCGCATTACCATCGCGAACCAGCCATTGCTGGCCAACGGCACGCCAGATCCTTCCGGGTCGGCTTCATTGCAACAGTTTGGCCCGGTCGTTACGTTTGAAGATGTTACAGTTTCCGCGGGAGCGGGGGTGTCGCGGCCAATCTTTGTGCAGTCCACGAATCCAACCGCCAGCGTTACGGTGAACGTGCAGGAAATCACGTCGCCCGGCGGAACGTTGGTAAGCAATGGCTTGCAGGCTAGCACCATGCTGAATCCCGATCCCACTGCGCCCGCGATCATCGATCCTGACAATCCCGCGATTGCGAATCCGGCCATTGCCAACGCAGAAGTTTATAACCCTGCGATTGCAAACCCGGCGATCGCCAATCCAGCCATTGCGAATCCCGCGATTGCCAACCCAGCCATTGCAAACCCTGCAATAGCAAATCCTGCGATTGCCAATCCGGCGATTGTTGCGGCATTGAATCCAGCGATTGCCAATCCTGCGATAGCAAATCCCGCCATTGCCAATCCAGCAATAGCGAATCCCGCGATTGCCAACCAGACCGTAACCGACGCGAGCTATACGATCGTGAACAACGGCAACACGGTGGGATCGTATGCCATAAAACTTTTTGGCACACAGCCCGCCGGCAGCAGTCTGCAATTGATCCTGAGCAAGCTGTACGCAACGCCGGGTTCACAGAACTGCCAGCTCACGCCGCAGGTGCAGAATATTGTGCTGGTAAGCGTTCCAGACCCGGTGATTGAACGTGCAGACCAGCTTGGCGATCCGGAACTTCCCAACTCCAGCACCAAGAACGCGACCCTGAATCTGCGGCCTGGTGAAACCGGCATCGTGACGTTGCGTTCTAACGTCGGGAGCGCTGCCGCCCTTCAGGATATTGTGAATAACATCACGCCCGTGGTGGTTTCTCACGCAGCGAATACGGGAGGCGGTGCACCGCCGGCCACGCTCGCCATCACCACTTCCAACGGCCCGCTGCCTGCCGGAATTTCCGGAGTGATCTACACCACCACGCTGAATTCTTTCGGCGGAAACGCGCCCCTGGCGTGGGCCTTGATTAGCGGAGCGCTCCCTCCGGGACTCACACTCGACATTCTTACCGGAATTATTTCCGGCACGCCCACAGCCTCGGGAATTTTCGCTTTCTCCATATCGCTCACAGATACCTCCGTGCCTGCACCGAGCATTGCTGTTCGTAATCTGAGCATCACCATTGCCACGCCGCTCATTATTACTACTACGTCGCTTGCTGATGGCGTCGTCGGCTTCCCATACACTCAGGCTTTATCCGCCACTGGCGGCAATGCAAATTACACGTGGACTCTCGGCAGCGGAACGCTGCCCGCGGGTCTCTCACTGAGCGTTTCCGGCGTCGTCAGCGGCACTCCCACGGCAGTCACTCCCGGCACAAGCTTTACTGTTCAGGTGCAGGATACGGGAACACCGCAGCAGACAAGGGCGCAGCTTCTAAGCATCCGCGTTGCCGCGCCGCTCGTCATCACTACAGCAACCTTGCCCGCGGCGAAATACGGTGTGGCTTATAACCAGACGCTCGCAGCCACCGGCGGAATCGCGCCGCTCAAGTGGTCATTGGCTGCAGGCTCTGGACCCCTACCTACGGGGCTAGCGTTAACAGCCGCAGGAGTGTTAAGTGGAACTCCAACTGCCACCGGCACATTCACATTCACCGTTCAGGTGGCCGACACAAGTACGCCGCAACAAGCCGCAACCAAATCGTTTAGCATCACGGTTGCAGCACTCTATACGGTTAGCTTCTATGTACAGCCGAGCGATTCGTCACCGAATAAACAGATCACTCCCGCCATGAAGGTGCTGGTGGTGGATGCAAAAGGCAAGGGAGTTTATGGCGTCACGGTCACGCTGAGCATTGCCGTGAATCCGGGGGGCGCAGTGTTGACTGGAAGCAGTGTTGCGACTACCGGAAATAACGGTATTGCGATCTTCGCAAGCAATTATCTCAACAAGTCCGGGACTGGTTACGTACTGAAGGCGACCACGAACCTGGCCGGAGCTGGAACGGCGCTTTCCAATCCGTTCAGTATTCGTTAAGGAAGGGAACGAGCGTCGCAGGCAAGAGCAGCAAGGGTCAGAGGCCGGCCAGGCGGTGGCGAGCATCAGAGATAAGCACGCCGCTGCCTTCCGGCTGCATCTTGAGGAATGTTCGATATGATTCTGCTGCCGCCGGACTCTTGAGCCCCTCCTGCGCGCGCGCCAGGAAGTAATAAACCGGTGGCACAAGGCGGAGCGTGGGCGAGTCGTCCAGAAATACCGCGCTGGCTTCACCCCGGCGCTTCAGGCACAGCTCAAATTCGGAATCAGCTTCAGTAAAAGACCCGTTCTGCAGATAGGCCTTGCCCAGATACAAGTGTCCCAGCCAGCTATTGGAAATCTTCTGCGCCTTCTCAAATGATTGGATGGCTTCCATTCTCCTGCCCTGGCTCAAAGAAATAGCTCCTTGCAGCAAAGCCGCATAAAGCTGTGGCTCGGGCTCAATTCGCGCCGAAAGTTGTGCCGCAAGCTTGGCCGCGCGCGCGGGTTCACCGGCATTCACGTAAAGCTCACCGGCTGCCATAAGAACGCTGGGTTGTGAATCCAGTTTCAGGGCGCTATCAGCGGCGCTGATTGCCTTTTTCTCCTGTGCTTGCGCAAGATAAGCCTGTCCCAGCGCAATGGTCTTGGCGGCCGCGCTGCCGGTTTCCTTCGCTGCAATGTCCAGGGCGATGCCTTTTTCCAGCAACGTTACAGCCTCGTCACTCCGTCCTTGCAGCTCAGCCATATCGGCCAGGCCCATGTTTGCCATGGATGCGCCACGAGCGCCTAGCGTTTCCAGCTTCTTATACGTTGCAGTTGCGCTGCTGAAATCTCCGAAACCTGTCTGTGCGATAGCCAAAGCGCCCAGCGCGTCGGCCGAATTTGGGTTCGCGCTCAACACTTCCTGTGCCGCCTTTGCTCCAGCCGCGTAGTCGCCGGCATAAATGGAATAGAGAGCCAGATTGGTGCGTTGCAGAACGGCCTTTGGGGAAAGGTCCACGGAGTGCCTGCCCTGTTCCATTGCCTTCTGCATGTCACGCATGAAGAAATAAGAGAGCGCAAGGTTCGTGGGACCGGCGGCATCTGCTGGGTATTGTTCCACCAGCGCATTGAATTCCTGGATTGCTTTGTCCGGCTGCCGGGTCATCAGATAATAGCCGCCGCGCGTGCGGTATTTTTCGCGGTCGCTCATGCGATCAATATGCGCCATGGCCGTTTGATAATATTTTTCCGCGTCAGCTTTGCGGCCCATGTTCGCGCTCATCGCGGCCATACCGGCGTAAGCGCGGCCCATATTCGGGTCGAGTTCAATGGCCTTGGAGTAATGTGGCAGCGCTTCTTCCCACTTGCCGGAAAATTGCAGGTCCTGCGCGACGGCATATTCATGAACGGCCTCAAGCGAACTTGAGGTCACCGTTTCCTGCTGCTGAAGCCGTGAAGAATCAGGAGTAGTGTCGCCCAGGAGACGGCGCATCTTGTCGGCCAGTTGCGCCACAGCCTGCAGTACCCCCGCTTTTGCATTGGTCTCCGTTTCAGCCGAGCCCAGCGTTTTTGAACTAACCGGGTCCACGGCTTTGCAGGAAATTTTGTAGCCGTTACCCAGTTTCTCTACCGTGCCGCTGATGACAACATTCACGCCTTCACGCAACGCCACCAGGCTAGCGCCGGCTTCATTCAGCAGGTTCGCCGCCGGATCAATCGTGGTGAGCGTTTTGCGCGCCTGCGTGCGGTTGTACGCGCTGATAAATGGTGCGCCTTCCATGGCCAGCGCAAAGCTCGATTCCAGAGTGCCATCGAATACAGAATCAGATGTGTTGTTCTGGAAATCTGCCAGCAATACTTTTACTGTCGGATGGACAGCTGTTGCGGAGCTTCCCGTGCTGGAGTTTGACCACTTCACAATCGCCGCAATCGTGATAAGCCCGGCGAGCACAAAGCCGGCAACAAGCCAAAGCATTTTCTGTGAAATCCGCGGCGCCGCCGGAGAAATCGTGCTGCCACCCTGAAAAGCTTTCAGGTCGTTCAGCAGATCGTCAACGGTCTGATACCTCTTTGCAACATCGCGCTCAAGGCATTTGGAGACAATCCCACTTAAAGGGCGGGGAATTGCCGGATCGATCTGTGATGGAGGTACAGCCGCCTCCTGCGTACGCTTGAGAAGGCTGGCCATGGCACTGTCTGCGGCATAAGGTGTCTTGCCGGTGAGCAACTCATAAAGAATAATGCCGACGGTAAAAATGTCAGAGCGCGCGTCCGCTTTTGTGCCCCTGGCCTGTTCGGGCGACATATATTGATACGTCCCCATCACAGCGCCGGTCTGCGTCATCTGGCCAATGTGGTCAGCCCGTGCCAGCCCAAAATCCATCACTACCACGCGGCCATTCGGTTCCACCATGATGTTGCTCGGTTTCAGGTCACGATGGATCACGCCTTCCGCATGAGCGCAGGCCAGGCCGCTGCAAATCTGCATCACGATGGCGGCGGATTCGGCAATCGGGAGCTTGCCTTTGGATTCCACGAGGCTGCCGAGATCGCGCCCCTCAACGTACTCCATGGTGATGAACTTCAGTCCGCCGGAGTCGCGGACGTCAAAAATCCGAATTACGTTTTTGTGGGCAATCTGGCGAGCGAGCAGCAGTTCCTGGGTGAAACGCTGCGTAATTTCCGGGTCTTTTGCCAGTTCAGGACGGATGCACTTAAGAGCGATGACTCGGTCAATGTCACGATCATAGGCCTTGTAAACCGCGCCCATTCCGCCAAGGCCGAGCATTTCCTGGATTTCAAAGCGGCCGCCCAGCACCTGTCCTACTTGAAGGATATTGGCAGTGGCGCTCAAAGCGCGCGTCGCACCGGCCGCCATGGGCGACCTGCTGACACCAATCGTGGGTGCGTCAGATATCCTTTTAGGATCTACTGGTTTCATGGGCCTACTTTTTACTCAGGACACAGTTGGGCAGTGGGCAGAAGTATACACCGTTACTTGCGGGTAAACACTGGGATTTCAAACAGTTCTCGGATGAAATCGCCATCGCTGGCGCCCAGGTGGCCAAGCCACCACGGATGCGGCGACACAAATCCACTGCCTAAAGAATAGTGCCGGGAAAAGCGCCGGCGTTACACGCCTTTAGCGCCAAAGAGTCCTTTACATCGCCTCGGCTCATTTAAACATCAAAAAGAAATTGACTTGGAGTTGTCTGGCTTGCTTTGCGGGCAGCACTCACGAAGGCTCGCCCGCTCTTACGGGGGACACCGCATGGGCTTCTTTCGGCGCTTGCAGAACCTTACCTCGGTCCAGCGAAACACCTTCATTGCCTGTTTTCTGGGCTGGTCTCTTGATGCGTTTGATTTCTTTATCCTGGTCTTTTGCGTAACAGCAATCAGCGCTGACTTCCACGCCAAGGTTTCTGCCATTGCAGAAGCTATCTTTATTACGCTGGCCATGCGTCCGGTGGGCGCATTTCTTTTTGGAATGATGGCAGACCGCTTTGGCCGGCGGCCAACGTTGATGATCGATATCATCGCTTATTCCATTTTCGAACTTGGCTCCGCCTTCGCGCCGTCGCTGCATGTATTCCTCATCATGCGCGCGTTGTTTGGCATAGCCATGGGAGGCGAGTGGGGCGTGGGCGCTGCTCTGGCGTTTGAAACTCTGCCCAAAGAAGGGCGCGGCTTCTTCTCCGGACTGTTACAGGAAGGCTACGTAGTGGGCTATCTGCTTGCAGCTCTGGTTTATGGCACGCTGTTTTCTTATGTCGGCTGGCGCGGGATGTTTGTGATCGGCGCGCTGCCCGCTTTCCTCGTCATTTATATACGTACTAAGGTCGATGAGTCTCCGGCCTTTCTGCACGGCCAGACCCAGGCCAAAGAAAAGCGGGATCTCCGCCGTGATGTGCTCATGTTTGGCGGTAGCTTTCTTTTTCTCATCGTGTTGATGTTTGCTTTCAACTCCTTCAGCCACGGCACGCAGGACCTCTATCCCACATTCCTGCAAAAGAACCACGGCTACGGTCCAAAGATCGTGGGCTTGATTGCCATTATTTACAACATTGGCGCGCTGCTGGGCGGAGTAATTTTTGGCTCATGGTCAGAGAAGATTGGCCGGCGCAAAGCGATTGTGATTGCCGCGCTGTGCGCCATTCCCTGCATTCCGCTTTGGGCCTATGCCAATAACTTCGCGCTGCTCGCCCTTGGCGGATTCATGATGCAATTCATGGTGCAGGGCGCGTGGGGAGTGGTTCCAGCGCACCTGAATGAACTTTCTCCGCCGGCGGTGCGCGGAACATTTCCGGGACTCGCATATCAACTGGGAAACCTACTTTCATCGCGCAACTCTGTGATCCAGGCAAAGCTTGCTGAAGAACGCTATGGGGGCAGCTTTGCGCCAGTGCTCACATGGACAGTGGTGATCATCGCAACTCTGGTTGCTGTTATCACGTGGCTGGGCGGAGAGCGCAAAGGCGCGGACCTGTCAAAAACAACTGGCGGAGCGCCGCCTGAGAAGGATCGAGAACCGAAGGCGGCTTAATGCAGTTGGAAGAGAAGGTTCGGCGCTAGGCGGCCGCTTTTTCCAGACACGTGATGGCGGCAGAAGGGCCCTTGCGTGCCAAAACCTTAAAATCCGTTCCGTCATTGGAGTGATAATTCACCAGAAATTGTTCCAGTTCCTTCAGCAAATCCTTGTTCAGGTCATTGAGTGAATGGATGTTGGAATGCGTGTGGCTGGATTCGGCCACGGCCAGCAGGCGATCATTGCGCTCTGATTTGCCTTTTTCCGTCTGTTTACCCTCAATTACGCCGATCAGCCGCGCCTTTACCAGACACCCGGTAAACACCGGCTGGTCCATCAGCACCAGAACGTCAATCGGGTCTCCGTCTTCGGCTTCCGTTGAAGGAATGAAGCCGAAATCGTGAGGGAAAGTCATGCCCTCCGGCAGGACTTTTTTCAATGCGAATATCTGCTGGTCCGGGTCCCAGGCATATTTGTTCCGGCTGCCTTTGGGCGTTTCAATAATTACCTGTACCTTCTTGTCTTTGTCCAAGGTGGCAAGGCGGGTGGGATTCATGGTTCCGCGTTTTTTCTTTTTAGCCAAAACTCTCTCCAGCTGCGCGTATATGTAAATAGATGTTAATCAGTTAATGCAGGTGGCATTGCGTTGTAATGCGGACCTGCAACTTTCACCAGCGCTGCCGAACTGCGCTGCTTGATAGAGAGGAGCTTGCAAGAATCGACTGGCGCGGCAACCCCATAGTTTGTTTGGGATTCTCACTCAGTAAGCACGTTAAATCCTGCATTCACTTTCGGTGCCCAGAGTAGGCGCAGGGGCCGACATCAACAACTCACGGAGCGTTTCAGGAGACGCTGCATAACAGTCCTGATCTGCCACGGGCATTTAAGCCCCATTTCTGGTTGGAGGAAAAGTATGAAGGCTGTCGTTTTTGGTGGTGTCGGTAAAGTTTCACTGGAAACTGTTCCTGAACCCAGGTTGCAGAAACAGTCAGACGCGATCATTCGAATTACGTCCAGTGCAATTTGCGGCACTGATCTGCACTTCATCCGCGGAACCGCCGCAGGCATGAAAGAAGGACGAATCCTGGGGCACGAAGCCGTTGGCGTTGTGGAAGAAGTGGGCAAGGCAGTCCGCAATGTGCGCAAGGGCGATCGCGTGGTGGTGCCCTCAACCGTAGGATGCGGAAGCTGCGTTTATTGCAGGGCTGGCTATCACTCGCAATGTAATGTCGCCAATCCCGGTGGGCCGGATGCTGGAACGGTCTTTTTTGGCGGCCCGGAAGAAGCAGGCGGGCTGGATGGACTGCAGGCCGAATATGCGCGTATCCCTTTTGCAGGAGCAGTGCTGGTAAAACTTCCGGAAGAAATTTCTGACGATCAGGCCATTTTGATGTCTGACATTCTGCCCACTTCCTATATGGCTGCCGTCATGGCGGAAATAAAACCTTCCAACATCGTAGCGATTTTTGGCTGTGGCCCGGTTGGGCTGTTCGCCATTGCGTGTGCGCAGCACCTGGGGGCAGGCCGCGTCTTTGCTATCGATAGTGTTGAGTCGCGCCTGGAAATGGCGCGTGCGCATGGCGCCGAAGTCATTAACTTTCAAAAAGAAGATCCCATTGCGGCGCTTAAAGAGGACACAAACGGGACCGGCCCGGACCGAGTAATTGATGCGGTTGGGATAGACGCGGCCACGGCCACTAAGGGGCCGGCAGCCGACAAGAAAGCCCAAAAAGAATTTAAAGAGGAGTTGAAGAAAGTTGCCGAAGAGGGAACTCCGAAGGGTAGAAGCTTCCAGCCCGGTGGCGCGCCCAGCCAGGCCTTGAAGTGGGCAATTGAATCTGTCACCAAAGCCGGCACGGTCTCCGTGATCGGCGTTTACCCCGCGCCGCTTCAGGATTTTCCGATTGAACAAATCATGGAGAAGAACCTGACGCTGAAAGCCGGAAACTGTAACCATCGCCGCTACATGCCGGAAATGATTGAGCTGGTAAGAAGCGGCGTGATTCATCCTGAGCAGTTTCTCACGCAGATAGAACCCATTAGTTCTGCGATTGACGCCTATCACGCTTTTGACAGGCATGAGCGTGGCTGGATCAAAGTAAAACTGGATCCGGCTGAAAAACAGGAACGTGCCGCCTAGAGCGCGCCCCTGGATGATTGACTACGAAGTTTTCTAATTCAAAAAAAGGAGCAAACATGAAACTATTCTCTGCCAACCTTGATTCCCTGAGAGATCTTTATCACAACCAGCTGCGCATGTTGCTTTCCACAGAGCAACAAATTATTGATGCATTGCCAACCATGATTGAGAAATCGACTGATGTTCAACTGAAGCAGGCATTTCAATCGCACTTGCAGGAAACCCGCGTCCATGTGACCAGGCTGCAGGACATCCTTAGGGAAGAACATGGCGAAGCCGACTCGATTAAATGCAAAGTCTTGTCGGCCCTGGTATCTGAAGCCGAAGACATGGTTAAGGACGCGACAGACTCGACAGTCCGCGACGTTGCCCTGATCGCTGCGGCGCAGCGTGTGGAGCATTATGAAATTGCGTCGTACGGAGCAGTCCGCCGCTGGGCGCAGATTCTTGGTGAAGCCGAGCAGGCAGCATTGCTGGATAAGACTATTCAGGAAGAAGGCCATGCCGACCAGCTGCTGACTTCAATTTCTGATCGAGTGAATGTGGAGGCCGAAAGAGCGGCTTAGAATCAGAACATCCTCAATCTGAAAGAGGGACCAGCAATGGTCCCTTTTGCATTAATGACGACTCTATCGCGATCAAAAGAGAGCAGGGCGTGGTGAAGAGAAGATTTGGGGTGGGTAAAAGGGAGCGTAACTGCCACAACGTAAATTAACAACTTGCAAGAGCACGGACAGCGATTTTTCAGCAATATCTCAAGCTAGTGAAACAGATTGTGTTTGGATCTGGAAATTTGCAAACCGACCGGCAATCACCGCTTAAAGACGGACGGATATTCATCACCTAAGAAACTCAGAATTGTGTCCTTAGGGGTCAAGCGTTCCAAAAGGAATGTGTCTAGAGCATCAATGCCCAAACTAGCCAGTTGTCCGGCCACGGGGTTCGATGTTGTTGCGGTCACAGCAAATTGAAGTCCATTGGAGACGATGAAGCGAATTACCCTCCCGTAAGTACTCGTCAAAGCGGCCTTGAGAGTTGCTCTAAAACCTGCCATACGATCTTCAATTTGCCGGTCTGTTAGGTCATCGGTGTGCGCTAGCCAATCCCTGAAAGCGCGGAGATCATCCGACTCTCTTAATCGTAAGAGTTTTTCTGCGTCCAACTTGCTGTGGCCCAGCCGTGCTACTGGAACATCGAACAAGCTAATAACTCTTTGGAATTGAGCTTCCCTCTTTACGGACGGTTGAACCAACTCTGCTAGGAGGCCTAACTTTCCGTATAGCAACTGCTGGTCAGCCTCGTTGATCCCGACTAAGGCTGAATGTGTCTGCATCACAGCCATCTTCCAATTTAAGTGAGCAAGCGCCATCAGCACACGGTCACCAATCTGATGCACCATTGTCTCTGATAGTCCGTATGCATCTTGCATGTTGGTGACTAGGCGGAAGTCTTCGGGCTCGCACTCTTCTATACGTGATCGGAGGCGTTTTGGCTTTAGCCCTAGACGCTTCAGTTCCGCTTCCAATCCGTTTTTAACCACCTCAGGCCTTGTACGCAGATCGCTGTAAAAGCCATCAAAAACAGTTTTCGAAAAGGCATCAGGCATTAGGATCAGATGCTTCTCGATTTCACCGGCAAGGTATAATCTAGCCGCTGGAGAGACACCTGGCGCTTGAGCAAAAGCATCGATTTTATGCCGTATGCGCTCATCCTGACCACGAACGCGAATAACTGAATATGAGTAGCTTCCAAGGGGCAAGCGTTTGTTGTTGTCGGTAAAGTTTAGGTCAGCACGGGCACGTCCTGTCTCACCAATAGCGTAGCTTTCACAGTAGAGCTTTAGGGCGTTTTCCTGCAAAAGGAGCGTCAATCCCTCTGCTCCAAAAGCGTCTATGAGAAGGTACAGATCGTCCAGCCATACTGACTGTAAGATGTAGGTATCGAATAGGAACAGCCGCAGCAGGAATGCCGAAAGATCAACCGATATCACCTTGTTCTGAGCATCCTGAACTGCAACTGGTGCTAAGAACTGCCTTGTTAGGTTCATTTGTGCTTCAAGTGTATACTTCATCGAACAAAAGAAGAAAATGTTACCTCCATACTCATTCCGTTCCCCGCAGGTGGTCTATTGCCGCAACGTTGTGCGCGAAGCATAGCTGCCGCTTAGCTTCCTGAATAGTGACCTCGCCATCCCGTATACCCTCCAGCATGTCGGTTTGTCTGCAAAGCAAATTATGTTGCCACCTGCACTATGTGCTACTCTCGGCCCATCGCGTTCGGGACGAAGTAAAAAGGGATCATCGTGCATCGTGTATTCTCAGCCTTTCTCGGTCTGGTGCTGGCGGTGGCCGGACTCGTAGCGTCCGGCTATATACCGACCAACTTCAAGGGAGACACACTGCTCTCCGGTGCTGTGGCGGTACTCGTTCCAGGAGTGCTCATGCTGAGCGCCTTCTATATGGCATTCAAGTTTCTGAAGTTTGCGGTGACCGGAAAGAAGTGAAAGAGCTACGGTACGGTGATGCAACCACGCCGGATATGCAGGCGGCACATGGGAAAGTCACATGCCTGGCAATCTCTGGCGCCAACTGATTGCAAGGTGATCGCAATGCTGTAAGTGATTGAAGAATTGGGGTGGGTAGTGGGGGTCGAACCCACGACATCCAGAGCCACAGTCTGGCGTTCTGCCACTGAACTATACCCACCGTAAAGGCTAGAAACCCATTTTACACGATTTCAGAGCGCGTCCTCGACAATGTGCGTGTCGAAGGCTCGAAACCATAGGACAAAGCGCTAATTCATGCTGCAAGCGCCGGGACCGCGAGGGTCCCCACAGCTGCCGCAGGGGCCACTGGCAGGAGCGGCCGCGCGGGACTTTTCGCCTCCCACGGCGAAGCTGGATAGTTGCTGGCTCAGCCGCTTGCTCTCACATTTGGGGCAGGCGGCTTTTTGTTTGCTCATTACAATGGCTTCAAACTGGTGGTTGCACTGCTGGCAGACGTATTCAAAAATCGGCATTTTTCTGGCTCAGTTAAAATAGTTACAGCATCATTATTATAGGCGAACTTCACGAGAGTAATCTGTAGCCGCATGGCTGAAAATCCAAGAGACCCGGGTTTTGATCCGTTTATTCCGCGCCGTTACCTGCGCAATCGCCACGCCATGACGTTAGCCGGCAACTTCCTTCCACGCAAAAACACGCTGCCCGCACCGGAAGAATGTTTGTATCGGATAGATGCAGAGACGCAGGTCTTGTGCCACTGCCACTGGCATGCTGACGCTGAGCGCCGAGCGACCGTGATCATCGTTCATGGGCTTGAAGGCTCAAGCTTGTCACAATATGTGGTTGGCAATTCCGCCAAAGCGTGGGACGCCGGCATGAACGTTGTCCGGATGAACATGCGCACGTGCGGAGGCACAGGAGGGCTGACGCCAACGCTTTATCATTCTGGCCTCTCAAGCGATGTGGGCGCGGTGCTGCGCACGGTAATTGAGCAGCGAAAAGTTCCACGCGTGGGATTGATTGGTTATTCCATGGGCGGAAATCTGGTGTTGAAACTTGCCGGCGAACTTGGCTCGGACGCGCCTGCCGAGTTGAAGGTGGTAGCAGCAGTTTCTCCGGCGGCTGACCTGGCCGCATCTGCGGACGCCATGCATGTGGGTGGCAATCGCATCTACGAATGGAAATTCCTGGTGAGCTTGATGCGCACCTATGAACGCAAACGCAAGTTATTTCCCAGTACATATAAAAGGATTGATCGCTTTCCCACTACCATCCGCGAATTTGATGATGTGGTTACCGCGCGCTACTGCGGCTTTGAAAACGCGCAGGATTATTACACGCGCGCAGGCGCTTATCGCGTGATTGAAAACATCGCGCTCCCAACTCTTGTGATCCATGCCACCGACGATCCTTTTATCCGCTTACTGCCGGAAACTCGCGCGAAGATCATGGCTAATCCGCACATTACGTTGTTGGAAACCGCTCACGGCGGCCACTGCGCCTTTCTTGCGCAGCCCAACGGATACGATGGACGCTGGGCAGAACGCCAGATTATGCACTTCTTTCAACATCATGGAATGCGCTAATGCAAGTTGATTTTTCTGTTGAGTTGGGCGGTGACGCTCCAGCGCTGGAAATCCCGTGGCGCTCTGATGATCCTTGCGTCCAATACTATGACTTGAAAAAGCATCCTGAGCTGGTGAAGAAAATTCCTGAAGCTACAGCCTATCCGGAACTCGGCGCCTTTCTTTCACGCATTAATACCGCTGAGTTTCCGCTGGCAACCGCGAAGTGCGACGCTTGGTCAAGCAGTGAAGGCGCACCGGAAGAAGAGATATTTGGCGACCGCAAATTTGTTTCTTACGTTGACCTGATCTTTGTAGACGAAAGGGAACGATGCTCGTTTGCAAAGCATGAAGCTTTTGCGAAAGAACTTTGTCGGCTGCTTGACCAGGCCCCTGAAATCGCGGCTACCGTGGAACTGGTCATTCGCCATTGTTACTACCACCAGCAAAAAGTTGTGTCTGAAAATGAAGTTAGGCAAGGCGGCACGCTATCCGAGAATGTAAAAAATTATCGAATGAGTTCGCCCGAAAATGAAGGTGCGTTCGATCACGGTGGACAGGCTGATGTCACGCGTTGCAGCGAGTCTACGGATTGCGCGTTTCAAGACGAATCTGCGAGAGTTACAAATTCCGGGATGGATGAGGCAGTAATTCAGGACGAGCCTGCTAGGCTCTCCGATGATGAGCAGCTGAGCGAAATGCACCACATAAAGCTGTCCAAAGTTACGGATCAGAACGAACAAGTCATAGGACCGAAGCATGGCGACTTTGCTGCTTTGAGCGAAGGAAAGCAATCGGGCGCGCAAGAAGCAGAGAGAGCAGACTTGCTATGTGGGGACGATTCATTCAAGACATCACCATCGGACAAGACAGGACGATCTGGCAAAATAGAACGATTGGGAGAAACAGAATCGTCGGGCGAGAAAGAACGGCCGGGCGAGGCAGGACGATGGGACAAGACAAGGTTCTCGGGCAAGACACAACGATCGAGTAAGACAGGACGGCCTGAAAACAGCTGTCCAGCCCCACATGAAGAGTCCGGCAACGTTCAATTGGAAACTAAACTCCATTATGACGAGCCCAACTCTTCTGTCACAGGATTCTGCCTGACAGCGTACGTGACCAGCTTTGGCGATTGCGACCACGATCCATTGCGTCGATGGGCGATCGGACTCAATCTGCTGCAACACGCCATCGTCCAGTTGAACTCCAATTTGCAACTTAAGCTCTAAAACGGAAAATCCAAAAGCAAGTATTCTCTCGCAACTGGTACACACGTCGCGAGGCCTAGGCCGACGATCAACGTCACTGAGCCAACACAACCAAACAAACACAATCACACAAGCAATCAGGTCAACACAGCAATTTGATTCGCCTATTCGCGAATTGACGACGACTTCACAGCATCATGTCCCTCTGCCTTCTAAGCAGAGGGCTGCAAAATTTCGCCCTGACCATCTTCAGATACTGCTTTCGGTTCTCAAAAGCGATGATTGCATTGCTCTTTGACTCCGCTTTATTGCAATTAACCAGTTCAACCTCTCAGCCAAGGCGGCAAAAAGCTCTTTGCAGAAAGCTGCCTTCGACACCTGACCTAACTAAGCACTCAATCACCCTTGCCGCCGCGTCGCTACTTGAGCTCAGCGATCCGCTCATTGCGAGCGTGAAGCCATGGAAGCCATGGCGTTTGTTCGCAGCGTCAACTCACTCTTTTTCGTCCTCAGGTTCCCGGCCATCCTGTCCTCTCAGCCGGTATTTCGCCAGACGATGGTCTGTGTCTCGTTTGCTGGGGACATTCGTCTGCATCATGTTCTGTTTGCCAACAGGATTTCTGCAGTAACCATCTTTATGTATGCCTCGACTGTGACAGTCAGTTTTGCGGCAGTTGTCTTGACGACCATCGTGTCGAGGGTCACTGGACTGACTTCGATACGAACGCGGAACTAACCCATGGTTGGCGAGAAAGCCTGATCTCCAGTGCTTTGCGCATTGGAAAAGATGCCTCTGCTTCTGATTGCAATCGCATTCCCGCTCAATGCTTTCGCAGTAATCAATTCTCTCACCAGTCTCAGTCCAGCATCATCCGCGTCCTTCCCAATGGGAAAGCGACCAAAGCGAGTGGGGACGGATTTGGCTCTTTGCCTGCAGGCCGCAATTACTGTGCCGTGTACAACACGTACCCAAACCAGGCATTGGCATGTACCTCACACGACCGCAGTCGGCCATCGTCTCGAATCTCGCATGCTGGGCCTTTAAACCCAGTCGCTTGGTGCTTTGCGCGCGTAATGCGCGCAGGCCGTTCATGTCTCGCATCGTATGCGGCCCAAGCGCTCGTCAATTCAGTTTCACAATTTCAATCCCTGGAGGTTTGCTTGTGACGCAGCCACGCAATCCTCATCTGGTTACAACCGTAAAGTGTGCCGCGCCGGGATGCACCAACGTCCGCCGAGAGGCCAATCATTGGTTCGTCATTCTGTTGAGCAGCGTTTTACTTGCCGGCCGTATTCGGCTGTCGCGCACTTGCGTCCCACTGACGAACCGGCTTGCGGCCAGGCATGTGCTCAAAAGCTTTTTGAAAAATATCTCGCAAAGAAGGCCTTATGACAACAGTGCTCGACCAAGCACAAATCGTTTTAGCCACACAAGAGAAGAACAAAATGTTTTTCGATCATGAGCCTTTATCAGCTTCCATGCAGCGCTCCTCACTTCGCTATGCAACACCCGATGATTGCAGTCAATCTTCGTCTCAACCATCAGCCGGCCAGCACGCTTTGCGCCCATGTATCTATGTTGCTTTCCGATGTTCGCATTGTGGCTTCGTCCGTCAGGCAATCGCAGAGCTCCCAACGCATGCTGTCATTGCGTGCCCGGAATGTAACCAGGAGTGTGCCTTCATTCTGCTCGGGTCTGGGCTTACGTCAAGAAATCTTCCTTTCCATCAAGTTCACATCGTTGCGCCCACGCAATGGGAGTCGTCGGGTGATGGCGAGCCTGACAGCTCCTAAAAGTGCTCTAGCAACGGAGTGATTTCTGTGTTCACGCGTACCAGTATGTTCCGCTGGCGACAAAGTCTCACTCAGCGCGCGCAACGCAAACCAGCAACCGGTCTAACTTTTGCGAAGGGAAAGATTCAGTGCCAGACGACCTTGTACCTGTATATCGAATGCACCAGCCTTCATTTGTCTCTCCTTGCATTCTGGGAGCCCCGTGCCGCACATGTGCGATTCACGCGTATTGCCTGTCGAACCCCTGTAAAGATTGCCTTCAGGGCAAAACCGTCGGGTGTGAGCGTGCTTATCCTGCGCCGCCGGCTTTTGCAGTGCGCGTCACGTCTGCTATTGCGCTCGTTAGAGACGGAATGGCTGAGTTCATTCATCAGAACAATGCCTTGCGGCTCACCTTCGCCAAGATCACTTATTTGCGTGATACCAGCTGCAATATCAATGGGACTGCCATCTGGGAATACGTGGCAGGCTCTCATCGGGTCAAAACCGCTCTCTATGTTGGATGGCGTAACAACCTCGCAAACATTACGTGTATCCAAGGCGCAACTGAATCTGGCCTCGAAGTTGAAGCTGAAACCGAACTGTCGGCTGAAGCACTCGAAGATCAGCAAATGTACTCTGCGTCGTTTGAGGTGTGAATCCGCATGATTGCAACCCATAAAGACGAGACTGCTAAACGTCGCAAGAAAGGCCCCGGTTCCACTAGCGTGCCTCAATTGCAGGTAACGCCTGATTCCGTGCCTGCATTGAGCAGTGGAAGTCATGCTGAACCAGGCTCTGTGTCCGAATCGGGCGGCACTACAGAACATCAAGTCGAAGCTGTGGCTGAATCGGCAAACCACGCTGGCGTTCGCAAGCTCCCTCTTAAGGATTTTGTCCATGAGGCTTGGCATTTGCTTGAGCCTGTCAGTACTCTCGTCTGGAACTGGCACCTTGATCTCATTTGTGAATACCTCACGCTGATCAGGGACGGGGATTTCAAGAATGTTTGTGGCGACCTTGAAGGCATCATCTTCAATGTTCCACCGCGGACCATGAAGAGCTTGCTGATCTCCGTCTTCTTTCCCATCTGGGTATGGACCACTAAGCCGGAACGCCGTTTTATGTTCGTTTCATACTCTGAGAAGCTCAGCACGCAACACAGCATTTTCCGTCGCAGCATCATTGAATCAGACTGGTACCAGAAAGAATGGAGTACTGTGTTCTCGCTATCGCGTGATCAGAACGTCAAAAGCCACTATGAGAATTCTTCGCGCGGCACCATGTTCTCTACCGGAATGCAGGCCACAGCTACTGGCATGGGCGGTGACATTCTTATCTTTGACGATCCTCTCAACCCTGAGCAGGCCATCAGCCAGGTGGAAAGGGAAGCAGTCAACCTGCGGTTCGATACCACCTTTCGCAGCCGCATCAATGATCCCGCCACCGGCGTAAAGATCATTATTATGCAGCGTCTGCATGAGCTTGATCTCACTGGACACGTTCTTGCGCGCGAAAGCGGCCGCTGGGAGCATGTGAGCTTACCGGCCATTGCCACGCATGATAAAGACTGGAAATTTCCATCTGGCAAGACCGAAACGCAGAAAGCCGGTGATCCGCTCTGGCCTGCTCGCCTGCCGCAATCTTTTCTTGATTGTCAGCGCGTCGGCATGGGAAGCTGGGCTTTCAACGGACAATACCAGCAAACTCCGGCGCCGCTGGATGGTGGCATCGTCAAGCGACAGTGGGTGCGCTTCTATCATCAGATGCCGGAAAAATTTGAGTTCATGGTCCAGTCCTGGGACTGCACTTTTAGCGGCGGTCAGGAAAGTGACTTTGTCGCCGGCCAGGTATGGGCGCGTTCCGGCGGAAAATATTTTATGCTTCCGTACCGCACCTATGACCGGCTTGATTTCGGTCCCACTATGGCAGCCATCAAGGCCTGCCATGCCAAGTTTCCTCAGGCGCACGCCGTGTTGATTGAAGATAAGGCTAACGGACCGGCCATTATCAGTGAGCTGCAGAAAGAAATCGCCGGAGTGGTCGCTGTAAATCCTGAAGGCGGCAAGCTCGCTCGCGCCCAGGCCACCGCACCGCTTTGGGAATCCGGCAGCATTGAGCTGCCTGATCCGCAGATTTTTGGTTGCACATGGATTGAAGACTATCTTCACAATATCTGCACGTTCCCTAAGGCCGCGCATGATGATGACGTGGATGCCACCTCGCAGGCGCTCATCTATATGCGCAACCGCCTCGGCGGCGGCATTGTTGAGTTCTATCGTCAGCAGGCGACTGGTGAAATTCGCGAGCCTTCGGAGACGCGCAAACCCACACGGCATTCTTCGGGTTCGCCAATGATTATCGAAGAAAGTGTTCTTGCGCAAAACGTGATTGCCGCCGTCGCCCAGGGAAGTCATATCCAGTGCAATTTCAAGCAGTACCCGGAAGTTCGCGCGGCTCTGGCTGTCATTGCAGCAACCACAATCGATCCGCAAAAAGAAGCTCTAGCCAAACTCGCCGCGCGTGAGATTGAGCGGTTGGATCTCTCGTTTACGAATAGCACAGGAGAACTGGAGCTACGCACGGA
>DASXKZ010000211.1:0-15366 GCA_036496525.1 Candidatus Angelobacter sp.
GAGCTGCAGCATCAACTCAAGACGGGCAAGCGGGAAGAGCTTTTGCAGGAGCTCTCCCATGACATCCTGGGCATTACCAGCCATGCTTCTGATGGCAGCAGCCTGCCGGTCACGCATGAAAAACGGCTTTGATCTTCAGGAGGACATATGTTCCCCAATGTTGCGCGATTTCTCACTCTTATCTTTTTGCTTGCCATTTTCCATATTCCTTCCGACGCTCAGCCGTCGCCCGAAAATGGCAACGCAGGCAACGTGTCTGAGAGCGACCGCTTATTGCTGGAAAAGATTGATCGCCTGGAGCGACGTATCGCCGAGCTTGAGGCGCGAGCAGGCATTGAGTCAACGAGGCAACAGTCTGCTCCTGCCGCATCTGCAAGCGGCAAGCTGAGTCAAGAAGCTCCTCACTCCACGGCAGAAACATCGGCCGCGAACTCTTCCGCAGCGCCGACCGAAGCTAAAGCCCCTTTCGCGTTCGCTGACTTTACCTGGTTAAAACGGCAACAGCCGCACCAAGGAATCTCCGCTGGATTCCAAGGTCTTCACCGGCGAATTTCGTGCCGACGTTAGCTACATCTATGACCTGAATCATCCCCAGGACCACACGCTCAGCGGGACGAGTGAAAGCGGGCGCACTGGTGAGTTCCAGGTGCAGCAATTAGGAGTGGGCGGAGATTTTCATTACGGCAATGTGCGCGGACGCCTGATGACGCAGTTCGGCATGTATTCCACCATGACGCCGCGCAATGACGCCAGTCCGGGGCGGGGACAGTGGGACCTGGCGGATGCTTACCGCTATCTCTCCGAAGCCTACGGCGGCTACCACTTGAATGTGCTGCATGGAATCAACATTGATGCGGGCATCTTTATGTCCTACGTCGGTTTGTTCAGCTACTACAATTTTGATAACTGGGCCTATCAGCCATCCTATGTATCGTCGAACACTCCCTGGTTTTTCAATGGCATACGCTTTCAGATTTTTCCGACAGCAAAATTGAAGATCGAGCCCTGGCTGGTGAACGGATGGCAGTCGTATGGCGTATTCAACGGACGTCCTGGCGGCGGCCTTCAGGTCTTGTGGCGGCCTAACGGCGCAGTCTCAATTCTTTCCAATTCATATCTGCTGGGGCAGGACACGTTGGGAGCGCCGCATCGCACGCGTTATCACAGCGATGACAGCATTGAAGTTAAATACTATGACAAGCCGGCGAAATTCGCGGACAAAGCAGCGTTCTCGCTTACCGTGGACGCCGGTTGCGAAAGCGGCAGCGGCGTAAGTTGCTTCGGCGACTCTAAACAAGGACCAAAGCAGGCCTTCCTCGGCGCTATGCTTTACAACCGCGTGTGGTTCCACAAAGACCTTTATGCCGTAACGCTGGGTGGTGGCGCTATCACCAATCCGGGCCGGTATCTTGTCCTTCTTCCTCCCATCAATGGCGCGACCGCTTTCTCGGGCACTCCATACTTCACGCTGAACCCGGGAGACCAGTTTAAGGCGTGGGACGCATCAAGCACGTTCGATTACATGCCCAGCCAATTTGTGACTTTCCGCTTTGAATTTGACCATCGCGCTGCCAATGTTCCATATTTCGCGGGCCCGGGAGGGATGACACCACCGGGCGGCAACACTGGCGCGCCGGGGTCGCTCGTTCCGGGATTCATCCCTGACCTGCGCAAACGCGAGAACCGCTTTAATATCGCGCTGCTGGTAAAGCTCTAGCGTTTTCAGCAATCCCGGCGAGACGATTACCAGTGCCGCAGCAACTTCGTTCTTATCACGATTTCTTTCCGGACTCTTTATAAGTTCTTAATGCGATTGCCGATTACCGTTGAAGTAGCAGGAGGCAATCATGCTGCACTTACTTGTAGTTTTTCTTGAAGCAGTGTTCTTTATTGGTCTTGCCGGGTCATTGGTAGTGGCAATCATGGCTTTTGTCGGCGATTTTTCCGACTTCTTTGAAAGCGATAAGCCTGAAGGAGCTGCAACACATGCAACTGGAGACTGATCCGCGGTTACTCTCATCCCTGGGCGCACGGCTTCGGCTGTGCGCTTTTTTTATGCCGCGGCCCTGTTAATAGATTGAAGGCTCGCCGGGTGGACGAGTCTTCCACCGCCGGTGGACCCACAACCACTGCTCCGGATATCGGCGGGCATAACTCTCAATCACCTTGGTAAACAGAGCGGTGTTGGCGATTGCGTCGGCTTCATCGTCGCCAGTTTTTGTAAGCTGCAAGGCTGGATCAAAGCGAATTTTATACTTGCCCAGTTCCTGGTCCCAGATGGTGAAGGCGGGTAGCACGGCTGCGCCGGTGTGCAATGCCACTCGCGCCACACCGGTGGCCGTGCAGGCCGGCACGCCAAAGAAATCGACGAACGCGCCTTGCGGCGGTGTCATATTTGTGTCCATCAGAATGCCGACAACTTCACCGCGTTTCATTGAGGTGAGCAGGCCGCGAGCAAAATCCTGCTTGCCGAACGTGCGATTGCCATGTAGCGTGCGATAGCGGTCAACGAATGCATCCACATAAGGGTTGTCGAGTGGCCGCACAACGATGTTCATGGGATTGCCGTTGAGCGAATGCACAAATGAGCCAATTTCCCATCCGCCGAAATGGGCTGTCAGAAACAAAACTCCCTTGCCGCGCGCGCGCGCCTCGGCAAAATTTTCGAAGTCATCATAGATCGCGATCTCTGAAACGCTTTCCTTGCGATATCTGGGAAACAGCGCAAATTCAGCCAGTTGACGGCCCAGTCCTATGAAGAGCGAGCGTAGGATATGCAGTTTTTCTTTCCGTATCTTCTCAGGAAATGCCAGGTCCAAATTGCGCAGGCCGACCTTGCGTAGCCGCCCGTGCACCGTGTACATGAGTATCCCAATTCCCTGGCAAAAAGCCCGCGCCATGGGTCGTGGCAGCACGCCAATGGCAGTGGCGAGCAACCAGACGGGAAAGTATTCAAGCTTGTGGCGGAATTTGGGCAACTGGCGACGGTAACATCGTGAGAAAAATATTTCAAACGGATGTAACCGGAAGGCGGTGTGGCGCTCAATGAAGTGTGATGTGTGTCCGGATTTCAGCTTCCAGAGTTCACAGAAGAACACCTAACCTATTAAGATAGTTGCGATTTATAAAGGAGAAGACACCATGAAGCTTTCCCAGGCACTGGCCGCTCTTGCCATTGTTGCGATGTGCGGTTGCAAAGCCGGTACCCCCAGCAATACCGAGAACAAGGTGATGAGCGAAGTGAAGCATGAAGTGACGATCGGCGGTAAGGATGTAAAGAACCCGATTGCCTATACGCCTGACGCTGCCAAGGAAGGCGGCGAACACTTCCAGCATCATTGCCAGATCTGCCATGGCTTGGATGGACAAAACACGGGAGTTCCGTTCGCGACAAAGATGGACCCGCCCGTGGCCGATCTATCAGTCAAAGACGTGCAGGACTATACGGACGGACAGTTGAAGTGGATCATTGAAAACGGCATCAAACCATCCGGCATGCCGGGATGGAAAGGAATTCTTGAGGACGAGGAAATGTGGAACATTGTCCACTATATCCGCCATCTTCCAGCAAAGGGCAGCCTGGGCGCACCTGGCATATTCAAAGAAGAAGAGGAAGAGCACGAGCACATGAAGGGCGGCGCCGCTGCTCACGATCACCATGATGCGACGCCGCACAAGCACTGAGACACACTCAACAGGCGACAAAAAGGGAGCCTTGATGTCGGCTCCCCTTTTTTGCTTTTAAGGCGAAATCGCCTGATTACATTTGCAGCGGCGGTGTTGGCGTTGGAGTGGGACTCGGCGTTGTTTCCGTTGCCGGAGTAGTCTCGGTCGCTGGGGTTGGCTGTGGTGTCGGCGTCGGTGTAGCGGCCGGCGGATTTACAGGCGCCGCTGGTCGCGAACTGGATGGATTTGAAGAAACTGCAGTGTTCGATGGAGCAACGTCAGTCCCCGCCGCCTGTTTCACTGCGGCAAGAAATTTTTCAGACGACTGCGGCGCTGGCACCGAGCCGGTAAGAATGGTCTTGAAATCGATTTGGCGGCCATAAAGTTCGCCGGTCGCGTCTTCATCCTGTTTGATCACCGCGCCATTAAAACTAATGCCGGCAAAGAGTCCGCGCGCCCGTGAATAAGTAAGGACCTCAGCGCGAAGCTTCCAATCAGTTGCGCCCTCGGTATGGCGTCCCACCGGCCCCGCGGCAACCGATGCATCGGCGCCAAGCTTAAATTTGTTCGTCAAAAGCGCCTGCATTCCCCGATCGTTCATGACTACCATCACCAAATCAACCGCCTGTCCGCCAATCTGTAAGCCAACGCTTCCGCCTGTTGTGGTGATCGGTGCAGGAGCGCTCCAGCCCGTTGCCGTACGGCATGTGGCCATGCCGCGGCCATGCGCTCCACCTACAATAAATCCTCCCTTGAGCAGATTAGGAACCACTGCTACGCACTTTGCCGATCCAAGAATGTCGGAAGGAATGCCTTTATCAGGAGTGGCCATGATTTCGTTTAACACAGTGGCCGCCGTCTCCAACCGGCTGGACGCAGCTTCTGACGCAAAAGCTACGCTCGTAAGCATGACTGCACACAACACAATATGAAGCAGCGTTTTCATAATCCCCTCAAAATGATTTTAGTCGCTGGGAGCATGTAAGAAGATGTGGAAAAATAATAAAGGGTTGGATACGGTGACCCTCGTGACCGTGTCCAACCCCGTCTCCCAGGTTCTGTGGTAGGTGAGTAGAGTATCCATCCACACGGTTTTCGCGGCAAGTAACCGGGGTTCCTTATCCCATGCCGGTTCGGACATGTACCCAGGGAGATACCAAGTTAGTAAACACCGGCGCTCCTCCTTTCCAGCAAACAAAAAGCCCAGCAGATTGCCTGCCGGGCTTCAAATTCTTTCTGGCGATTATTTGGAGGAGGTCACCAGCGAATGCGTAATCGCGTGCACGGAGAGCGCAATGCGGTTCTGCACTCCCACTTTACGCATGAGCTTGGCAACGTGCGCCTTTACTGTGCGCTCTTCAATGCCCAATACAGATCCAATTTCCTTATTTGAACGTCCCACCACCAACAGCTCAAGAACTTCTTTTTCGCGATCGGTGAATGTGACTCTGCCGGCGGGAAAAATTCGTCCCGGTGAAGACGTAACGCGTTCGATGAAAATTGAAAGTACGCGACGCGGCGCCCACACAGAACCAGCATGCACGATCCGCATGGCCTGGATGAATTCGGCCGGTGATGCGGCTTCATCCACGTATCCCTTTGCGCCCGCAGCCAGCGCTTTCAAAATCGTCTCATCGTCAGCGCCGCTGCCGGTAACAATAATGCGCAAATCTGGGCGTGCGGCTTTTAGGCCTGCCATTACGTCAAACAGGTTTTGTCCGGCCCGTGTTCCCAGCAGAACAAGGTCAATATCTTTGCGCGGACCCAATTCCGCCAAACTGCAGGAGACCAGTTCAAGGTCCGTCTCGGTATCGAACAGCGACTTCAGTCCGATAAACCGCAGCGGATCGCTTTCTACCACAGCTATGCGGATCGTTCTCTTCGATGCGCCTGCTTTCATCAAAACTCCTTCCAAGACCGTGGCGTGAATGTGCGTATTGTAAGCAAAAAATCGAGCGCGCGACCTGAAAGTATCATGAACCTCAGCCCAAGCCCATTACTTAGCAGGGTACATGTACTGAAGTTGAAGCGCAAGGATAGGGGAGTACCGCTGTGGGTTACTTGCTGGCTTCCAACCGGCCACCCTCAGGACGCAGCAAAAACCCGTCCGCATGGCCCAGGACAAAGCCACGGCGGTAGCCTTCGCAGTAGCTTTCTTTTCCAGGGGGATTATTCTGCTCCTTGGAATTCACGCAGCTGACAAAATGGAAATCTATCTGAGCAGTGGAAGATTGGTCTGAACCGCCGCGATCAAACCCTTCGTTGTATCCCGAGACAAAACCGTCATCAAAGTGGGTAAACCGCGTAGCCGAATGTGTGTCTTCCAGGGAGGCAGAAGCAGACCGAAGTGTATCGACAGCCCGGAACAGCCGTCCAGAATAACCGTCGACATAGCCAATCTTCAGGCCAGCCAGGAAACCGCGTTCAAAGACTTTACGGGAACCAAAGTCTGGGGAATAACCCAATTTCAGTCCATGAAAATCCTTGAGTCTACGGCGCTGCAAGCTTCCCAGGCTTACGTCTGTATTTCCGGTGTGGTAGCCCTCTTCATAACCGTGGCGGTAACCGTGGGCAAAAGCCGAATGGGAAAGCACCGCGCCTGAACCGGATTCGCTCAAATGGAGGTCCTGCGATCTTGCAGTAACGGCAACACCTGCAACGAGAAAGAGCGTGAGCAGCAGACGCGCCATGGGGACCCAAAAACCTCCAGTTCCGTTCAGTCAGATGAACCTGCGTAACCCCGGGATGTCAGCCCGTTGAGAGTTCCTAAGGTCTATTTACCTACCCTCTAGGTTTTTCGATGAATGGCTGGAAATTGTATGTAGCTGGATACTTATCTCACCTTAACCCAATCATGAAGAGTTGAGCTGTACTCAACGGCTACGGCAGATTAAAAACCTGGGGGAAACGGAGCCGAAAGAGGAAGGCGACTTAACTGATTTGCGATTTTCCCCGGGCGGTGAAACAGCCGCCTGGGGTACTCGTATTCTCCCCACAAGGGCTTAGGGGCCTTTCCCCGGAAGATGTTTATGCGAAACCTGCTGCGTCCATTGCCGCTGGTTTGTCTGCTGGTGTCGTCCCTGGCGCTTTGCGCCCAATCTCGCAATCCCTACGATTTAGAGTTGGAAAATCTGCGCTCACAATGGCTTTCAGCCGGCAAGCTGGAAAAATTGGCGCTTCTTGATCACGCCCGCCGCTTGCGTGACTTTGCTGATGACCGTCGCCAGGTTCAGCTTTTCCTTGAGAACGTCTGGCACTCGGCCGCGGAAGATGCTTTAGTCAAGAATGAGGCCGCCGCTTATATTGACGATCTCCGCACATTCAAGGTGCCGGCACAACCGCAAGCGCAGCATTGGTATGCTGCCGAAGAATCCCGCCAACGCGTGCTGGCAGAAGCCCGCACCGCTGCCGGCAACGCGACGTCTTATGAAATTCTTGCCGAACTGGAGCACTTATCCGGTTCAACTGAAGCCGCCGGCCATATGTTGCAGGCAGCCGGAATGGACCCCACAGCCACTCGCTGGCTGCGCGCTGCTCAATTTCTGGATGATTCTCTGCGCAAGTTCGCGGCGCTGCGCAGTGGGCTCTCGCTTGAGCCTTCCAACCCGCGCTTGAACGTGGAACTGGCGACCTATTACATCGGACGGCAGCAATTGGAAAAAGCCCGTGACGTGCTGGCTGAGGCCGCGCAAGCTGCGCCCAATGATTTTGTTATCCGTGAACGCCGCGCCAGCCTCTTTTTAAATTTAGGACTTCGCTCTCAGGCGCTCCCTGAATTTCGCCGTTTGGAAAAGGAGTGGCCTTCCCCGCTGTGGCTTCAGTCGCGGCTGGCGCTGGATTACGAACAGATGGACCTGCTGGATGATGCTGCCCGGCTGGCCGCTTCCGTAGTGGCAGAAACGTCCGACAACCGTGAGCAACTTGAACTGCTGGCACGCTTCCATGAACGGCGGCACATGAAGTATGACTTGCAGACGGATTACATCGCTCTTTCTCGACTGGAGCCGAACCAGCCCGATATTTGGTCGCGGCTGGCGCAAGTGCAGATTGATTGTGGCGATGCTGAAGGTGGCAGGAAATCCCTGCTGAGGCTGGTTGCACTGGATGAAGCAAATCCTGACGCACACCGCCGTCTGGCCCAGATCGATGAAAAGCTTCATCTTGATAATGAAGCTCACCAGGAGCTGGCAAAAGCTTCCAGCGCAGTAGCTCCTGACATGCTGACGATGGACGCGCAATATCTGGCCGATCCCGGAATGCTGGCCAAGGACGCATTCGCTCATCCGCCGACGCCGAGCGATACGTCGCTGGCTGATATTCGTGTGCAGGAACTTCTTGCCAGCGGTCTGGATCGGGTACATATTCAGCAGCTGTTCTTTGTGGGATCCGACCCTGCGCTCGATGTGCATCGCGTCAGCACGATTCGCTATTCACCTTCCACTGAAGAACTGCGTGTGATTCATGCACGAGCCTGGAAGCCCAACGGTTCAGTTCTGGACGCGCAGGAATTGGGCGATCGCGAATATGCCGATACCCCGGATGCAATGTATTACGACATGCGCGTGCACCAGCTCCGCTTTGCAGGATTGGAAAAAGGCGATGTGGTTGAGCTGGAGTATTCGCTGTCGCCCAGGCGCCGTTCTGCTCCGTATAGCGGATATTTTGGCGAGCTGGTGCTGTTTGCCGGTCGCGGGCCGGAGCAGTTGAAGAGATACGTGCTGATCGCGCCGGCGGCGCAGAAAATCTTTGTCCATGCAGAGAAGATCGCTCCCGCAACTGTTTCCGCCCGCGATGGCTCACAGGTCTTTCTGTGGGAGTCACGCTCAGTTCCCGCATTGCCGCGAGAGCCGCGCAGCCCCGGCGTGACGGAAATTTCTCCTTATGTCCATGTCTCTACCATGGGCGATTGGAAGCAGCTTGGCTCATGGTATGCGGACCTTGTGCGTCCGCAATTTGCGCTGGACCAAGCGCTCCAGGATGAACTGGCGCGAGTGACAAGCGGGCTTCACACCGATAAAGAAAAGATTTCCGCCATTCAGGAGTTTGTGCTGCGGAGCACGCATTATGTCGCGCTGGAATTTGGCATTTACAGCTATAAACCCTATCCCGTGGCGCAGATTTATGCGCGGCGGTTCGGTGACTGCAAAGACAAAGCCAGCTTGATGATTGCGTTGCTGCGGGCCGCAGGGATCGAAGCCGAAATCGCGCTGGCACGCACCCGTTCTCTGGGTGACGTAGCCACAGAACCCGCTTCCATCGCCGTCTTCAATCACGCCATTGTGTACGTGCCGAAATATGATCTCTGGCTCGATGGCACTGCCGAGTACGCTGGGCGCGAGCTGCCCCTGGAAGATCAGGGAGCTTTATCGTTGACCGTAAGCCTGAGCGGAGCGGCACAGATACGGCACATTCCAATGAGCCACGCTGCAGACAACTACACGCGGCACATCATCCGTGGCGATCTTTCAGCACAAGGGGTGATCCAGTTCAGCGGCTCAACCACCACCCGCGGTGAAGACGCACCGGGGTTGCGCCATGACCTGGCAGTCCGCGAACAACAGCTAGATATGTTCCGCCGTGAACTCGCGGAAGTTTTTCCCAGCGTGAAGGTCGATAGCGTGGCGGTCCATGGCGCGGAAGTACTTTCCAGCAGCGTGAACGTGGAATTCCAGGGAGCGCTGAATTCGCCGCAATACAAGCGGGTGGTATCTCTCAGCTCTTCATGGATGCCACGCTCTTACGTGGCCGCCCTAGCGGAATCCAGCACGCGCACGCAGGACCTGGTCCTGCCTTTGCCATGGACCACGGACGAAGAAATTCACATCGCGCTGCCTGAAGGAACCGAGGTCACGTCAATGCCACATGATCAGAACGTCAACAGCGTTTTCGGGTCGCTGCGGCTGCATTACAAGAAATTAGCGGGCGAAGTGATCATCCAGAGCCATGTGCAATTTGAAAGAGCGCGCGTGAGCGCCCAGGAATATCCGGCGTTTCGCCAGTTCTGTTCGGAGGCGGAGCGTAGCTTCCGCAACGAAATCAATTTGAGCCTTCCCCAATGAGATTGCCGGTCCGCGTCCTTTCCATCGTGCTTCTCTGCCTGAGTGCGGCTGCGGGATTTTCACAAAAGGCCCAGCCAGATAAAGCGTCTGATTCCTTGCTTCAGAGCTTTTTTGCCGATTTCAATCTTCCAGCAGCCGCGGACGCGGCAGACCTGCGTTTGCGTCATTCTCCAAAAGACAGCGTGGCACTCCTGGTTCGGATGGAAACCGCCGAGCTACAGGAGCGTCCAGAATTGGTATTGGACTCAGCGTTGCGGCTTTGCGCACTGCCTGGTGCGCAGGAACTGCACGATCTGGCGTCAAACCGAGTTTTGCAGCATGCGGCCAATAGCTTGGCCTTTAACGCCGTCGTTCGTCGCGTGAAGTCGGCGGCGGCAATCCGCAACGGCTGCACTTTTAACTTAAGACTGGCGCTTTTAGCAGCCGCATCGGACGGCGCAAATATCGATCTGGACACGACCGCTCTTTCAGGCGGGCTGCTCACGCGCTGGAGAATTGCCGGCCCGTTCGGACGATATAACAACATTGATTTTGATCGCCGTTGGGTGCCGGAAACCGAGCGGTCTTTCCGCGAGCGATATACATCTGAGCACGACCGAGTACTCTTGCCCACTGAATACAGTGGGCCGGCTGTTACGAAGGCGAACCCTTCCCACACGACGATACCGGAACGTTTCTGGTTTCGTGACGGCATGATCACTCTGCCCCCATATTTTGCTTCTTCAGGGATTTTTTATGCTGCAAGCGAGGTCGAGGTTGTAGCAGGAGCCGCGCGAATTGATGTGTTGAGTTCTGGGACATACGAGATTTCCGTCGATGGAAAATCGCGTTTGCTGCATGATGCACGTTATGCAGTGGCCCCAACTCGGGATTCGACCGCGCTGGTCCTGGCGGCTGGCCATCATACGATCATGCTCAAGTTCACGCCCGACGCTGCCCCAATCAGCGTCGCTCTGCACCCGAAATTTGAACTAGCACCACAAAGAAGGATTGCTCTGCCTGCAGAGCCGGCAAAGTACGCACAGGCGCTTGGTGCTTACTTTCGCGGCGATTACGCTGAAATGGGAATTCTGCTTCGCGCGGAAGATCTTCATGGCAATGGCTACAGCAAGTATCTTCAGGCTTTGCTTTATTCCGCAGCGGAGGAGCATTCTCCGCGAGCTGATGCTGCATGGAAGGCTGTTGCCATGGCGCAACCTTCAGCGTTACTGGCACGGATGAAATCGGCTGAGAATGCTGTGGAGCGCGGCCAAGCTGAGGGCATACGAGCTGATGTGATGAGCATCCTGGCGGAGCGCCCTCAATCGGAAACAGCACTACAGTTGGCATTCAATCTTTCCCGCCACAACCAGGTGGGTGGCCCTGCGCTGCTCACCCGCCTGCTGGACTCACATGCTTCATGCGCAAGGCTGGGTGAGGCAGTAAAGTTCTATGATGCAGCCGCGCAGCAGGAGAAAGCCGAGAGTGTAGAGCAGCAAATCGCAAGGTGCGCGCCTGAGTCACTGGAATATGCGCGGCTTCTGGCAAAGTCAGGCCGCCACAGCGCAGCTGCTGCTTACCTTCAACAACTCGTTACCAGAAACCCTCTCCATCGGGCAGCCCGCCGATTTCTTGTGGAGCAGCTCCTCCTAGCCAATCAAATCAGTGCGGCAAAGCTTCAGGCCAGGCAATTGCGTGAGATCGCTGCAAATGCGCCTGACTACGTGCCTCTGCTGCATGAGACCGGAGTGGCGCGGGACAGCAGAAGCGAAAGAGCCACAGGGTTCGTTAATGGAACGGAGTTTTATGTTCCCTATCGCCGCGATGGAATTGATCTAATCCGCAAATCGGCCCAAAGAATCTTTTCCGGCGGAGAAGCGGTCATTCTGCTTTCTGACAAAGTGGTCTGCATTCGCCGTGAAGGTCCCGTCTCTGTATATGTCCATCGCATCACCCGACCGCTCAACAAAGAGGGCATCACACGGTATGGAGAGGTGATGCTATCTCGCGGGGCCGACCTACTAGAGCTGCGCACCATCAAAGCGAATGGCGAGATCATTGAACCGGAGCTCGACCAGCAAAAACCAACCATTTCCATGCCTGCACTCGAGCCGGGTGATGCAATCGAAGAAGAATATGTGCTGCATTATGCCGATCTGGAACAGATTCCGGAAAGCGCCGCTGCTCATACTTTTGGATCGTTTGCTGCGCCGATACTTCATTCCCGGTTCGTTCTGCTCGATCCACCTGATGCGGCGGTCCGTGTGCGCCAGCAAGCCGGTCTTCCCTTGCCGCTGGTGGGTGAAAACAACGGCATGGTGGTCAGAATCTGGGAGCGCGACAACCTTGCACAGACCGTCCCAGAGCCGTTTCTGCCTGCAGTGAACCTGCTGCCCACAGTGACTGTTTCTGCAGCCGAAAAAACCATCACCAGGCTGCAGGACCAGTTGGTCGACGCGTCGCGAGCAGGGCTTCACGTGAATGAAGCAGTGGCGGACCTTCATCTTTCGCAAACTGGCGGAGATGTTGAAAAAGCAAAGCGTTTGTACCGGTTTGTGACAAGCAAAATCGATTCTACTGGCCCAGACTGGGCTGCAAGTCCGGCAGAGGACACGCTGGCCAACGGTCAAGGCAGCCGGACCATGGCATTACTGGCAATGGCGCGCGCTGTTGGGCTGAAAGCAGACCTGCTGCTGGCGCGCAGGATTGAGCAGACCTGCGGCAAGGAACTATCCTGCTACACGGAACCGCTGGTACGGTTCTGGTTGCCGAACGGCGAATCTGCAGATGTTGATGCAGAGTCCGATGATCTTGCTTTCGGCGCAATACCGCCGTCACTGGATACGCGAGAAGCGCACGTCGTGCCCTTGTTAAACGAAGAAGAGAAAAAGCCCGAGATTGTGGCATTGAACCCGCGGCTTGCGGGCGAGAAGAGTTTCGCAGAAGCCGACCTGTCATTCTCTGAAGGCGACCTGGTGGCCAGCATCCATGTGCAGCTTGGTTCAGTGAGGGCGCAGGAAGTGCGCAACACGCTCCGCAACGCCGTAGATCGCGAGCGCCAGGCATTCTTCGAACAGCTGGCCATGCGTATTTTTTCCGGCGCAACTTCGGTAACCGGGGTTGCTGCACATGAAAGCGATCCTGAGCAGCCGCTAAAACTTTCAATCCGCTGTACCGTTCTGCAATTCATGACCCGGCAGGGCGGCCTGGCAGAAATCAATCAACTTGCTCCGGATCTCGGCTTGGCGACTCTTTATGCCAAAACCCCGGCGCGCAAGTTCCCGCTCTTGATTGACTCATTGTTCTTTGAAAATACAGTCTTCCACGTGCACCTGCCCGCCGGTATGGCAGTACATTCCCTGCCCCCAGACTTTACGGATAAAACTGAATTTGGAGAATACACGTTGCGCTTTCTGCGGTTGCCGCAGGAGATAGATATTCACCGGGACTTCCACATCCCAGTGCAGGTAATTGCACCAGACAAATACGCTGCGTTTGTTAACTTTGCCATGCGCATCGATGATGCCGAGAGTCAACGTATTTCGCTGGAAACCGGCAGAGATGCTGCCAGCACGCGTCCGACCGCGTTCAAAAAGTAAAGGCCGGGCGTTGACCCGGGCCAATCTCCAGCAAAATAACGTGAGGACTAAAAGCGATTCCCTCCGGCCACCGGCATGTTGCGATAACCGCCCCTTTCCTGGCCCATGCGCTCCAGGAACGTTGACGCCATATCGACAAACTTGCTCCCCTTCTCAATGTACTCTGGCATGCGCTCCCACAGTTCTTCAAACTTTTCAGGATGCTCGGCAGCAAAAGTTGCTACGCCAATCCCGGCAATGGCCAGGCCCGCTGGCCTCCGCCCGGTAAGAAACAAAATTGCCCCGGCCGCAAAAGACCCGATCATCAGCGTTTTCTTCCAATCCATTGCTCCGCCCTCCTTTGTTGTATGCTGCGGCTGAAACTCTAATCTATTTTTCTCGCTCATGGAAGCTACTCCACTCATCTACCCGGTTCGTTAGAACCGCAATTGCGTCTTCCTGTTGCCCAATTCAGGATCGCTGACCGTGATTTCAGTGGCTCATTATGATCTTAGCGCTACCAGTGCTTTCATCCGATGATTGATCAAGAGAAAGTGCAGGATGCAATCAATCGAAAATACAACAGGGTCTCAGCAGTGGGACCGAAGGCAAGAATGGCAGCCAAGAAAAACTAAATACCGAGATTTTGCTGCAAAGAGAAAGTGGGCGCCGGTATAGGGGCGACGCCCACGTGGGGGTACTGCGTATGTTGTTATCTAGATAGACGTAGGACCCAGAAAAAAGTTTCAGTTTTCGCTGAAATTAACATAACTAAATATCCCAAAGTTAATAGAAATCTAGATCTGCTGTTCAATCAATAAAAAACCCTTCGCGCTAGACGAAGGGTTGGAGAGTAAGGAGAGAGAGGAGATACAATCGACGGCTTTTACGACATGCGCGAAATCAGTTCCCGCATTTGCAAGCGAGCTTGATGCAGCCCAAACTGTGATTCTTTTACATCCAACCCGAGCAGATGGGCAATTTTTTCATGGGTGTAGCCTTCAACATCATGAAGGAGGAAAATCATTTTTTCGGTCGCCGGCAGTTCAACCACGGCGCGCTCCAGATGCACACGCTTCACGTTGCCGCAAACGCTCTTGGTTTCAGTGGAAGCGCTGCTGTTCAACGTCAGGGTACCGATGGTGGTGAGTTCGCGGATTTCAGCCAAAAATGCCTGGTCAATCTGTTCGGTCTTAGGCTCTGCCGATGACGCGAATGCCCTGAGAAATGTGTTGGCGGAGAGCTGTTCAGCGGTCAGCTCATTGTCGGTCATCCAAAAAGCCAGGGAGTAAATTCTGTGGCAGTGCTCGCCGTAAATCGCATCATAGTTAGCCGTGCGGTTTTCTCTTGCGGCAAGAATTCCAAGATTGCTGATAATGCTCACGCTGCTAGACATTTAACCTACCTCTTTTTTCGGCCCGCTGGAGGGTCCCTTTGATTACCTTCACATCGTTCAACTGCTGTTGTTACTGCAATCGAGATGCCCAAAGAACGCGTACGGCCGTGAAGTTTTGCAATGTAATTTAAGTTGTTGATTCTTAATGCTGAACAGCACAAGCTCAACGTCGTGAGAGGAAATCCACAGGTGAAGGGATTAAGGCCCAATCCAAGCTGGATATAGTTTATGGGTATTTTGATACCACTTTTGGCTATGCCAACTCCAACTACATCAATTGCTGATGGGTAAATTTTACAGAGAGAGCCTGCGATTCAGCGAACCATCAAGACTTCGCGGATGTTATCCCGGCCAAGAAAGAACTTGCGGGATGCAAAGTCCTTAAACAGATTTTCTATGTGGCGGTTATTGAAGATCCGTTGCAGCTTAAAGTCCTGAATGGGCTCGAGTTCGAGAGTATCTTTTTGGACGATATGGTGGCGGGAATAAAGCGATTCTGCCCCTGCGTCCTTGGTATGAAAGAAGGCCAGCAGGTGTCCTTTGGGCTTCAGCATGGCCTGTAAACGCTCAACCAAGGGCTTTACGAGGCTTTCAGGCAGGTAGTCAGCTACATCCCAGAAAAGGATGGCATCGAACTGGTCAGCGGCATAATCAAGATTTTCCGCAAAGAATTTCCCCGCGTCAAATT
>DASXKZ010000212.1:0-2838 GCA_036496525.1 Candidatus Angelobacter sp.
GTAATCAATAACGCGGCGGATTGGGCAGTCGTTTCCTTTCACACGGTGCCCGCTGAGGAATTGGTTGAAGAGCGGCCGGATGTCAGCCGCGAAGCTGGTACGAGGCAAATGAAGTATCTAAAGCTGAAGTAACAAGCAGCAACAAGTTCCTGGCTTTCTAAGCATAAGCATTGCAAAGATCGACGGATTCAGTACCAACAGCAGATCCCAACTATGAAACCAACGACACACGTCTTCCTCAGCAGTATCGCCGCCGGATGCACAGCACTGTTAATCAGCTGCGCCAGCACGCAGACCACCACGCAAAACAGAGAGAGCATGCTCGTGGCCTCCGGATTTAAGGTCATCACGCCCAAAACGGCCGCCCAAAAGCAAAAGCTCCAAAATCTTCCGGCCGGGGCCGTGACGATGATCAAAAAGGGCAAAAAAAACTATTACGTCTTCCCGGACCCGGCTCACAATCAGGCATACGTCGGTGGACCCAAAGAGTACAAGGCCTACCAACAGCTCCGCGCCGACAAGAAGCTCGCCAGGGAAGATCTCCAGGACGCGGAGATGTATCAGGACGCCACGATGGAGTGGAGTCAGTGGGAAGGTGGCGGAGGAGTGTGGGGACCCATGGGAGGACCGGTACCATTTTAGAACCAAGCCGACCGTCCGAGCACACCTGAGAAATCAAAAGCAGTTGTATGGCGCGTTCTATCAGGGCGTTTCTGTCGCTGTGCCCGGGCGAGTTGGGCGTTGCAGTGAACAGTTGTGGAAAACTGAATGAACGAGACGGCGCAGTCGAGACAGTCAATCAAGCCGATGCTGGAGCGGCTCAGATTCCGACGCTTCTCCACCGTGCAGCTTCTCATTGCGATCGCCGTTCTCTTAATCTCTGCGCCTTTCGTTGAAGAACTCGAAGGCGGCCATCTCATTCTGTCGGCTTTATTTTCGTTGGTTCTGCTCGCTGCGGTGTTTGCCGTCGCGGATCGGAAGCGCACACTCGCCATTGCAGTTGTGCTCGCGGTTCCAGCTATCACGGCCAGATGGATCAACCAGTTTCGGCCGGACCTGGTTCACCCCGCCGTTTTTCTCGTCTGCGCAATCCTGCTGTTGGCGTTTGTGATCGCGAATCTGCTGCGATTCACTCTGCGCGCGCCTATCGTCACCGTAGAAGTGCTTTGTGCCAGCATTTCGGCTTACCTCATGCTGGGCTTGATGTGGACGGTCGCGTACTGGCTGGTGGATCAGATGACACCTGGCGGTGCGTTTTCTTTCAATACGGAAAGAGGCGTACACTCGATGAACGGATTTACTGGATTCTACTTTAGCTTTATCACGTTGAGCACCGTCGGCTACGGTGACATCACTCCGGTTTCGCGTGTTGCGCGCTGGCTCGCGGCAATGGAAGCGATAACGGGTCTGCTTTATGTGGCGGTCCTGATCGCTCGGTTGGTTTCACTTTATTCAACAGCGAAATCCGATGATTCCTGACGGCTTGGAGCGAATTTTTGGATATGCTCACCTTGCCCTAAGGTCTTATAGAGAAAAGAGTGCGCGCACATACTTCTCGGATACCATTCCCGGCCGACATCTCCGACGCTTATGAAGCCTGAAGACACAAGAATATCTATTCGCCTGATCGCTGCGGTAACGGGTCTCGCATTTTTTGCCGGCTGTGCGACGGCGCCACAGACAGCACGTGGTCCCGAATATGCACCGACCGCGAGCGTCATGCGGGAGGCGCGATCTCCCAGTGTCCCAGTGGAAAAACGAGCTGCCGACTATTTGCAGGCGGCGGCCGCTACTGCCCCACTGCTGGGGAGTGGCGTCGGTACACCCGCCTGTGAAACTTATAACTCAGCCTGCGGCGAACTGACTGTTCTGCTGCGCTCCAGTGAAGGAGGACGGCTGTGGAACCAGCCGCAGACTCTTACAGGCAACAACAAGACTTATCATCTAGGGCTTGAACCGGCGGCTAACGCAGTGTGGGCGCCAGACTACTTCACCAGCCTCGAACTCGAACAGCAGGTCAAAGAAAAACTGATCAAGAAGGAAAACATCCAGCAAGGCGTTGGTGGTGCGCTTGTCGGCGTGCGACAGCTCAATCCCCCCGAAAAATTCGCGCCGCCCAAAGGAATTAGTGCGCCCGTTACGGCCACGCTCGATTTTCATGCAACGGATGCTACCCTCACACTTCGTCGTCCGGCAAAGCAGCCAACGGCGATCGTTGAAGGGAAAGTCCGTCCCCTGGCCGCCAATTTTTCAGCACCGATCAGCTACTACCAGCCGCCGGCCAATCCGCTGTTTGTAGGAATAATGGGGGCATTACGAGCCGCTCATTACGAAAAGAAGACGGGGCTTTATTTTCTTCAGCCCTACGATCCCAACCGGATTCCTGTGGTGTTTGTCCATGGACTTATTTCAACTCCTTTTGATTGGGTGAAGACGATTAACGGTCTCCAGGCAGATCCTGAGATACGCAAACATTACCAATTCTGGGTATTCGCCTATCCGACCGGTAATCCCGTCCTCTATTCTGCGTTACGTCTGCGCGAAGAACTGGCCAAAGCAGATAAACTTTATCCGGATCACAAAGACTATGTCGTGGTCGGGCACAGTATGGGGGGATTGCTTTCGCAGGCGCAGGTTACGAGCATCACCCGCGCTGATTGGGAGCAAACACTGGGGGAAGTAGGCATGCAGCTCTTTGCCACATTGCGACCGACGGATCTTGTTGCCAGAGCCACGACTTTCAAGGCCAACCCCCGCATCAAGCGAGTCGTCTTCATTTGTACTCCCCATCGCGGCAGCAAAATGGCGTCAGGCGGCATCGGCGCATTTGCCATAAAG
>DASXKZ010000213.1:0-23060 GCA_036496525.1 Candidatus Angelobacter sp.
GTACTGGATGACCATGCGAATCAATCATCACACCATCCCGCATCACGGCGCCGCCCAGGTGAATCTGCAACACCCGGTCCAGCGGGATTCCGCGCAGGAAATCATAGGGATCGAATCCGGCATTAAATGCGTTGACGTAGACATTGTTGACGTCCAGCAGAATCCCGCAGCCGGATCTTTCGACAATTTTCGTAAGGAGATCCCATTCGGTAAGCGAGGCGCCCGGCAGAGTGAAATGAGAGGTAATGTTTTCAAGCAAGAATGGCAACCCGAACCGCTCCTGTAAATAAATTGCTTTGCGGCTCACGATTTCTACCGTCTCCTCAGTGAACGCGACGGGCGACAAATGCCCGAGATCGACACCCTGGACGCGGGTAACGGCCAGATGATCGCTGAACCATGGCGGCTGCAGTTGAAGAAGCACCTCTGCGACCTTTTCTGTGTACTCCTCGTCGAGCGGCTCAGCAGTGCCAATGGAGAGACTCAGAAAATGACACACTCCCGGCACTCTGCGTGATAACGCCTTTGCCTTCGTCATCAAGGAAGGATTAAAGCAGTGGTCTCCCGTGAACTCTATAAAATCGACCTCGCCAGGATGTCGATCGATATCTTCGCTGAGTTCAGGCCGGTAACCAAGCCCGACTCCCAGTCGTTCCGTTGGCCATATCAAGATGATTCTCCTTGTGGCTGGCTCAATGTAATAATGCCCTTCGATGCCAGTGCAATCATTGATTTCCAGACATCCTGCAAAGCGATTCGTTGCCCCGACAGGCTAGCGATGTACTCGACCAATTCCGCCAACGTCGCGTTGCCATCCGCCCGCTCCAATAAGGCGGCGATCCAGCGCCCGATTTGCATCACACTCACTTCGGCGCCATCCTTACGGCGGAAGAAAATCAAATTCACGCCGGCGCGTTCCGGAACTGGCTGCTGAATCATTCCATTGGCCCAGTCTGCCAGGGCCTGCGGCTGGTACCGCAATACTCGCAGGCAAACATGGGATGCAAGGCAGGGCCGGGCTTCAGCGGCTAATAGATCGGATGGCACATTGCCGAAGTATTGGGGTACTGGGATGGCATCGACTTCCGCCTTTGTTCTTTCAAGGGTAAGTAAGTCTTCAAACCGGTCCTCGCATTCCACCAGCGGAGCCAGGTTCTTTTTGGCAAATGCTCCAAATCGAGCGCAATCCTGTTCCGCCGTAATGAACGCCTGAATCGATACCTGGGCGCAGTACTGATCGCAGAGTAACTTCCACCGGTCTGGCCCAAGATGCCCCCTAAGCAATTTGTAAGCAAGACTTAGGCGCTCCACGCGCTTGCGTTGCAAGGTAGACGCAAATAGATCAACCTGATGCGCTTGATTACAAATCAACTGCTGAATATTCCTGAACTCATCCGGGCTGAGGCCAAACTCCGCCAGTGCCGATTGGTTCCCAGCACGCACCGCACTCCGCAGATTTGCATCCAGGTAGATGCGCGCGAGTGCGGCTTGGTAGATCAGCAGAGACATAGTTATTTTGACGCCGATCCCGATAGGAATGCTGTTCCCATCTTGTGCAGCTTGACGGCATCCTCTCCGGTGCATTGTTCAGCCAGTTCCAATAAGCGGTGCCCCGCCCGGACTTTATCGCGCCGCGCAATGGCTTTCGCGCAAGCCAGACGTGTGGGAGCGCTCGCAACGGCAAAAATGCGGTCGAGCAGATCGAGTGCCCGGGGATTCTGCAGAGAACCCAATAAAGAGATCATTGCCTGAAAGGCGTGCGTCAGCGTAAACATCGGCGAAGGGTCGGGATTGCCTTCGGTCGGATACCACGTGGTGTGCCCGCGCTCAAACGAATTCTCGTTCAGTTTAGGCCCGCTGAACACATGAATCGAGATCGATGGCGTATCCTCTTCGTTGCCCACCGTATGGATGCAGGGTGGCAAAATATAGCCCACCTCACCCCGTTTGGCTTTGATTTCGCGGTCTACTTGAAAGCCCTGATCGTTCTGCCCGCTGTTAGAAAAATACGTACGAAAAGTGAGGGCATTTGAAAACACCCCGGTCACAGTCCAAAAAGTATGTTCGTGCGCGCTGTTCAGAAAATGCGGTGGCCAATAAATCAAGCGGATTGAAAACGCATTCGCTTCATCGTTCACAATCGGAGGATTCACCCAGCCTGACAAGGGCGGCCGTATGGCATCAATGGCCTCCTGGAGGCAATCGAGAGAGAAGGTCTCATCAGGAATGGCATCAATGAGCATCTGCCTCACCTGCCGCACCAAAGCTTCTTCATCGGTAATCGACCGGATCGCACCGGCCACGTTTGCGGCAAATTGGAGCAGGGCGCCCTTCGATGAAGAGGTGCTGCTGACGGGGATGGACGAGGGAGTAGTCATAATCTACACCAAGGGTACCAATTTGGAGCCTAGCTGCGGATCGCTCGTGGATTCCTCAGTGGCTTCACGATCAAGATTTAGATGGAGGCGCAGGAAGTCGATAGCCGCCGACAACCCGGTCTCCCATGTATCTGGACGCCGGAAAATATGTTCTTCATCCGGAAACGTCAGATAATCGCAAGGAACATCTGCCGATATCCGCGACACAAAACGGGAAGATTGCTCGGCAGCCGACATTTCGTCCCGCAATCCATGCAGAATCAGAAGCGGCGTCCGGATGGTGGCAGCGAGTTGCTCCGGGCCCGGCAGATTGGCCGTATCGCCAAACAAGTGCTGCCAATCCTTCAGCGCGGGAATGTGCGGATGATACACAGGAGAGACAAATGCCGCTGCCGCCAGATGATGACTTGTTAGAAAATGAATGGCAGGGAGCGCTCCCAGGCTCCCAGCAATGATGCCGATGCGCTCAAATCCAGCCTTCTTCAAGTCCGCGGTCATGCCAGCCAGATTGTTCACGGTCTCGGTCAACCAGGACCCGAATCCCTCACGGTAATCTCTGCCCTTGCCCAGGGCGCCCACGCTATTCGGGCATTGAACCAAAACTCCAGAATCTGCAAATTCTTCCAGCAGTGAGAGCAGAGCATGGTGGAAAAACGTCGGTTGCGGCCCATTCAGAAAACGGCGATGCGGACCTTGGAGGTGAATCAAAGCAGCCTTTGTAGTGGCTGGACGCCGTAGTTCCAGAATCGAAAAGGGCTCCGGCCGGCCGCCGCCGAACCCAGACTTCGGCTCGTCCGTCGGGGTATGAGCAGCACCTCTCTGAGGTTCGTAATAGCGCATTTGCGAACGGAACCCGTCTATGGCGTGGATGTAAAACAAACGCCGTCCACCGGCATCCCAAGACGGTTGCGAATTCACGCCACGGCTCACCAGGCTGTTCTGCGTGCCCTTAGCAAGCGTCTCATCATGCACAAACAGCCAGTTTTCCAGGCTGCACGGATCTTCGGAGGATGGTGTTCCAATGATTGCGACCCGGCCTGTCGCAACCGATGCGGCGAACCCGGAAACTTCCAATCCCGGTGGACTAAGCGGCAATGGTTCTTTGTCGTCTCCGTCCACCCTGAAGACTCGCGCATATTCATCGATCTCGCCCACGAGCAACGCGCTCCGGCCCGTCCAGGGCGACCATCCTGCGATTGGCCCACCCAATCCCGTAGCCATATCACCGGCGAACAAGCTGTGCGTATCACCCGTCAACACATTCACATAAGCGATCTCGGTTCGTAAACGGGACGGCCCAGAACGCTCCTGTGCGAAGACAAACAAACCGCAACCATCGGCGGAACGGGCTATTGCTGGCCGCGTTTGCACAGAAAGAGGCCATGGGATAGTGGGACACTCCGGCTTAGCTGCAAAGACGATCTCCAATAACCTTTGATTGCGCCGCACCGCAACGATGTCAGCCGCTACTGACATAGCCATCACGTTGCTCATAATCAAGCCGGGCTTGAACCCGCTCCGCGGCGAGGCCCTCCACAACAGATCGCGGCTAAGCCCCCATAGCGTACCCTCCGTGTCCCAGGCCAACTCGCGCACGGGAGCAGGCAGCTTGCAGGTAGTAACGCGGCCGCCCTCCCAGATGCCGCAAGTATCATACTGGGCGCACGCAAAAAAGCGGCCGTCGAACGACCAACTCATGGGTACCGACAGCAACTTGTCAAAGGAAAAAATTGGCTCGGACCGGCTTCCGTCAAATGGGCCGATCAGAACGCTCAGGCCATGCGATGGTCCGTGCCAGGCGATGGAAGATGCTACACGGTCGCTTGCCGGAGATGGCAATACGTTGAACAGGAACGGTTCAATTTTCACGCGCGCTAACACTCATACGAGAATTCCGTAAGAGTCGCAGGACGCAGGCGGAATCTCTGGAGCTTGCCGGTAGAGCTGCGTGGCAGTGAGGAAGCAAACTCGACCGCGCCCAATTGCTTATGTGGTAAATCCGGCCAACGCTCTGCCACCATTCGCTTCAGCCGTTCTTCGATATCAACACTCGGCCGCAATCCGAACCGTAAAACAATAAAAGCTTTAGGCCGCACAACGCCATCGTTGTCGGCAAAGCCCACTACCGCACAATCTGAAACTGCTTCATCTTCCATCAGTAGCCCTTCCACTTCCGTCGGAGCGATCCATTGGCCGCATCCGGCCTTGATCATGTCGTCGGAGCGACCAGTGGCGTAGTAGTAGCCATCTTCGTCATATTGGAACAAGTCGCCCGTTCGGGCCCAACCATCGCGGAAATGTTGGCGCGTTCGTTCTGGATCATTCCAATAACCAGAAGCCAGTGATGAACCACGGATCCACAAATGCCCGACCGTATTAGGGCCGACTTCAGCGCTGGTATCATCCAGAATCTTTACTTCAAACCCGTCCAGTACACGGCCGGCGCATCCGTAGCGTACATCACCAATTCGGTTGGAAATAAAGACGTGGCCAATCTCGGTTGAACCGAAGCCGTCGAGCAGCTCCACATCAAGTTTCGCGCGCCACCGTTGATAAAGCGCCGGCGCGAGCACCTCACCCGCGCTAACCGCCACCCGCAAATCATGAAAGGCTTCAGGAAAATGCCCATCCAAAAGGTTCGAAATCAAGCGCGGCTGCCCCAGGAATAACGTGGGGCTGTATCGCGCCGCTGCTTCTCCGATGGATTCCCGGGAGGAGGGTTCCGGCACCAAGATCGATACACCGCCTACGTAGAAAGCAGAGAGCAAGTTCCCGCCGAGACCGTAACCAAAAGTTAGTTTCGGTACTGCTAAAACGCGATCAGATGCCGACATGTTCAAAACGGGTAAAGAATATGCCTTAATGCAGTGAATAATGTCCGTATGCAGATGGGGAATGCCCTTCGGGGAACCGGTAGTCCCGGAACTGAACAAGATATATGCCACAGCATCAGGGGCGCGTTCCACCTGCAGCCTGGCGCCGTTCCTGGATCCAGCAAGTTGTTCGGCCTGCTGTTCGAAGGCTGCGCGACGGCCAATACAGTCCCCCACCGTTATCACAGACATTCCAGCAGCTTCCAGCCCTGAGAATTTGCCCCGCAAAGTTTCATCGACGAACGCGAGCTTCGCTCCTACGTGAACAGAGATGTGGTGGACTTCCTCTCCGTCCAAGCCTGGATTGAGAGGTACGACGATGCCACCCACTTGAAGGATGCCGAAGAATAGCGTTACAAAAGCTGGGGTGTCCGGGAGCAGCAAAAGAACCCGATCACCCGGCCGCACTCCTTGTGCCCAAAGCACCGCTGCGGAGCGGGAAACCAAGTCAGCTGTTTGTGAGTAAGTGAGTTTAGAATCTTTATACAGAAGCGATAGCGAATCGCCCCGGCCTTCCCGAATATGGCGATAGACCAAGTAATCGCAGAGGTTGAGGGGCAATTCTGCGCCCGAAACGGCGTCAACGGCATCAGTGGTGTCCGCAAAAGACTCTTCCATGATGATCCTTGGTGGGAATTCCTGGGATTGTTTGCGTGGACAAAACAGAAGGGGCCCGGCGAATGGCCGAAGCCCGCTTGTCGATTGTTTAAATGATTAAGAGCAGCTCAGGCATCCAGTGATGCCAGCCTTCTCAGCGTCTGCTGAGCAAGCTACTTCTATTTCTTTCATCTCGAAGCCCATCAATTCGTCCATCTTCTCGGTGTCGGTCAGACTTGGAACGTTAAAAGTATTGTTCATGTTTCCCTCTTGATTGATTTCAGAACAACTTCTACACCAGACTCAAAGGTTAGCGGAATTTTTCCCTTCCGTCAATGGGATGTCTCTTCCATTTTGGAAAGTTTCCTCCATCGCGGGAACGGAGTTGTTAAATGATTTTAAGAGCCATCCAATTCGTCCCATCTTTTCCGTATCGGTAGACTTTAAGGATAGCGGACTTCATTTCGTCAAATGAGATGCCTTTTTCATTTTGGGAAGTTTTCCCATTGCAGAACAGGAGCATGAGAGATGGGGCCACGATCACAGAATCGCTGCAGGCGTGGGGACTTATTTAGCGAACTCGCAACTGAATCTGATAAACTCTGAGCGATTTTCCGTCCCAAGGGAGTCAGGGTAAGGTGCAAGTCCTAATTCAAGATCTGCGGCAAGCCGCGCGTATGCTGGTACTGAACCCCGCGTTTGCCGCCATAGTAATCCTAACGCTTGCTCTGGGCATTGGGGCCAATACGGCCATTTTTTCGATAATTGACGGAGTACTGCTGCGGCCGTTACCGTACAAGGATCCGCAGCAATTGGTTTCCGTCGTCACCGTTCTCCAACGCCGCAAGAGCAGTGAAGGCACGATCCTGCCGGTCTCCTTCACAAAATTTACTCGCGTGCGGGAACAATCTCACTCACTGCAAAGCATCGCTGCATACCATCCAATTGCGCTCAGCCTTTCAACGCGAGGTGTCTCGGAGCAAATTCACGCGGCGCGAGCCAGCGCGAATTTCTTTCAACTATTGGACGTGCAGGCAGCGCGCGGCCGGACCTTTCTCCCTGAAGATGATCAGGAGAACACCGCGATCACCGCCGTCATTACAGATGGATTCTGGCACAATCATTTCGGGGCGGATCCGAACGTATTGGGAACTACCATTCCAATCGAGGGCAAAACCGCAACCATCGTGGGAGTCCTACCCGCCAGTTTCCAACTGCCCTTCCAGCAGCCCGAGCCTGATGTGTGGCTGTCGCATGTTTTCGAAGACGCCGCGCTCGGATTTCGTGTACGATTCGGGGCCACGTATCTATCTGTTTTCGGCCGCCTGAAACCCGGCGAAACCCTGACTCCCGTACAGTCGGAACTTGATGCGATCAACAGCGCTTACGGGACAGATAATCCGGACTTCGTAGACGCCAAGAATTGCACGCTCAGGATTACGCCGCTGAAGGACAGTCTGGTCGGTCCTGTGCGTGTCTCGTTGTGGGCCCTGATGGCTGCCGTCGGATCTGTGCTGCTGATCGCCTGTGCCAACATTGCCAGCATGTTGCTGGCAAGAGCGCTGTCGCACGCGCGCAACACAGCCTTGCGCCGCGCGCTCGGGGCATCGCAAATGCGGCTGATACGCCAATTCCTTACTGAAAGCCTGCTGCTCTCCCTTCTGGGAGGAATTCTGGGCGTGCTGCTGGCCATGGCCGTCATTGGCCTGCTCCGATGGCTACCCGCTGGCACGCTTCCGCGCGTGGAGGAGATTCACGTAAACATCGCGGTCCTCGCTTTCACGCTGCTGGTTTGCGCTGTCACTGGCGTGGTGCTCAGTCTGCTACCGTCTTTTCAGGGTTCTAAGAGTGATTTGTATAAAAACTTGCAGGAGGGTGGGCGCAGTTTCATTTCCAGCCGTACTGGCAGCCGAACTCGCGACCTACTGGTGATGGCGGAGGTGGCCATAGCAGTGGTGCTGCTGGCGGCAGCCGGCGTCCTCATCAAGAGCTTTATTAATTTGATAACCCTCAATCCGGGATTTGACGCCAGCGGCGTGATGACCTTTAGCCTCAAGCTGCCACAGAACCGTTATCCGGATCCTCCGCAGCGCGCTGATGTCTTTCGCCGTCTGCAGGAAAATGTTCAGGCGATTCCTGGCGTCCAGGCTGCCGGCTTGGTGAGTGCTCTTCCTCTGTCGGGCGATGACCGCAATGTTTATTTTTGTCCACAGAGCCTGGTCTGCCAGGGCGTTGGCAAAGACCCGATCATCGCCGTTGCGCAGGTTACTCCCGGTTACTTTGAAACCATGCGGATTCCGTTGTTGCGCGGACGAACCTTTGATCCCCACGACATGGCGAGCTCTCACACTGTAGCCATTCTCACTCAATCTGCCGCCAATCGCTATTTCCCCAATCAGGAACCAATCGGGAGAACACTGGCTTTCTCGCGCGACCTCACACATCCATTGGAAATTGTCGGCGTGGTTGGCGATGTCCGGTTTATCGGTTTGAACGATGCCAGCGTCGACCAAGTTTACTTGCCGCAGATGCAAAACCCGGCCACCTTGATGGGGCTGGTGGTCCGTTCGAATTCTCTATCTGCCACGATCGTAGATGCAACGCGGGAAAAACTGAAGGAAATCGATCCCGAGCTGTCGTTCTCCAACATCCTTAGCATGGACGGCATGCTTTCAAAATCAGTCGCACAACCGCGCCTGACAACGGAGTTTGTGAGCGTGTTCGCTGCGCTTGCCTTGTTGCTGGCGGCGTTGGGAACCTACGGCGTTCTTGCTTATTCGGTGACCCGGCGGACCCGTGAAATGGGCGTGCGCATGGCTTTAGGCGCCGGCCAGAGTGCAATCTTAAAACTCGTGGTAGGCCAGGGCATGCGACTGGTGGGGGTTGGTATTGTGGTTGGAATTGCCGGCGCATTCCTGTTCACCCGGCTGATTCAGAGTTTACTGTTTGGAACCAAAGCGGCAGATCCGGCTACGTTCATCGCCGTTGCAGTCCTTTTAATAATTGTGGGACTAGGTGCTTGTTATCTGCCGGCTAGACGGGCGGCCCGTGTTGATCCCGTATTCGCCCTCCGAAGCGAATAACGCCGGCTGCATTAGCGGTACCATGCCGCCTGCAAATCAAAGAGCTCAGCATAACGCCCGCCCAAAGCAACCAACTGGTCGTGTGAGCCTTGCTCGGCAATCGTTCCATTCTCCAGAACCAGAATGCGATCCACCATGCGAACAGTCGAAAATCTGTGCGAGATCAGGACCGCCATCCGTCCGCTGGTTAGTTCTGAAAATCTTTGAAAAATATCATATTCCGCGCGTGCGTCGAGGCTCGCTGTCGGCTCGTCCAGAATCAGGACCTGCGCATTTCGCATGTAAGCGCGCGCCAGCGCGATCTTTTGCCACTGTCCAGTCGAAAGCTCGGCGCCACCGTCAAACCTGCGCCCCAACATCTGGTCGTAGCCCAGCGGCAGCTTGTCGATTAGCTGGGACGCCATGCTCTGGGCTGCGGCTGTCCGGATGCGTTGCTCATCGTGCATGTCTTCCACGCGGCCGATCCCGATGTTCTCCTTCACCATCATGTCGTAACGCACGTAGTCTTGAAAGATTACGCCGATCTCACGTTGCAGGTCTTCCAATTTGTAATCGCGCAAGTCTACGCCGTCCAGGAGAATGGAGCCGGCGGTTGGATCGTACAGGCGGGCCAGCAGTTTCACCAGCGTGGTCTTGCCGGCGCCATTCTCGCCAATAAGCGCAATGCGTTCTCCCACATCAAAGCGGAAGTTGATCTTGCTCAGAATCTTGCGTCCGGATCCGGGATAGGAGAAATCGACATCGCGAAATTCGAATCCACTGCGTATCGGCTGGGGACCTGGGATGGCATGCGGCTTGGAGACAACAGTTGGTTTGCTCTCGAAGAAGTCAAAGAGGTCTTTAACATAGAGTGCCTGTTCGGCAACATTGTTGAAGCTCGTAAACAGGTTTTCAATAATAGTGCGCGAGCGCGCAAATGAGCCGGCCAGAAACGTGAGATCGCCCAAAGTCAGCGAACCAGCCAGCGTGCGCAGCAGAATCAATGCATATCCGCAGTAGTATCCGGCCTGAGGGAAAAGGTTGAGCAGCACGCTCGTGCCAGCGCGCCGTACCGCCAGATCTGCATTCTCCTTATAATAGCGCGTGAACAAACCATTTGCCCGGTCGGTGAGATAGCGTCCAAGGCCAAATATCTTCACTTCCTTGGCGCTTTGATTACTGGCGCCTAACAGCCGCAGGTATTCAATCTCGCGCCGTTCCGGCGTCCATCGATAGAGAATCGAATAGCCTAATATCGCGAATTTTGCCTCTCCCATAAAGGGAGGAATGAGGGTGCCCACCATCAACAGCAGCAGCCACGGCGAAAACGCCACCATGGCCGTTGACAACGAGATGAGGGTAAGCAGGTTCTGGCACATGCCGGCCAGCGTGGTCAACATTCCCAGCCGGGTGGAGACCTGTCGGCGGGCCCGGTCGAGCTTATCGTAAAAAACGGGATCTTCGAATGAGGCAAGATCGAGTGTATTAGCGTGTTCCATCAACCGGATGCTTACATAATTCGAAAACTTATCTCCGAGTAAGCTATCGCAGAGATTGTTCGCGACTACCAGAGCATTCCCAAGAATGGACAATCCGATCTCGAACGAGAGGTACAACCAAATCCGCCTTGGATCGCCAACCCGGTGTGTAATGACCCGGACAACCTCATCGATGATCAGCTTGCCGATCCAGAGCTGTGTTACCGGCATTACCGATAAAATAAGACGCAGAAGAATGTTTGCTACGCATAAAAACGGGCCGGTCTTCCACATCATCCCCAATAGCGGCCGCACGTTCCTGATGGCGCGGAGACGCTCCTTCCAATTGGGGGCGTCTGCGGGAGCCTCGGATTTTGGGTTTCCAGAAGGCATTGCAGCAGTATACGATACACCCGGATTGAGACTGGTTTAAGCTGCGCCGTCCGGATTTGAATGACTTCCCATTTTTGTTCGGCAATGTTCTCGATGACAAAATAGGCTTGGGAAAGCCCGTCTGAACCGATGTCAAATTTGAATACGATTACATGAACTGGAATCTGTTCAGAACGTCCCCGCCAAGCGAGAGCCACTGGCATACCCATCAGAGCTCTGAGAATTGACTGGCCAATTCCAGATCACCTATTATGGAAAACACCCGCCCCGTGGAGATATTCCAAGGAGCGCCTACAATACCATGCAAGAAGACGTTTCGAGTACGCTGGTAAGAGGCGACCTTTTGAATAATCACGCACGTGTTCCAGTCGATGCGCCTCAACGGGCCTTCGATAGCCTCTCGAACGAGATCCGCGCAACCATCGATCGAGTTTTATTTGAAGGCCGGTTTTATAGCGGAGAAGAGGCCGAAGCTTTTGAGAACGCGTTTGCCTCTTACCTTGGCGCCGAGCACGCCGTCGCTGTCAGTTCGGGAACGGAGGCACTCGAACTCGCGCTCCGGGTCTGCGGTATCGGGCCGGGTGACCGCGTGGCCACTGTTTCACTCACTTCCATCGCAACTGTCGCTGCAATCCAGCGTACCGGGGCCAGGCCCATACTGGTTGATGTCGATCCTCAAACGCTCACCCTTGATCCGGAAGCGCTGGCATGTCTGTGTGATCGCATCCCGATCAAGGCAGTCATCCCAGTGCATCTTTGGGGACGTCCTGCAGATATGGTTCGAATTCTTGAGATTGCGCAACGATACGGAGTGATCGTCATTGAGGATTGTGCCCAGGCGCACGGCGCGAAGTTGAATGGCAGAACCTGCGGTACCTGGGGAGAAGCTGCGGCGTTCAGCTTTTCGCCAACGAAAAACTTGTGTGCTTTAGGACATGGCGGCGCGGTGGTAACAAATCACGCTGGGATGGCTGAACAGGTTCGGTCGCTATGCGAACGCTCGCCCCATTCTGCCGCCGGCGGCAATCGGCTGGATGCACTGCAAGCCGCCGTGCTTCGTTGCAAGCTTCCGTACCTGGACGCAAATAACGCACGGCGTAATGAGATTGCCTGCCGGTACAATGAAACCCTGAAAGATACTGGGCTCAACATTCCTGCTGTGGTATCGGCCGCGGCGCCGGCCTACTACCAATACGTCGTTCGAACACGAGACCGCGACGCGTTCTGCCGGCACCTCGCTAGCGCCGGGGTTGACACTGCCATTCCTTATGAGAGCCCTCTTTTCCTGCAACCGGCCTTCCATTCCCGCAACCTCACATTGGGCGAACCGATGCCGCATACGGAGGCGGCATGCCGTGAAATCGTGCGTCTCCCCCTGTTCGCCGAGCTGACAAATGACGAAGTTGAGCGAATCGCGCACGCGATCGCGAGCTTTCACTCTTCTCCGGCCCCGAAAGAGCCTGGTGCTGCAGTTGCTATTGCACCGCCGCGGCGGCTGCCTGTGTCCCGCCCCTCGATCGGAGAAGAGGAACTCCGCGGCGTGGCGGAGGTGTTCGAATCCGCATGGTTAGGCCAAGGATCAAAAGTGCAGGAATTAGAAAAAGAGCTGCGGGAAATGTTTGGCGGACGCGACGTAGTGGCGGTCGGCTCAGGAACGGCCGCGCTCCATCTCGCGCTGGACGCACTGGCGCTGCAACCTGGAGACGAGGTCATTGTGCCATCGCTCACGTTTTGCGCCACGATCCAGGCGATCACCGCGGCCGGCGCAACCCCGATCTTTTGCGAGATTGAACCGGACACACTCAATATTGATATCAGCGACGCCGCATCGCGAATCACGCAACGGACGAAAGTCATTATGCCAGTGCACTTCTGCGGCAACGCCTGCAACATGGATGCACTGGGTGAATTAGCGGCGCATCACAAGCTTCTCATAGTGGAGGATGCCGCACATGCTTTCGGCTCTTCTTACCAGGGACGCCCGATCGGCAGCTTCGGGGACATTACTTGTTTCAGCTTCGACCCGATCAAAAACATCACGTGTGGAGAAGGAGGAGCAATCGTACTTTCCGATGACGACCGTACCGAGATGCTCCGGCGAACACGAAGCCTGGGTATGCACCGCGACCGATGGCAGCGCTCCGCGGATGAGCGGCCATGGTGGTATCAGGTGAGTATGCAGGGATACCGTTACCACATGAGTAATATCAGCGCGGTGATTGGGTTGGCTCAGTTGCGGCGCCTGCCATGGTTCCGCAGGCGGAAGCTTGAACTTGTGCGCCGCTACAATGAACACTTCGCTTCGCTTTCCGGCGTTCGCTTGCTGCGTTGGCAACTCGACGATTGTGCCCCTTTCAGTTACATCCTCCGCGTCACCGGTGGCCGGCGCGACAGTCTTCACAAGTTTCTCGCTGCCCGCAATATCGACACCGGCGTCAACTATGTTCCGAATCACTTGCAACCGTACTTTGCCAAGCCTGGCGTGGCGCTTCCGATCACGGAGCAAATCTACGACGAAATTCTGAACCTGCCGTTGTACACCGACATGACGAATAGTGATCTGGAACGGGTAGCCATGGCGGTCAGCGAGTATTTTGAGGGATGACGGAGAAGTTTCGAGGTGCGCGCTTATAGGCGGTCTCCGCCATGGCCATCAACCGTTATTCCGGGTTCAAGCCTGAATCCGTGTGCGGCAGCTTACTCGATTGAAAACATCCTCCAAAGTCGTCTCCTGGGAATTTTGTGGTCCGCGGGAACGCCAGGCAATATAGCCATCAGGACGAAGGAGCACACAACCGGAAGGTGACACGCCGTAACGCGAAGTCCACTGATTTTCCTTATCGATAAGATCGTGCCCGATACGATAGACAACCACCGGCACATGGATATTTTCACTCACTTCGGCGGCTGACCTCGCCCAGGCATCCCCATCCGGACCGGCCAGCATAAGGAAGGTTGGCCCAATCAAATCAAGAATAGATAGTGGGTTTCCATGTCGCTCCAGTACCACGTGCGGAGCCCGTGTGCCGGGACGGCCAGTTGGCAGGTAGGGGTCCTCGGTGAGAGCGCCGTCGTCGGGTTCCTCCAGCAGGATCGCGGGTGATCGGTAACGGTAACCCATCGCCACGTGGACGATGTCAACATCAATTTTCGAAGAGCTCAAGTCAGTGCGATCCGGACGCATGCGCTCAATGTAATTTGCCGTCTGGCGAGTGACGGTTAACTCAGCTACCGGTTTGCGCTCGGTCTCATAGGTCGCCAGCAAAGCGGCATCGGCGTGGCCGTCAACGACCAGCGCGAGTTTCCACGCCACGTCGTAACCATCCTGAATAGCGGTTTGTCCTCCGAGACCGCCCGTGGGCGGCATGGTGTGAACAGCGTCGCCGATCAGCAGAACGCGGCCCAGCATAAATCGGTCGGCAACCCAAGAATACGCATCCCAAGGACTGACACTGAGTATCTTCACCTCGATATTTTCGATTCCCAGCGCGGCGCGCACCAATGCAACGCACCGCTCGATTGTGTAATCCGCAGCCGATTCTTTCGCGGGGTCATACTCCAGTGAGATCGAAGCCCGATTGGCAACATCAGTGTTTACAAACATGCCCGTAAACTTGGGGTTCTGTAAATAGTAAAGCGTAAAGCCGCGGGATTTGTTGATGTGGCTCAGATCTGCTTCAAATAGAATGCTCACATTATGTGAAAGGGTGCCATGACCGTGCGTGCCAATACCCAAGGCCGCCCGGATACGCCCGTTGTGGCCATCGGCGGCCACCATGTAGTCGGCGCGGACGCGTGTGAGCGCCTGCGATTTCCGGTCGCGCACTACCGCGAGAATTCCATTGCCATCGTCGCCGAAGGATACTAGTTCCGTAAAAAAACGGATATCGGCGCCAAGTTGAGCAGCTCGTCGGCGCAGTATGCGTTCTACCCGATCCTGTCCGGCGCGGCTATACGTTGCAGGGCTGATGTCGCGGGTATCAAACGGCCGTCCTGAAGCGATGGTGCGAAACTCGGGAGCCATCACGCTTTCTCCGATCGCAATCGTGACTCCGTTGTCAAAAGCCTCGCCATCGGCTGCAAGCAATTCCTGCTCCAGACCGGCCACTCGCAAGAGTTCCATACTGCGCAGGTGCACGCCGCGCGCCCTCGGATGCACTGATGTGTCAGCGTGACGCTCAACGAGCATCACCTGGATGCCCCGCCATGCCAGGAGCATCGCAGTCGTCAAGCCAGCCAGACCTCCTCCCACAATCAATACTGGAACGCGTCGATCGACCTCAGGCAAGAGCTGTTTTTCTCCTTTTGGTGTGCTGCATCGCTCGCAGAGCTTTGCACTCAAATTCCTCGATACCACGAACTCGGGGCCCGGCCAGCTTTTGAGATGGCGGGAACTTTGCCGGCATGAACGCCGCTTTTGGCCGTCAGGATGGCTTTCGGCTTCAGTTCCGAAAACAGAAATCCTGCGGATTATAATGGAGGTTCAAAGGTACTTAATGAACACAATTCTCAGGACGCCTCTCAATCATCCAAGCGTTTGGCGCGGCACCGATCTCCAGTCCGATGGTTTATGGAGCAGGACCCTCACGTCCGAGGATATCTCAACACTGGAATCGGCGAAAGATGCAGCGGCAGGCCAGCCATCAACCGCCTGGAAAACACTTCTCCGCGATACTCATGTGGGTTCGCTTCTGGATAGTCTTACCCACGACCTGACGTGTGGCCGAGGATTTGCGGTGCTTCGAGGTCTGCCAGCCGAAAAGTACACAATGGTTGAATTGGAAAACTTGTATTTCGGTCTTGGGAGTTACCTGGGCACTGTAATCCCGCAGAACAGTGCAGGAGAGATGATTGGCCGGGTCGCAGACTTAGGAGCAGGCTCGGATGCAGCACGACGAGGTTATCTTACACGCGCTGCTCTTGCACCGCACAGCGATGTGGGAGATCTGGTTGGTCTCTTATGCGTCAGAAAAGCTCGCATGGGAGGCCTGAGTCTCCTGGTTAGCTCAGTGACGATATACAACCACATCCTGTCTGACCATCCGGAGTATCTGGAGGTTTTGTATGACGGATATATTGAACAATGGCTGGATTCAAACGGAAGCGCAGCGGCTCGCCGCAATCCAGTTTATGACTACAGGAGAGGCCATCTAAGTTGCAGCTTTCATCCGTCAGCAATCCGGAATGGGCATGCCAAGTCCGGAATAGCCCTCACTCCACTGGAACTGGACGTTATGCAATACATCCAGACTTTAGCCATGCGGCCGGATTTACGACTCGAGATGGATCTGCATCCTGGAGATATTCAATTTCTGAACAATCGATTGATTCTACATTCCAGATCTGCGTTCGAGGATTACGATGAACCTGAACGGAAGCGGCTCTTGCTCCGAATGTGGATAAACCTGCCCGAAACTACGGAGAGGAATTCGTAAAACTGCTGAGTCCAGAGGTGGCCGCGCATCTTCTGACCAATGGCCAGCTCTGGCATATATCAAGGTTTATATCTCGGGCCACTCCAGAAATCCTGTAAGACTTCACGCCTCACGAAAGCTCACATAGGCATACAACTCGCGATGCGGTTCCTATCATCGGGCCTTGAAGTAGGATTGCGCCTCTCGACTTTGGGGTGGCATAATCAATGAACTGCGGTTAACTGGACAAAACCAATTTGATATATCGAGATCGCTTGCCCAACCCAATAGAACCTCAAAAGCCTGCTTGCGCAAACGATCAGGATGGAACCTTGTGGTGAAGACTGGAAAGCAGTATCTCGCGGGTTTGGATGATGGCCGTTCCGTCTTTATTGGCTCCGAGCAGGTTTCAAACGTCGCTGAACATCCGGCTTTTCGCAATGCGGCACGCACGGTCGCAGCTATTTACGATATGAAGGCGGCTCCTGAAAACAAAGAGTCTATGACCTTTGAGGCAGACGGTGGGCGCCACAGTTTGTACTACTTACAAGCTCGATCTGCTGCAGATCTTGAAAAGCGCATGTCTATCCATACCGCGATTGCGGACATGACTTTCGGAATGTTTGGAAGGTCACCCGACTATTTCGCAAGTTTTGTCACCGGCATGTCTCTTATGCCTGAGCTTTTTGGCCCTTATAGCTGCAATATAAAGTCGTACTTCAAATTCATGCGGGACCAGGACGTGTTTGCAGCCCACGCAGTCGTTCCACCCCAGGGCAGTAGGGATCCAGCCTACTATCAGCGCACAAACAAGGAGACGCAGGCGTGCCGCGTGATTAGCGAAGATGACGATGGCTTGGTCGTCTCAGGAATGAAAATGCTCGCTACGGCGGCCATTCTGGCGGATGAATTGTGGATCGGGAATTTGGTGCCGCTGGCGCCTGAAAATACTACCCAGGCGGTTACGTTCGCTGTGCCGTGCAACACGCAGGGGCTCTCGCTATGGTCAAGAAAGCCATTCGAATCGCAAGCCAAAACCGAGTTTGATAGTCCGCTCTCCTGGCGGTTTGACGAGACTGATAGCGTGGTCTTGCTTGATCGTGTAAAGGTGCCGTGGGAGCGTGTTTTTGTTCACAATACACCCGCGCTCGCCAGAGAAATTTATATCAAGACACCAGCACATATTTATGGCAACCACCAGTCGGGTGTCCGGTTCTTGTCTAAGCTCCGGCTCATTGTGGGCTTGGCGAGCCGCATTGCAATGGCAACGGGGTGCAGCGATTTGCCCGCTGTCCGAGAAACCTTGGGAAGGCTCGCTTCGATGGAGGCCGCGCTCCAGGGAATGATCTGGGGCGAGATCTATGCGCATGAGCACTGGCCGGGAGGGTTTGTTTCCTTCAATCGCCGCATCGTCTACGCAGCAATGAACTGGTGCAGTGAACAATATTCAGGTCTCATCGATTGTTTGCGCGAGTTGTCCGGAGGCGGGGTTCTTCAGATGCCAGCCGACCTATCGATTCTCAATAGCCCGGAACTCATGCAGTCCTTTGAATTCCACTGGGCCAGTGCGCAGATGCCTGCAGTCGATCGAATGAGGCTTTTCCGGCTGGTCTGGGAAATGGTTGGTTCGGAATTTGCTGGCCGGCAAATCCAATATGAAAAATTCTACGCGGGACCGTCATTCATCCAGCGTGGGCACAGCTATCGGGAAGCTCCTTGGACCGAGTTTCACGCGGTGGTTGACACGCTACTCAACAACGATAAGAAAGATTGATGGCGGATCGCCCAATGCAAGCCCACCGTTTGCGGCTCTATGACAGACACAGCAATTGATTTAAAAAAGCGAGAATGCTTTTGCGAGATTCTCCGTCGCCCTGACTGCGGATTAGAAGGCCTCAAGCCCGGATCTCTCAAAGCGCGCGATTGACCCCGCGCTGGATTTCAAGGATGAGGCTCGCCAAACGGTTCCTCAGCCACCGAATCACCGACTACACACGATCAAGGTTCACGCGGAACGGCTCAGTCGGGGGATGGATTGCAGCCAATTTTACTGCCTCCAGAAGTTCATCCGGCTGAAAGTAAGTAACTGGGCTAGCGCCTGATTAAGGCCGGCAACATAACAGAACGTATCGAACACGCACCAGCCGAGTCTCCCCCTTCCCCGTGGCGTTTCTAACTTTCAAATGGAAGCCGTGTCTTTATTGGCTGAAATGCAGTGGTGTTGCCTTGTTGAAAAACACCAAGCCGCTATTCGAGACCACTATAAATTTGCAATTTGGCGCTGAAAATTTACAATCGGCGCAATGCTCACAAATTGGCATACAGTCTTGGAGATCGCACTCCGCACCACTGCCGTGTATGTGCTGGTGTTACTTGGCATCCGTCTAACAGGAAAGCGCGAGGTTGGGCAGATGACTCCGTTTGATCTCACTCTTCTGCTGCTTCTCAGCAATTCAGTGCAAAATGCCATGACCGGACCAGACACTTCCCTGATGGGAGGCGCAACAGCGGCGCTGGTCCTGCTGACTTTGAATTTCCTTTTGGCAGAGGTTTCCGGATTAAATCGTGGTTTCCGAAAAATGATTCAGGGCTCACCAACTCTTTTGATCCACAATGGTGAATGCATTACTACACACATGGCAAAAGAGCACATTTCCATGGACGAACTGAACCGCGCCCTGCGTGAGCATGGAGTCGGGTGCATTGAAGATGCAGCGCTGGCGGTGCTGGAAGTGGATGGCTCAATTAGCGTCCTGAAATATGACGATGTTCCAGCCCATGCCCGGCCACAGAAGCGGCTCAGATTTCTCCATCGGAATTGATTGCATAGGTTCTATCAAAACTACACCAAATTCTGGATAAACAGTCTCCCTGGGCCTCAAATGCATTTCGGCAACCGCACACGCAATCAGGAAGGACGCAATGAGCTTAGAAGAAGAACTCAAGGAAGGCGCAGAGCACGCACATAGGAGCGGCGAAAAAGGGATTGGGCTCACCATGGCGATCGTGGCAGTTTTACTGGCAATTGCCACATTGATGGGCCATCGCACCCATACTGAAGAAGGGCTGATCCAGGGCAAGATTGTGGACCAGTGGAACTTCTATCAGGCCAAGCACATTCGCGCCCACGAATATGGCGCTATAGCGGAGATGGCCGCGCTGCTGCCCAATGGAAAAGATCTGGCCCTCAAAGACTACAAGAAATCGCTGGCCGAAGAATGCGGCACGCCGCCGGAACATGGATGCAGCAGTCCGGCGAAAGATTCTTCGATCTTGCAACCATTGTTAACACCTAAGCCCACCACCGACAAGGAAGCTAAAGAAGATAAAAAAGAGCAAGGCGAATCCGCCAAGCAGGAGCCGCCTGTCAATGACGAAGCTGCTAAAGAGGCGAATGCCGCTAAGGAACATGAAAACCAATCCTCCAGCCATAGGCCCGGTGCAGTAAATATTCAGGAAAGTGCGAAAGAGATGGAGGCTGAAAGAGATCTGGTGGAGCGCCGCGCCAATTACTATGACGGCGCAGAACTGTTCCTGGAAATCTCGATTGTCCTTTGTTCAATAGCCTTGCTGGCAGAAATGAAGCTGTTCTGGCAACTGTCCTTCATTACCACCATCCTTGGAGTTGGCGTTGCATTCTTTGGATTTCTGGGCGTGCACTGATCTTGGAAACCCTTCGCATTGGAAATTTTTGAGATGTCCAGGATCTATCTAGCCACCACCAATCCAGGGAAAGTACGCGAGTTCCGCGAAGCAGCGCAGGCTCTGGCTGTTGCGCTCGATCCCCTGCCCCGCATGGCAGACGTTCCACCTGCTATCGAAGATGGAGCCACTTTTGAGCAAAACGCCCGAATCAAGGCTGAATACTACAGTCGCCTGGTACCGGGGGAGCTATTATTGGCGGAAGACTCAGGGCTGGCGGTGGATGCACTCAATGGCGCGCCGGGAGTACATTCCGCTCGTTATGCCACAGTACTTCAATCAGGCGCGGCATCGGATCAAAATTCTGACGATCAGGCAAACAACGCGGCCCTTATCTCTCAACTGAAGCGTCTAAATCGAGATCGATACGCAGGCAAATATATATCCGTGATTGCCCTGGCTCGGGACGGCCAGACCATTGCCACCTTCACCGCTGAAGCGCCGGGAGAACTGCTTACTGTTCCTCGCGGAACGCAGGGATTCGGATACGACCCCTTGTTTTACTTCCCTGCTCTTGGCAAGACATTTGCCGAACTTGGCCTGGAGCAAAAGCGCGAGCACAGCCATCGCGGCAAGGCGTTTCGCAAGTTTTTGGAATGGTATAGTAAGCAGCCGCCGCAATAAACAAGCCCGTTACTTAAGCATATCGATGGCTTCTTTTTTCAGCTTCTTGGCATCTGCCTGCCATTTTGTTCCGTCCTGAAATTGCAGTTCCGCAATGTAGACAACAACTCCCGCCGGATGCCGGGACAAATCTTCTTTGGAAGGAACGGGACTTGCAGGAATGTCGAACTGGTTGGTTGTATCCATTTTTTCCGGGACGGTCACCAACTCGCCTCGTCCTATCCTTACGTCATCCTTTTTAACCGACACCCAACCAAGACGGTAAAGCTGGACCTTATTGTGGCTCTTATTTTCCAGGTGCGCGTCCAGCAGCAGGTTGTCAGCGCCAAAAGATGCCTGCACAATGTGCACAGGATCATCCGCCTGCGGGGCAAACAGCATCAAGGTGTCTTCATTGTTTTGGGGAGCCGTATGCAGCCCGAGTGCCGGGCTTTGCAGCACTATTATGGCAATGAGAAAGATGATGTAAGCCAGCAATTTCTTCACGATTGCACCCCATATTCGTTCGAGCCTGGCGCTGCTACAGCATATGGCAGCAGCTCTACCCATGCGCTTTCGCATCCTACACCTTAGGCTGGAATTCTCAAGCTAAATTCGAGGTCTTTACCGGCCGGATTAGACCAAATTTAGAAGTTGCGCTACCCTGCAAATCCAAGTAAATTCAAGGTTCTCTCATGGCTAAACGGCCTTCACAAACAGCTCCCCGATCAGCCAACGGCACCTCAGATAAGTACCAGCGTATCCTCGACGCGGCCATTGAGGTCATCGCGGAGCACGGATTTTTTCATTCTCGCGTGGCAGAGATCGCCGACCGGGCCGGGGTGGCCGACGGCACGATTTATCTGTATTTCAAGAACAAAGATGAATTGCTGATGGCGTCGATTGATTCCGCTTTTCACCGGTTCATCCAAAGGGCGCGGAGTTCACTGGACCAGGTAGCTGATCCACGCGAAAAATTGCGCCGTCTGGCTTTTCTTCACCTTGAATCGCTAGGCTCAAATCGCAGTTTGGCCATTGTGTTCCAGACTGAACTCAGGCATAGCGCCAAGTTTCTTGGCCAGTTTTCTCATAACCTTCTGGTGGAATACTTTGATGTAATCAAAGGCGTTTTGCGTGAAGGCCAGGAAGCCGGCGTTTTCAGGGCCGATATTTCCATTACCATTGCCGCCCATTGCTTCTTCGGCGCCGTGGATGAGATAGTAACCACATGGATCCTTTCTGATCGCGATCGAGACCGCGATTATCACCTCTCCAGCCTGACCGAGTCGGTAGTGGCAATTGTTCTTAAAGGCGTAGAAACGGGACCTTAAGTATGGAAATCAACACTCTCGCCGACATCTTTTTTGCTTCAATTGCACACGACCTGGAACGACACGTGATTTTCAAGCGCGGCAGTACGTGGCAGGTGATTTCTTCTCGCCAGCTGTATGGCTATGTAGCCACGCTTGCCAGGATCTTGAAGCAATGGGGCATTCATAAAGGCGATCGCGTGGCAATCCTGAGTGAAAATCGCCCGGAATGGATGATTGCCGACTTTGCCTGCGTGAGCACTGGAATTATCGACGTACCGATTTACGCCACGCTAACGGCAGACCAGACCCTATATCTTTTACAGAATTCCGGCACGCGCGTGATTTTTGTTTCCACTCTTGAGCAGTTGCGCAAGGTGCAATCCATCCGGTCCCAGACTTCGCTGGAAAAAATTGTTGTGATGGATGACATCAGCGAAATCAACGTAATTCCCATGTGGTCTTTGATCAACTCCGCCTCGCAGGATGCGGACCCTGAATTTGACGAAGAAGCACATGGAATCATGCCCGATGACCTGGCCACTCTGATTTACACTTCAGGAACAACCGGAACGTCAAAAGGGGTAATGCTCAGCCACGGCAATCTCACTGCCTGCGCCATCATGGCCAGCAAACAAGCGGAGTGGACACCGGAGGATGTCTATCTTTCATTCCTCCCGCTGTCTCACGTTACCGCGCGTCATGTGGACTACGTTTGTTATCTAGACGGGGTCAGCATTGCATATTGTGCGGTATTCGACCAGCTTTCAGAGATGCTGCAGGAAGCTAAACCTAGCATCGTTGTTGCGGTGCCGCGTGTCTACGAAAAGGTTCGCGCTGAAGCTGAGCGCCGGGCCGGTCGCGGATTACGGCGGAAGATTTTTGATTGGGCAGTGCGCATCGGAGAAAAGCACAAAACTGAAATTGCTCAGGGAGAAACGCCCACTGACCCGCTCTGGAAACTGGCAAACCAACTCGTGTTTTCCAGGATACGCCAGGGATTTGGCGGCCGCAGCCGGGCTTATTTCTCCGGCGGCGCGCCTCTGGGCAAAGACATGGCAGAGTGGTTCTGTGCGGTAGGTATTCCCATCATGGAAGGCTACGGGCTAACGGAAACTTCGCCAACGCTCTCCGTCAATCGACGCGGGGCCTTCAAGATTGGCTCCGTTGGAAAAATAAATGAGGGCGTGCAACTCAAGATTGCTGAAGACGGCGAAATATTGGTCAAAGGGCCAACTGTCTTTAAAGGC
>DASXKZ010000214.1:0-4370 GCA_036496525.1 Candidatus Angelobacter sp.
ACCTTTGGCGGCGGAACTGTCTTTGTGCAGCAGGGCGGCTCGTACAAAATAGGGCAGACAGTCGGTACGCCCCAAATCACGCTGGCCACGGAGCACTGGACGCGCATTGCGCGAATCCTGGCAGCCAAGAAAGATGTGGAACTGGAGCTGAACGTCAAAAACAATTTTTATGACGGGCCGGAGGCGATGACGCAGAATGACACCATCGCGGAAATTCCGGGTACCGACAAAAAAGATGAAGTAGTGATGCTGGGCGCGCACCTTGATTCCTGGCACGCCGGCACCGGCGCAACGGACAACGGCGCAGGTACCATTGTGATGATGGAAGCCGTGCGCATCCTGAAAGCGCTTGACCTAAAGCCGCGCCGCACCATTCGCATTGGCCTGTGGAGCGGTGAAGAGCAAGGCCTGCTGGGCTCAGAGTGGTATGTGGAGCATCACTTCGGCTCGCGACCTGAATCAAAAGATCCTGATCGCAAAGGCGATCCTTCAGTCCGCCGCCGTGAGAACGGTCCTATGTCCATCAAGCCGGAGCAGGCAAAGGTTTCCGTCTATTTCAATATAGACAATGGCTCAGGCAAGATTCGCGGCGTCTATATGCAGGAAAACGCTGCGGTGCAACCGATCTTTGAAGCCTGGATGAAGCCGTTCCACGATCTCGGCATGGACACATTGACCATGCGCAACACCGGTGGGACTGACCATCTCTCTTTTGACGCGGTCGGCATCCCGGGATTCCAGTTCATACAGGACCCGTTGGAGTACGATTCGCGTACGCACCACTCCAACATGGACGTCTATGACCGCCTGCAGCCGGAAGACCTGAAGCAAATAGCGGTGATTGTGGCCTCATTTGTTTATATGGCGGCGCAACGTGACCAAATGTTCCCGCGCAAGCCTATTGAGAAAGAGCTTCCGCCAACTCCGCGGGCAGAAGACGAGGATAATGCAGCGCCCGCGTCGCCGGTCACGAACCCGGCAGTGGCCGATCGTCCACAACAGCCAAAGCCAGCGGAACAAAGGCCGCAAGCGCAGCCAAGCCCGACTCCGAAACCGTAAGCGCCGAATCTAACTTCCGGTAGAGATGCAAAAAACCGTATCTCTGCCGGATTCGTCTTTCCATGATGCCGCTATTCTGAGCCAAGTACATCCATACTCCTTCACACTCATGTAACCGAAGTTATTTTCCTTCAACTCTGCAAGCAAAACCTGAGCAGGAAATCCATCTTGATCCCTTCGAACTAAGTTCGAGGAGACCGGAAAGTTCGAGGAGACCGGAAAATTTCACGCAATTTATATGTCGTTTCAACTGGCCGATCATAGTCGTTGCCTAAACTTTTCTGCGATGTTGATTCCAATGCGCGGAGGAAACTATGCATCGCAGTGATACAAGAAAATGGCGAGCGAAGACCATTGCTTGCGCGTCCATCCTGGCCTTGTCTGTTTTTGGCTTTGGGGCATCGGCCCAGGCCCAAGCCGATCCGGATAAAGCTGTCGATTCCATCAAGACTGAAACGCCAATCAAACACGTCATTATTATCGTTGGCGAAAACCGTAGCTTTGATCACGTTTTCGCTACTTATGAGCCCAAAAACCGGCATGAAAGTGTGTTGAACCTTTTGTCCGAGCGCATCATCAACCAGGATGGTTCGCCGGGCCCGAATTTCGCGAAGGCGCATCAATTCAAGATCGTCTCCGCCCCCAATGGCGGCAAATTTTTTGCCAGCGCGGATCTGGCGCAAAAGCAACTCTATGCGACGCTACCGGCGCCTGATGTGGCCGGCGTTGGCGCGGTGTCACCTTATCTTGCCGTCTTGGGCATCCCCGGTGGGGACCCCGGCCTGCCGCCCGCAGACCAATTCCTGTTCGGCACCGGAGGCACGGGTTTAGGTTTCACGCTGGGTCCGGATACACGCATCACTAATGTGAACAGCCTGCCGCCAGGTCCGTTCCAGATGACCGGCCCCACCATGCCGTTTGATGCCTTCACGGGCGACACTATCCATCAGTATTTCCAGATGGTCCAGCAGATGGATTGCGCCATTGACAAGGAGCACGTATCCAGGCGCAACCCGACCGGTTGTCTCCATGACTTGCAGTCAGCGATTACGACGACCTACAGCACGCCACCCACGGGAACACCGCATGACACCGGGCAGACCATGGCTTTCTTTAATATGCAGAACGGCGATGCGCCAGTCTTTAAGTCGCTCGCGGACAAATACACCATGAGCGACAATTATCACCAGCCTGTGATGGGCGGCACCGGTCCGGACAGCCAGCCGCTCGGCTTTGCTGACCAGGTATTTTTCAGCGATGGCCATGGCAATCCTGCGACGCCGGCGGCAGCCAACATCTATAATCCCGATCCGCAAGCTGGGACGCTCAACCTCTATACGCGTCGCGCGCAGTTTTTCAATTGTTCTGACGTGAACCAGCCCGGCATCGCCGCAATCACCAATTACTTGAATGCGCTGCCCTATGCTGTACAGACGAAATGCGGCCCCGGCCAGTTTTGGCAGGCTGTCAACGTCAACCCGGCCTTCACGCCTAAAGGAGCGGTGCAGGGCGGTCTGGTGGTTCCGCAGACAATTCAACGGAGCATCGGCGACGTGCTGAGCGCCAACAATATTCCCTGGAAATATTATGGCGGCGGCTTTAATGCCGATGGAACCGCCAGCCCATTCAACGGGACCTACTGCAACATCTGCAACCCGTTTGAATATGAAGCGAGCTATCCCAGCATGGTGGCGGATCACATGCGGGACGTTACCGATCTTTTCACCGATCTGGCAAACGGCACTCTTCCCGCGGTCTCTTATGTGAAGCCGGACGGCCTGATGGATGGCCATCCCGCTTCCTCGAAGTGGACTCTGTTTGAGGCCTTCGCTCAGAACATCGTTGAACTCGCGCAAAGCAATCCGGAACAATGGTCTGAAACCGCGATCTTCATTACCGTGGACGAGGGCGGCGGTTACTATGACTCCGGCTTCATCCAACCGGTTGATTTTTTCGGGACAGGCCCGCGCATTCCTATGATCGCCGTATCTCCTTTCTCCACGGGCGGCCATATCAGCCACGTCTACAACGAGCATTCTTCATTCGTGAAATTTGTAGAACGGAACTGGATGCTCCATACCACGCTCAGCACTCGCAGCCGCGACAACCTGCCCAATCCGCGCATGAGTGATGATGACGACAATCAATATGTTCCACGCAATATGCCGGCCATTGGGGATTTGTTCGACTTGTTCAACTTTGATCATCACGACCAGGACGGCGGTCATGATCGTGACTAGGACCCATGCCGTAAATTAATGCGCGGTGAACCTGCCGTCGATGAGGCCCTTGGTCACTTCTGACTGAGGGCCTTTAGATTTGGATGCCGATCCACTATAGACGCAGCCCAGTCCAACGCCGCAGTAGGACACGCAACTTTAAGAAGCGTGTCGGCTGTTCACGATTACCTCAACGCAGAGACGCAGCATGCTCGTCTCTAAAGCCGGATACGCTACGAACTTGGCCCTAGAGAAACCAGACGGAAATGCTCTTTGGGGCTGAACGCCTCTGTTGCTGTCCGCAATAAGGGCCGGAGGCCCGTGTACAAGTTAGCCCATCTCTGGAGCCGAGCGTATGCGAAGGCGGAAGGGTGGTTAGGGTAAGAGAAAGATTGAGCCCTGGAGGGGGCGGCACAAGATTCGTCCGTTTACCGAAGACGATGTGAAGCGAGCGTGTAAACTCTTAGCCGAATTTGAGGAGTCGCGACAAGCATGTCGGGCGATGCCGTGCGATCGGTACTCACAGCGATTTCCTCATTTTTCTTTTTCCTCCAAACACGCGATACTTGATCTAACGTGGTCGATTTCCTTCAAAAACTCAATCCTCAGCAACGCGAAGCCGTTGAAGCCGTGGACGGGCCGCTGCTTATTCTGGCTGGCGCGGGCAGCGGCAAGACGCGTGTGATTACCTATCGCATTGTGCATCTGATTGAGAACAAAGGCGTTGAGCCGGATTCTATTTTGGCGGTTACGTTCACAAACAAAGCTTCAGCCGAGATGGCGGAGCGCGTTGGCCGCATGCTGGGCGGGCGGACACTACGCAAACCGCTGATCGCCACGTTCCATTCCTTCTGCGTCCGGGTTCTGCGCCGCGACATTGAAGAACTCAGGATCGGCGGAGCAGAAGGAAAGCCTGGCGGCGCGGGATATAAGAAAGATTTCGCCATCTATGACGAATCTGATCAGCAGGCGGTGGTCAAGGGCGTCATGCGCCGGCTCGGGTTGGACGATAAGCAGCTAAAGCCCAGCGCTGTGCTCTCTCGGATCTCATGGGCCAAGAACCACATGCTCGATCCGCAGGAGCTGTACCTG
>DASXKZ010000215.1:0-8260 GCA_036496525.1 Candidatus Angelobacter sp.
TCTTGAAAGGCCCCACTTTTAAGCAGTGGGTCTTGCATTGGGCACACCCAGGCGATGGCGCCACCACGATCGTTATGTCTGCTACATCAGCAAGCGACTTTATCCTGCTGGCGCTTGCGTTGCTGATGGCGCCGTCGCAAAAGGCCAACTTCCAAACCCTTACAAGGATCCTGTGTTTCTGCTCAGCCTCTCTTGCCTTTGTTTGTGCCATGGACGACTTGCTGTTACCGGATGTTTCTTACAGTGGGACGGGCTTTTTGAGCTGTGTGATGTTCATCGCCGGCTCCATCGCGATCCCTCTTGCCCAGACCGGTAAGTTGCCCGCGGTCGTCGCGGGCCAGGGAATCGGCAGTCAGGCTTTCCGCCGGTTATTGCCTGCCGCCGTGGTCATCCCCATTGCGCTGGCATGGCTGACGTTGCAAGGCGAAATGAGCGGCCTTTTTGGCGGAGAGTTTGGCGGGGCGGCTGCCGCACTCGCTACGGTGCTGGTGCTTGGCGTTCTTATCTGGTGGAACGCCAAAATGCTGAACCAGCATGAAAGCATGCTCCAGCAGGCCCAGGAGGAACTAAAGCGCGAACGAGCAGACCTGGAGACACGCGTGCGGGATCGGACAAGTGCTCTTTTAGCTGCCAACCGTGCATTGGAACAGGAGATGGTCGAACACCTCAAGGCGGACCAGGCGCTCGAAGCTTCCGAAAGAAAATACCGCTCGCTGGTGGAGAATTCGCCCTATGGCATTTATCAATCGACGAGTGACGGCCAGTTGCTTTATGCCAATCCTGCATTTGCCAGAATGCTTGGCCACGTTGCCGGCTTTGAACGTGCGGGCTTCGGTATGAGTCATTTGTATGTCGATTCGCAAGTGCGGAGCTCTTTACTCCCGGAGCTGATGAGGCAACGCAGCTTCAGAGGAGTGGAAGTTAAGTGGCAGCACGCTAAAGGCTCAGCGATCACGGTCAAATTAAGCGGGCGGATCGTCCAGGATGATGCATCTCGCGGACCTATCTTCGAGGTAATCGCAGAGGACATCACCGAATATCGCGCGTTGGAAGAGCAGTTTCTCCAGGTACAAAAGATGGAAGCCGTGGGGCGGCTGGCAGCTGGAATCTCTCACGACTTCAACAATATTCTGGGCGTCATCATAGGACAGATCGAACTTCTGAAGGATTTTCTGTCAGAGGGTCACCCGGCCAGAATAAATGTAGAACGCGTAAGACAGGCAGCGCGCCGCGCCGTTATCTTAATTCGTCAACTCCTGACCTTCAGCCGGCAGGAGACGATTCAACCCAGAGTGCTGGACCTGAACGGAGCAGTGCAAAGTGTGGCCGAATTGCTTCGTCCTATGATCGGCGAGGACATCGAACTGCGTATTTCCCTTGAGGAGAAGCTGGACAAGATCAAGGCGGATTCCGCGCAGATCGACCAGATCGTGATGAATCTCGCCGTGAATGCGCGGGATGCAATGCAGCAGGGAGGCATCATCACTTTGCGGACCGCAAATGTGAACCTGGACCGCGCCTATCAGGAAACCCACTGTACTATTCCACCCGGGAACTACGTAATCCTTTCAGTCAGCGACACCGGATCCGGCATGGATCCGCAAACGCGAGCACGGGTCTTTGAACCGTTTTTCACGACCAAGGCGCCCGGCAAAGGGACGGGGCTTGGGCTTTCCACCGTGTATGGAATTGTTGCCAAAAGCGGAGGACACATCTGGGTGTACAGCGAACCTGATCATGGAACTACATTCAAGATCTATTTTCCCCGGGTAGAAGACACTGCAGAGCCGTCAAGTGGGGAGACAACTGCCGAATCTCTCGCCGGATCAGAAACCATTCTTCTGGTGGAAGATGATGAGGCGGTGCGCGTGACCACAACCGCCATTCTCGAAGGGGCCGGCTACCACGTCTTGACAGCAGGCTCGGCTTTGGCGGCCATCGACCTTGCCCGGATGCGCGATACAAGGATCGATCTTGTGTTAACGGACGTGGTGATGCCTATGATGAGCGGTGTAGAAATGCTTCCGTTATTGCGCGCATTCAGGCCGGGTTTGAAAGCTATTTTCATGTCGGGCTACGCCGGTGAACACATAGCTGCGCGCGGCCTCAATTTTGGAGATGTTATGTTGGAAAAGCCCTTCTCCAAGAACGATCTGCTCCTGATGATTAGAAAGACGCTTTAGCTCGCCTCAATCGGACATGAGCGATTTTCACCGCGGAGACGCGCAGGCGCGGAGAAAACCGGAAATAGAAGGTAAGCGAGTCCATACAGCGACAGCACAATCTGCAGCCGGGGACGCCAGTATCCACTATAGGAGAAAAACTTTCCTCTCGCTTTACGGCCCGACTTAGGCAATGGTTATCTCCGGACTGAGTTCACCTAAGCTGAATTACCTAAGCCCTTTGGAATCTTGGCGGGGCAGGTGAGGGAGACAAGGAAAGTCATGTTACGATAACTTTCCGCAATGTCCGCCTTTGCACGTGATCTACGCTATGCCTTTCGGGCTTTTGCCAAGAGTCCGGGCTTTACCGTGGCCGCAATCCTGTCGCTGGCCATTGGGATTGGCGCCAACACGGCCATCTTTAGCATCACCAGCGCATTGCTGCTCCGGCCCCTGCCTTATAAAGAGGCAGATCGCCTGGCGATCATGTGGAATACCTCGCCCGGGCTGGGCATTACCCGGGACTGGTTTTCCAGCGCGCAGTATTATGACATCAAGAACAACCACCACGGATTTGAGCAGGTTGCCCTGGCTATTGGCGGCAATTACAACCTGACCGGTGAAGGCGAGCCGGAACGCGTTGGTGTAGTCAGAGTTTCCAGCAATTTCTTGTCGATGCTGGGCGCGCAGCCGGCGCAGGGCCGCCTGTTTACGCCCGATGACACCCGCTACGGTGGCCCCAACGTAGTGATCCTGGCATATGGCATTTGGGTACGCCGTTACGGTTCAAATGCGCACATGGTGGGAAGGCACATTACCATCAACACCCATGACTATGAGGTGATCGGGGTCTTGCCGAAAAGCTTTTCTCTCCCCCGGGAGGTCATGCCCACGCTCGACGGCTCGGAGCAGTGTGACCTGCTCCTTCCCATGCCTGAAATCCCCAGTCTCGCGATGGAGCGCGGGCATGAGGATTACAACATCATCGGCAAGCTAAAGCCGGGAGTTACGCTGGAGCAGGCCCGCGCTGAGATGAACACCATCACGGCCCGCCTGCGCCAGGACCATCCGGACATTTATCCGCCAAATGGCAACCTTACGTTTGTGATTTTGCCGCTGCTGGAACAGGTTGTGGGCAATGTTCGCCACACGCTGTGGCTGCTGTTGGCTGCGGTTGCATGCGTGCTGCTGATTGCTTGCGCGAACGTCGCCAACCTCTTGTTATCGCGCGCGGTTGGAAGACAAAGAGAAGTTGCGATTCGCACCGCGGTAGGCGCAAGCACTGGCCGCATCATCCGCCAGTTGCTCACGGAAAGCGTTTTGCTCGCGCTTTGCGGCGGCGCTCTGGGAGTGCTGTTTGCCTTTATCGGCATCCATTGGACCCACGTGCTTGGGCCGAACAGCGTTCCGCGCCTGGCCGAAATCAGCGTTCGTGGCGACGCGCTGTTGTTTACCCTGCTCATCTCCATCGGAGCGGGCATACTTTTTGGCCTTGCTCCGGCATTGCGCATTGCTCGTGTTGATCTGCTCACCACTCTCAAGGATTCTGATCGCGGCTCTGCAGGCGCCAGTGCCATGTGGGGGCGCGGCAACAATCTGCGCCGCTTGCTGGTCATCGCCGAACTGGCTGTTTCAGTGGTGGTTTTGGCTATGGCAGGATTGTTGCTGCGCAGCTTTATCCGCCTGCAGCATGTCGATCCAGGGTTCAATGCCGCCAACGTACTGACAATGGAACTTACCTTCAGCGGAGATAAATACAAAGATCCAGTAGTTGTTCGCGCCGCGTGCAACCAGTTACTGGAAAACCTGGAGCGCCTGCCCGGCGCCGTCACCGCAGGCGGCGTTTCTTCTCTGCCGCTCAGCCATATGGATGCCTGGGGGCCTATCATCATTGAAGGCCGGGTGCCTCCGCCGGGTGAAAGATTTATCAATGCCGATTGGCGTATTGTCGCCGGACATTATTTTGAGACCATGCAGATTCCACTGCTCAAAGGCCGCTTATTTAACGATCAGGATACGCCGGACAAACCGCTGGTTGCGCTGGTGGATGAATTCATGGCACAGCAGATCTGGCCCAACCAGGATCCGCTGGGCAAGCGTCTCAGAATCAGGGATCTTGGGGATAAACCGGGCTGGGCCACCGTGGTCGGCGTGGTTGGCAGAATTAAGCAGGATACGCTGGATTCCGATCCGCGCATCGCTTTTTATATTCCCCATAGCCAGCTAATCAGTCGATTGCTCAACATAGTTTTGCGCACCACCACTGATCCCGCTTCTATCACTGCTGCTGTGGGCCATGAGCTTCATGAAGTTGACCGCGATCTGCCGCTTTACGGCGTTGTTACCATGGACCAGCGCGTCGCGGAGTCTTTATCGCGGCGGCGCTTTACTGCGGTCTTGCTGGCAGCATTTGCCGCGTTTGCTCTGGCTCTGGCGGCTATCGGGATTTATGGCGTTATGGCTTATCTGGTCATTCAAGGCACGCGGGAAATCGGCATTCGCATGGCGCTGGGCGCAACTCAGCGCACCGTGCTCAGGCTGGTGGTAAAGCAAGGCATGATGCTGGCGCTCGGAGGTGTAGGAATCGGCCTGATTGCGGCGCTTGCATTCAGCCGGCTCGTCAGTAGCCTTCTCTTCGGCATCACATCGACTGACCCGCTCACCTTCGCCGGTATCACCATATTGCTCACGATTGTTGCGCTCATTGCCAGCTATATTCCTGCACGCCGCGCCGCCCGCATTGATCCTATGATCTCTTTGCGTTGGGAATAAATCTACTCGTCGTATTCGCTGGATCCTTGCACCCAGATAAATGATTGCAGGTCAATCATGTCGCGGGGAGCCATATCTTCAAGATCGCCGCGCACTGTCTCCGCAAATTCCAGGCAGTTCGCATATGTGCTCCACCCCGGCCGCGACTGATAATGAAACGGGAAACCATATTCGTAGGCCGCGGTGCGCGTGACATTGGGTTTCAAAAAGATGTGCTTTTCCGGCTGCGCCAAAAAACCGAATACCGTCACAATGGGCCATGTTAAGACGCGCGTCTGTTTGCGCGGCAGCTCCGCTACAACGCCGCACCACGCATCAAACCTTTCCTGCATCCTTCTTTTGCCATAGAGAAAGTCATAAAGTCCAGTGGCAAACATCCGTGCGCCGGCAGTAGATTTCACCGCATCCCGCAGCGCCATTTTCTCGAATGAAAAAATCAGGTTCGTCCGTGCTTCAACCCTTACAGCGCGCAACGCCACCTCGGCATAATCGCCTTCGCGCAGCAATCGCGAGAAAACCGGCTGGTCCAGCATGCGCTCCCATTCCCTGTTGGCATTCCATTTGTAATCGCGTTCCCACGCAAGGTAGGTTTCGTCCTGGAAACCATCTGGGAAGAAGCGAAGAAACTTGCGGCGGCAGCGTCTGGCTGCGGGTGAAATTTGTTCTCGATGAACTTCTCTTCGGCGAGGCTGGGCTAGTGCAAGATTGCTGGCGCGCATGACGTGGATCCCCTTGTTCCATTGGATTCACGAATACTGCAGAGGTTTGGCGGCAATCGAGGGCTGCTGTTTCGCGCTTCATAGAAATGCAGGACTGGCTCAGCCATGCTCGAATAAGAAAGCCATCTTCTCGAATGAAAAAATCAGTTGCCTTAGCGGTACTGGCGCCGCCCATTCCGATTTTGTCTGTCATCGCTTTTGAAGCTCTATAATGCTCAGGGCAGCGATGTGGATAACAACAGCCTGGCCCCAATAATGAGTAACATCAAAGCATGCAAGCCCATCTATAAGCGGCCGTGGGTTTATTCGTTAACTTTGCTCCTGCCTACCATTTTGGTTATCCATTTCGCCCTGTTGAATGCCTTTGGGTTGGTCGCAAGTGCCCAGAAAGAACAGCCGTCTAGCGTAGCACCTGGAACCACCTCTTGTGTTTCAACGCTGGATCCCTCGCTGTCTTTAAGATGTGTCTCATTCTCGGGGCATCTGTATGCCATCGCGGACATTGATTTGCGGTTGCAGAAAATTGTCTTTACAGTCTCGGACAATGGCAAGAAAGAATCATTCCCGCAGATGGTCAGCAATCTATCGAGTGTAGGTATAAATCCTCTACTGGTGACAAATGCTGGGATTTATGGTGTAGACAATCATCCTCTGGGTTTGTTGATTTCACCCAAAGGAAAACTGCACGATGCGAATCCCAGGATGGACAAAGGGGAACACGGGAATTTTTCGTGGGACAGCGCAATATTCCAAATTTCGGATGACGGCATAGCCGCGATTGTGCCTGCAGACGCCTGGCAAGATAGCCGGCACGTTGTTGCTGCAACGCAATCGGGCCCGCAACTTGCGAGCGCGGGCAAAATCAATCAAAGCTTTCAAGCTCAGTCCAAATGGTCCTATCGTCGCACCGCCATTGGAGTCGATCAAGCGAATCGAAAACTTGTTCATTTAGTTGTAAGCCGTGAGCCCGTAACGCTGTTTGAGTTGGCGGCTTTCATGGTGAACGAGCTTCATTGCTCCGAAGCCCTCCACCTTGATGGTGACTTGTCCGCCTTCTACGTACCGTCTGCTCACGAGAAATTTCTTTTCTCCGATCCCGGTGAACGGATCGTCACAACGCTAAGCATCATCGATCAAAAACGAAAATTCGAAAACAACAAGCCTTCTGGATCGCCACCTAAGCGGTAATCCGGGGATTGCAGACATCAAAACTTTGGCTCTTCTCCGATCAAGCAATGATCCGGGAAGTGAAATGATAGTATGCGGAGCTGGCAACATCACATGCAGGGAGAAAGCGGCATGACGCGTCGCATCAGAATCCTGTTTCTGTTGGTGATCTTGGCTGCTTCAGCGTCCGCAGCTCTGGCGCAAACAACCATGACCTGGACCGTGGACGGAGTGCAGCGGGAAGCTCTGGTTTTCGCGCCCGCACCCGTGCTTGGGACCAACGTCCAGACGGTTCCGCTGCTCTTTGCGTTTCACGGGCACGGCGGCACCGCGAAGGCCGCATCGCAAGTGATGCACCTGCAGACGCTCTGGCCTGGTGCCGTCATTGTGTATCCGCAGGGTCTAAAGACGCCGAGCCAGGTGGATCCGCAGGGAAACTTTCCCGGCTGGCAGGTGCGGGCGGGCCAGGCGGGACTGAACGATCGCGACCTGAAGTTTTTCGATGCCATGCTGGCCACGATGCACCAGAAATTTCCTGTCGATCATGAGCGTATTTATGCCACGGGATTTTCCAACGGAGCCATCTTCACTTATCTGCTCTGGGCGGAACGCGCCAAGGCGCTAGCGGCTTTGGGGATTGTCGCTGGGCTGCTCGATCCCGCTGAGCACTTCACCCTGCCTCGAGCCGTGGTGGTGATTGGCGGTGTGAACGATAATGTTTTGCCGTTTTCTTCCCAGCTACAGACGATTCAGCTCGACCGCCAAATCGACAACGTTACAGGCCCAGGCCAGCCGTGCGGGCCTATTTGCACGTTTTATCCTTCCTCAAGCCAGACGCCGGTGGTAACGCGAATCCATCATGGCGGCCACGTTTATCCGCCGTGGGCCGGCGCGGCGATTGTGGAGTTCCTGAAGCTGCATAAGTTGTAAAGGATTTTCAAGGAAGAAATGCGGAAACGCGATTGAGGACTCTAAGCGCTGCTCACGAGTTTTCTTTTGCCGACCGCTCGCCTCTCGGCTGGTAGAACCCTTCACTCCCAAATCCAAACACTCTATTTGACCGCGCCCGGTAATTTTCCCACGCGATTGCCGCCGCCAGCTCTACCAGTTGCGGTGTAGAGAACCGCTGTTGCAGCCGCTCGCGCAACTCAGGAGTCACCTTCGCCGGCGTTGTCGTGATTGCGTCCGCCATTTCCAAGACTAGCTTTTCGTCAGGAGAAAAAAGGTCGCTTTCCGCGTACCAGTTCAGGTTGCGAATCTGCTCGTCGCTCAGGCCTGCAAGTCTGCCACCGGCAGAATTAATGTCAATTCAAAAAGGGCATTCCACCAGCTTGGCCGCGCGAATCTGTCCCAGGACTTTCAGCTTGGCCGGAACCAGATTGGTCTTCTCCAGTGCCATGCTGAACTTAGTATAAGGAACCAGCACGTCAGGGTGCGTGG
>DASXKZ010000216.1:0-37204 GCA_036496525.1 Candidatus Angelobacter sp.
GGTAAAGTTCCTTTAGCCTCTGCGCACAACGGCTGAGCAGGCAAACCGCTTCGATGAGTTGTGTGATTTACCGCGCCGGATGTCTTCCCGCGCGACCTTTTTCAAAAGTAATTTCTACCGGCGTATTTTTAGGAAAAACCACGTCCTTTCCGCGAGAAAGGAAATGTGAATATACTGACATTCCTGCGCCGTAAAAACCCAGTGCGGACGAGAATGTTTTGGAATCTGTGGTCAGGCTCACGATAGCGCCCACCAGTTTGAACCCCGAGCCGCCCGCGATGCCACGCTCTCCCGGATCGGCCAGTCCGTCCGGTAAGCCTGGGTCACTTTCAGGATGCACAGCGGCGGCCAACGCCAGAAGAGAAAGTCCCGTGGCCAGATAGCGCGACTTGCTGTCTGTAGTCCGTGCTCCGCCTTCGCTATCAAGCTTCATATTCGCGGCGCTGTCCACTTCAACTCCTTCCAGGCTGCCGTGCATGGCTTGTGTCTGGCCTTCAGGCGTTTCTATTTTTTCAAAGACAATTCGCAATTCACCGTTGTGGTGCAGCTTGCCTGCGGGCTTGGTGTGCATTACTTTGCCAACAATCCGGCTGTCGACCGGCAGCAGAAGTTGATGGTGAGCGTTGAATACGGGCTTGGTCAGTACGGCTTCAATGGGCGTACCGTGCTTTGCTGTAGCTGAGCTGACCTCAGCAGCTAGCCGGGCATGCAGTGTCGTCTCGGATGCCACGCCTACGGAGCCCAGTTCTTCAGGCGCGCGTGTTACCGGTCCAAAATCGAGCGGCTTTCCCAGATCGGCGTTGAAGCGCGTTCCAGGTTCCAGATATTGTCGCCGATAGGGAAGCTGCGCGAGCAAATATTGCTGGGCGCGATGCATTTTGCTGGGTGATTTTATTTCTGCCATGGCCCGATGGTAAGTGTCTTTTGCCTCCTGCTTTGCGCTGTCAATGGCTTTTGCTAAAGCGTTTTTCTTTCTTGCTGCTCGCGCGGGCTCACTCGCTACGTGAATCAAACTCTGCGTGCTTGGCGTCGCCGTGGTTACCACCGGCAACCGTCGCCCGGTTCTAAGGACGATTGTGTCAAACGTGACGGTGTACTGGTGCGCAGGGCTGAAATCGGCATCTGCGAAAGCCATGGTTCGACGCAATTTTGATATAGGCGCTACCCGGAACACGTGCCCACGGACCTCACTGCCAGCGGGAATCACTGGTTGATCAAACGCGTACACCGTGTCGGTGACTTTCCCTCGCACTGGGGCTCCCCGGCGCGCAATGCGCACTCGCTTGGTGATTGCAATCCGGATCGGTGTGCCGGCGGGTACCATGAGCTCTATTTGTTGTGGAGCTGCCGCCTTTTCAGCCGGAAGGTTCGCTGTTGCAGGCGTGGAAGGACGCTGCAGAAGCTGGGGATTCTCTCTTCGACCGGTTTGTGCTTGCAGGGCGATTGAGCAAAGCAGGAACACTCTAAAAGTGAGAGAGAAGGGAAGGAACTTCACACGAGAGACCTCTTAAATCGGCGAGCGTGCCAGGATGTCTTTATTTATTAATTAGTATACATATTATCTTTTGAGGTACTCCATCTCTGGGTGAAATCGCCATGCAGGATTTTGACGGCCGGAGTCTGTTCGGCGGGGACTTCCTGTTGTTTGCGCGCAAGAAAGAGGGGGCGTCTTTGCCGACGCCCCTTAATCAAAGAATTAAGTTTAAAAGACCGCTCTAGTAGAGACGGCTATCTGGATGCAGGCGGTTCATCGGCGCCGAGCGGAAAGCGCTGGCGAAGATCCAAACCACGGAAGCCACGCACAGTACTATAAGCAGGTTCCTGAGCAGTGAGGCAGACGCCACGGATACAGAGATTCCCATTCCCAGAGCCATGTAGGCCGCAAAGCACGCCGGACACTTTGGCAGCAACACCAGAATAAGCGTGGGCAGAGAAAACTTTGCCAGGGTAAGCCGGTGCCGCTTGGTCGGCGACGGATGGGACCTGTCATCCGCCGCCTTGATCGACGTGTTGCGTGCGGTGCTGGCTGTGCCAGTGCAGCAACTTGAGTTATTCATCGGTGACTCTCATTCCCGCAGCAGGACGATGCTCCTTTCTGCGCCGCGCCAGCCTTCTCTTCAGGATAACGATCGTGATGGCGCACCCATGACATCGTGAACTCCAGGCCGCCCTCGTCGCGACCCTTGGGAGCCATGTCGAGAAAGTTGTAAGCGCCCACCAGCATGTCCAGACCGCGCCCGTAGGTTGAATAGGTATGGAAGAGGTTTCCGGCGTTTTTGTAAAACACGCTGGCTCCCGGAGCTTCTTCACGCGGGAAGTCCTGAATCTGGTAGTTGTAATACGTTTTGTGTTGCGCGATGTCGTCTTGTTTGAATGAAACGTTATAGTCATAGTTGAAGTCATTCCCGAAGGACGAGACCCACTTGAAGCGCCAGCCCATCCGCTTTTTGAATGCCTCAATCTGGGCCAAAGGCGCGCGCGAAACCGCAACAAAACTTACGTCGCGATTGGCAAGGTGTACCAGGCTCCCATCAAAATGGTCGCCCAGGAACGAGCAACTGGGGCAGCCTTCCTCCCAGCCGGGGCCAAACATGAAGTGATAGACGATGAGCTGGCTCTTGCTGCCGAAAAGATCAGCCAGAGTCTCCTTGCCTTCGGGACCATCGAAGACATAGTTTTTCTCGACTCTGGCCCACGGCAGTTCGCGCCGCATCTGGCTTATCTGATCGCGGTGCCGGGTAAATTCTTTTTCTTTGCGCAGCAGTTCCTTGCGCGCGGCAAGCCACTCTGCGCTGGAAACAACCTGATGGTTTTCAATTGCATTTTGTACAGTCAGTTCAGCCATGACAATTTCTCCTAAAATAACTTGTTGTTAAGGACCCGCTGAGGTGCGAGTCAGCGTTGCAGGTTTGGCGGCCTAATTCTTTTTCTTCTTTTTTGAAGTAGTGCCGCTTTCAGGTTCTTCTTGTTCAGCAAGTTTCTTGATCCCCAGCAGGTGGCTTGACCATACTTCCTGAAAGGGGCTGACCCAACGCTCATAAATCTGGCGAATGGGGAAAACGTTCAATGAGTTCACCCGTTGCCGGCCTTCGTCGCGCGTGTGGACCAGTTCGGCTTCACGCAACGCGTCCAGATGCTTCATCACGCCAAAGCGCGTGAGGTGCGGGAACGCGTCCACAATCTCCGTGGTGGTGAGCGGCCGGTCGCGCAGCAGATCGAGAATCGAACGCCGCGTGGGGTCGGCCAGCGCTTTCCATACTGGATCGAGCTTGTCCTTCGGGCCTGGAGCCATTTTGGGCACGTGGTTTACTCAGCGTCCTTTTTTAGTTCGGCGAGCATGTGGCCCCATCCCGTGCTCACGCCCTTGCGATGTTCAGGATCAATCATGCCGAGCGCTCGGTGCCGCAGCGTGACCCGGCTGCCGCCGGCCGTTTTTTCCACCTTGATCTCAACGTGGTTCTGCGCCGGGTACGACATAAACATTGGGCCGCTCAGCTCCAGCAGTGTTGGCGGCTTGATGACCTGGACAAAGCCCCAAAGGTGCCCAATGCCATTGCCTCTGTCGCGATACCAGCGACCGCCAGGTTTGGCTTCTATCTGCAGATTCAAGGATTCGCCATCGGGCCGGGTATTTTTCTTTCCGAACCTCTCCAGCACTGCGGGAAACACCTTTTCCGGGGGCGCTTTGATGTCGATTTGCTGCTCAACGTCGAGTGTTAGATCTTCCAGTTTCATGCTTGTTAGTCTCCTCGATATTTGTAATGTTAGTAAATAGTAACGTGACTATATGGTCACGTCAAGAGGTAGGGGATATTTATTGTTTCTAAGAAAAGAGTTCAGGATCGATGAGGAATTAGAGGGCTTTTACGATCGAGGGTTCATCAGCAAAGCTGGTTGATGTCCTGATTTTCCAGAAAGCGTTTCGGCGCACCGCGCCGGGCGGCATTGAGCATGGCGCGTCCTACGCACTCGGTGGTGGTCACGTAGTTGGGCAGGAGCCGCTTCAATATGGGATAGAGCGGTCCCACCACCGTGTACAAAGCGCCGTACAATTTGGTCTTGGTGCGAATCCCGTGCAGCGGCTGGATATATCCGGGACGGAACATATACGCAGCGCGAAACGGCATCTTCAGCAGATCATTTTCGGTCTTGCCTTTTATCCGCGCCCACATCATGCGGCTGCTCTCGCTGCTGTCAGTTCCAGTGCCTGAGACATAAACAAACGTCATTGCAGGATTGAGCCGGACAAGCGTTGTAGCAACCGAAATCGTCAGATCGTAAGTCAGGCGACGATAGTCCTGCTCGCTCATTCCCGCGGCAGAAACGCCCAGGCAGAAAAAGCATGCGTCAAAGCCGGAAATCCGGCCTTCGATAGGGGAGAGATCAAATAAGTTTGACCGGACAATTTCTTGCAGTTTCGCGTGTTGCTGCCCGGTCGAGGTGCGGCCAACAGCAAGAACGCTGTCTACATCGCCTGCCAGCAGGCATTCGCGCAAGACGCCCTGGCCGACCATGCCCGTTGCGCCGAAGAGAATTACTTTCACGAAGCTCGCCTTTCTATGCGATTTTTAATTCCGGCTGAAATACACTTGTTAGTCGCATGGCCGATGACGAAAATTCTGGTCTTAGTATATGGCCGGATCTGATTGAAAAGATCCGGTCGCGCACACCGGCGCGCGTTCTGGCCGACCGGACAGGAGCGGCTTATCGCACCGCCACGCAGTTGCAGTTGCGCCAGGACCACGCCGCTGCGCGCGATGCCGTCCGCGCTGAATTTGAGCTGGAAAAAGATCTCAGCACCGAGTTTGTGCAGCGATGGAAACTTTTCAGCATCTCGACCATGGCGGCTTCCAAGGACGAATACTTGCGCCGTCCTGATTTGGGCCGACGTCTCAATGAAGACGCGCAGAGGTTACTTTTAGCGCATTGTGCGCGCAATGCCGATTTGCAAATTGTGATTGGCGACGGGCTTTCCGTGACGGCCGTTTCTTCTCAGGTCCCGGCATTGCTTCCTCTCCTTGCTGAAAAAGCCCGACTATGCGGGTGGACGCTGGGCCAGCCCTTCGCCGTAAAGTATTGCCGCGTGGGATTGATGAATGATTTAGGCGAGCTGCTTCAGCCGAAGGTGGTTATATTGCTCATTGGCGAACGTCCAGGGTTAGCGACTGCAGAGAGCCTTTCCGCCTACATGGTCTACCAGCCACGTGCAGACCACAATGATGCCAACCGCAATCTGATTTCGAACATTCATGCCCGGGGCGTGAGCACGGAAGCGGCAGCGTTGCGGATTATCGACTTAGCAGAACAGATGATGCGACGGCAAACGAGCGGCGTGGAAATCAAGGAAGAGCTACCCAGGGCGAAATGGCTGAGGTGAGGCATTTACCAAATCTCATTTCATGGCTTTCTCCAGGCCAGCTGCAAGTTGCTTCCTTGCCCCGCTCTCAATCCTGGTCGGTTCGCCTTCTTTATAAAGACCCATCTCATGAAGCCAGGCAGCGAACTCCGGCGCGGGCCGCAGATTGAACAGGCGACGGACTGCCAGTGCGTCATGAAAGCTGGTGGATTGATAGTTCAGCATCACGTCGTCTGAGCAGGGAACGCCCATAAAGTAATTGCAGCCGGCGGCAGTTAGCAGCATGAGCAGATTGTCCGCCGAGTTCTGGTCAGCGGCGGCGTGGTTCGTATAACAGACGTCGCAACCCATGGGCAGGCCAAGAAGTTTACCCATGAAATGGTCTTCCAGCCCGGCGCGAACGATCTGGCGCTCGTCATAAAGATATTCCGGACCGATAAAACCCACCACGCTGTTGACTAAAAAAGGCTCAAAGACGCGGGCCACGCCGTATGCGCGCGCTTCCAAGGTGAGTTGATCGACGCCGTGGTGCGCGTCGGCAGAAAGCGCGCTGCCCTGGCCGGTTTCAAAATACATGCAATTAGCAACTGGCATTTGGCAATTAGCGTAGGGATCTTGGCTTTTGGCTGTTTGCTCTTGGCTAACCATCCGATCAGTGTTCTCAGTGTTCGTCAGTGGGGAGATTTCTCGCTTTGTATGATGTTCCTGAACTCTTTCTCGCCCTTCCCGCAGCATGTTCAGCGTGATGCCAAAACTCTCATTCGCTTTCTGCGTTCCTGCCACAGACTGAAACAACAAGTCCAGCGGCGCTCCGCTCTCCATGGCCTTGAGCTGCGTAGAGATGTGGGCGAGGCAGCAGGCTTGCGTGGGAATTTTATAGACGTCAATCAGCCGATTGAGCGCATGCAAAATCGCGCTTACGCTTTCAACGGATTCAGTCGCGGGATTCACCCCAATCACGGCATCGCCGCAGCCATAGAGCAGGCCGTCAAATGTCGAAAGCAGGATTCCCGCTGCGTCATCCGCCGGATGATTGGGCTGCAGCCGAATGCCAAGGACGCCGCGCTGGCCCATGGTATTGCGGCAGCGTGTGACCACGCGAATCTTGTTCGCGGCCAGCACAAGATCTTTGTTGCTCATCAGCTTGGTTACGGCGGCGGCAATTTCCGGTGTAACGGCCCAGTGCAGCGCCTTCAGTGCGGTTTCATCAGTTTCGTCGCTGAGGATGAACTCGCGAAACTCGCCAACCGTCATGCTCTTGATGGCGGAGAAATTGTGCTGATCGTGGGTTTCAAGGATCAGGCGCGTCACGTCATCCTGCTCGGGCGGGATGAATGGGTTATCGACAATTTGCTGAAGCGGCACATCGGCCAAAGCAAACTTGGCCGCCACGCGCCCCTGCTCAGATTGGGCCGCCAGCCCGGCCAGTTGATCGCCGGACTTTTCTTCATTGGCCTTGGCAAAAAGGTCAGCCAGATCACGGAATTGAAAGCCGTTGTGCATCTTGAGCGTTACTTATTATCCGCCGGAACGCCAAAGCGCACCAATCGAAAGAGGAATGAGGATCCTTGTTGCAGAAGGTGTGCAGTTCCAAACCAGGGCGATGGAACGATCTTGATAAAAATTAAGGTTTTTTTTACTTGCTTTCGCCCTAATTTGAGGGCAATACTTGGGACAAACCAGAACGGAAAAAGGCAAGAGTTAGTCGACGGGACAAAACTATGCGTCCATCAGTCCTTTCTATCTCCGCAGAGAGGGTGTTGGCTCCCATCCGAAACGCCGTTTTGGCGCATGCCGGATACGGGGTGATACCGGTCTCCACGGTTGAGGCAGCTCTAAAAATTCTTCGCTTACGCCACGTCTGCGCCATTGTGATTGCTAATTCCGTGCCCCTGCTGGATCGACGGCGCGTGTGCTCTGAAGGGCATAGCAAGCACGTTCCTTCCGTGGTGCTTGATCCTTATGACCAGAGGGATGAAGACGAATCTGAGCTTCACGTGAATCCGTTGGATGGTCCTGAAGCTTTCCTGGACGCTCTGGCCTCCCTGATGCAGCGAGATCATCGCCATGCTGAGCTGGTGCGCTGATAAACTTTAGTAAATGCCCCGCAATTCAAGCCAGAGCACTCCAGCAGAAGCTGATTCCTTTTCCGTAGGCCTTGCAGCGCTCAATGAGGAGATCATTGCGTGCATGCGCTGTCCGCGGCTAATTGCGCACTGCCGCAAAGTGGGGGAGATCAAACGCCGAGCTTACCTTGACTGGGACTACTGGGCCAAACCTGTACCTGGCTTTGGAGATCCTAACGCGCGCCTGCTGATTCTTGGTCTCGCGCCGGGAGCCCACGGATCAAACCGCACGGGCCGCCCTTTTACCGGCGACGGTTCCGGGAACTTTATGTATCCCATCCTGTACAAAGCAGGATTTGCTTCCCAGCCGACGGCTTTTCGTCGCGGAGATGGACTCCAACTAATCGATGCCTACATCACGGCTGCTGTGCGCTGTGCCCCGCCGGAAAACAAACCTTCACCGGAAGAGATTGGAAATTGCGCTCCATTTCTCGATCGTGAATTTGCCGCGCTGACCAACGTAAAAGTCGTGGTGGTCCTGGGGAAGATTGCGTTTGATGCTTACCTGAATTACCTGAAGCGCCGAGGGGAGTTGAAATCAAAAAGCGGGATTCTCTTTGGCCACGGCGAGACGTACAAATTGCCGAACGGCTGCACGCTGCTTTGCTCGTATCATCCTTCACTGCAAAACACGCTGACCGGCAAGCTTACGCAAAAGATGTTTCTGGATGTGTTCAGGAAAGCCAAGAAGCTGATTGGAACCGGAGATCTGGCTTGAACGCCAATCGCGGGTTATTTTCCCGATAAGTCTTCAGTCGAAGTTTTGTTGCAACCGCTTGTCGTGGGGTAAGCGGGTGTAGGTGTTGGCTTGGCTGCTCCGGAAGGCTCTTTCTCAGTAACCTGAGAGTTACGGGCGAAGCACCAATTTACAAAAGCTGGTTGATAGCGCTGGCGGGCTTCCGGCGGCACGTCTGATTCGCTCAGCTTTTGAAAATCAAAGCGAACATTTCCTTTGCTGTCCACTGTTCCTACCAGATAACCATACACATTGGTCTTCGCGTAGTTGGCCCGGTCAGAATTGTCGGCCAATTTGTAGCGCACTGCGCCTGCAGTGCCTGCAATCCAGCCATGCAAACGATCCGCTGGAGCAATTTTTTCCGTTTTAAAGATGCCATCCATTACATAATGCGAATGGCTGGCCAGCACATAAACCTGCCGGTCCGGAAAGTCATTCTGGAAGTCCAGCAGCAACTTGTACACTTCGCTGCCCTCATGGCAGCTCTTGTCGTACGGATAAGTCGGGTCGTTTTTCTTGCCTTCGTCGCACATCGCATGATCGCTGGAAATGCTATTCGGCAGTGCTTCATGCATCCCTACGATCACTGTGTGCAAGTCGTGGTTCTTCCGGGCTCTTTTGATGGTCGCTTTGAACCAATCCAACTGCTCTTGTCCAAAGATATTGGAAGCATTGTCGAGATAAATAAAATCCACCTTCCCTTGGATCCAGTGATAGTAGTTGCGGGCGGAGATCACACAAGAAGAGGTCGGTGTTTTGTCGCAATCATGGTCTTTCACCCGCTGCGCCTTTACTGCCGGCGGCAGCAGCCAGTCGGAAAAAAAGGACGTGAACTGCGCGCTGTTCGTATCTGGTTGAATGCTTTGAGGGCTTCCAGGTGGAAAGCCCTTTGGCGGTACCACCTCGTGGTTGCCAATACCCAGGTAAAACGGTAGCTTGTCGAAGGCATAGATCTGGTGCTCGACAAAATCTGGCCATACCTTCTTGAGATAATTCTTGCAGGACATTTTGGGTCCATCAGGGTTATCCAAAGCGTAGGCTATGTCTTCATCCACCTCATAGATATAGCGCAGATCGCCCAGATGCCAGTAAAACGCAGGCTGTTCGTTTTTTGTGCTATGCGCCGCGATGGCGGGCACCACAATATCGCCACAATTACGGGAGTCACCAGAGACTATAAAACGCCACGCTTTCTCTTTGGCTGCCTCAGGGGTTTCAGGTATTTCCGGTTTCTCTTTCTCGCTTTTCTCGAATGGTTCCTTATCGTCATGGCCGCGTTCAACACAGTACACGACAACGACTATGGTGATTACGACGCTCGCAATCAGCAAAGCTATTCGCAGCATCGATCCCAGGGTGCGCTTCGGTGGTTTCGCTTCCTTATTTTGAGCGGTCTCGTTCATGGTGAAAGTGTCTCAATCTTTTTGATTGTCAGCCTTGTTTGCCGGTGGTTGTTCTCCACCGCATGAGGCATAGAAATCCCGCCAAATGGTTATGGCAAAGTGAAAGCTGAAGCTTTTGTATGCGCCATAGGTACGAACGCAGGCAATCAGTGCGAACAACGCGCACGCCGCCAGCTCCTCTGCCTTAAAAATAGAGACTTCGTTGTGGCGGCCCATGCCGTATCCCGCTCCCATGCTGATCAGGATCAAAAGAAATGCACTCCACCACTCCAGCGATAGTGAAATGTCTTTGCGTACGTTGATGTTGGCGGCCGCCAGGAGACTAGCTGTGATGACCACGATTACGACGTAATCCAGCACTTTTCCATGCAGAAGACTCAGCGACCAACCGCAAAAATTGGCGGCGCCCAGCGCAAATGCCGCGCTCAGGCCGCGCATCAATGTGTAGAGTCCTTCAAATTGCTCGCCGTAGCTGACTTCTTTGGCTTTTATCAGCACGTGGCGAGCGCAGTAAAATGCGTCTCGTCGCACCCGGTCAAGGGCCTTGCTTTCCGGCTTGTCCACGCCTATCTCGAGTTTGAATCTTTTTCTGACCACTTCTTCCAAATTGGTCTTCAGTTCCGTCGTGAGACGCTCATTGCCCTGGTCGATCACCACATCAGAAGGATATCTGTCGTGCCCATCTTTGCCTTTTTCCACAGATGAAGGAACGAGCTTGGTGCAGATGATTTGCAGAAGATGACCGATAAAGTACGCCACAGCTATGCCAATGGCTGCAGAACCCAGACCGGAGTCTGGCCATTTACCTTGCACCAAGCCGAAAGGCAGCCAGAACAACAGCACGATGGCTGCTCCGGGGAGAAAATAGCCGTAGATATCGTAGAAATTGAATTTGTCGATCATGCGCTGGCGTCCCTATCGCGCAGGCTGCTGCATCTTGGAAAGCAAAGACTCTACCACATCTTTTACTCTTTCGCTCTCTTCGGGCGCCAAACGTACCGCCCCCACTCGGCGGTGCCCGCCGCCGCCAAACTTTTCAAAGACCCGGCCCAGGGCTACGCTCTTAAAGTTGCGCCAGGGATTGCGCATTGCAGTGATGCCGATGCTGTCAGGTGATCGGACAATACCAATGGAATAACGCGCCTTTGGCTCCGCATAGTAAGGTGCGTACCGACTGACCATCTGATTGCGGTTCTTTTTTATGTCCATTACCACCACTTGGCCTGGCCTCATCTGCGCCGCTCGTTGCGCTTTTTTAAGCCCCCGTTCAAGAGTGCGCCGCGCCTTTTTTTCCCGCTGTACCACTTCACGCAGATCGGCGACATGATTGAGATCATGGGCTCGCATCTGTTGCATGACGAAGTAAGCGTAGCCGGGGCCATTCTCTTCTTCCTCCAGCAGAAGTGAGCGGTTGATTCTGAGCGCGGGTGCGTCGCCCAAAATCGCTTCTTCCACAGATGAGTACGAAGCCGAATCAATTTTTTCCGCCCAGCGAACCATCTCACGGAAATGTGGCTTGTGAGTTAGAAACCGTTTCAGGTGGCGATAGAGAAGACTGGCACATGAAGGCGCTTCATCATCAAAAAGCAAGCATGCTTTACCTTTTCGCCTTTGAAATTCGGCTTCCGCTTTCGCAGTTAACATGGAAGTTTGATGGTGGTCTGCCCAGAAATCCGCATGCGGGTGGTAAAGGAAGTCGACGATCGCGCACGGCTTCCGTAGCTTGTCCATGAGCCAGCGATCACGCAGCTTGTAGTTCGCGGGGACGAACTCGGTCACGCGCCATTTTTCTTGTGTCTCCAGGAATTCCCAGGCCAGCACCCCGGAAACCAGACCGTCAAAACATGGATAATGGAAGTAGAGCGTTGCGTTTTTCATCTCGAAGATTGGATCGGGCCGTGCTTGAATGCTCTTGCTACCTGCGAATTTTACGATAGACTGAAGACAAAGACAGCCTCATGAAGCAGATTCGCTTAAATCCTGTCCGGAACGCGGCTCTTGCGGCCATCAATGCAGACCTCCGCGCCGATGCTCTTTATGAGTTTTTCAAACACGGCGCACAGGTATTTATCGTTGCTGGCGCGTTGCGTGACGCAATAGCCGCCCATTATGAAGGCGAGGGCCCGGGCGATCCACGTGACTTTGATATTGCTGTCGCCAACATAAGCCGTGAGGTGTTTGATGAAGTTCTCATGGGCTTTGGCCGGCGAAATCGTCACGGCGGATACATCTTGAGCCGGCCAGGTTCTCCCGATTGGGACGTGTGGCGTCTGGAAGAAACCATCGGCCTGAAAAAAACAGACGCGCCCCGTTCTCTGGAAAACATGCTGCGCAGCTTTAACTTGAATTGCAATGCCATTGCCCTGGACATGCGAACAGGGTTATTTCTTGATGCCGGTGCCATCGAAGCAATCCGCTACAAACGGCTTGGTTTTGCTGAGGATGCGATCCGGCACAGTATCGATACCTTTGCTGCAAAGGCGCTCCTTCTTGATTTGCGCCTGAAATATCAGTTAACGGACGAGATGCAACATTTCGTCGCCACGAACCTGCAGTCTGGCAGCCTCCTATATGAGACGGCAAAAGTGTTCCCTAACGCCGCTATGCTGTCTTCTCCCGCGTTAATTGAATCGTAACCGCAAGACCGGAAGCAAGGCAGCACGGCTTTACACCTTCTCTGCCAATAAATTCGAGAAACTTAAGGACAAGGGAATTCTGTTTCCGTTTTAAGCCGGATCACTTTTCCGCCACCAGCGTTTTGGCTTTTGCCAATTCCTCGCGGTCGGAACTGGATCCCTGACAATTCCTGATCAACTGCGCGTAATAGGCTGAAGCTTTCTCTTTCTGCTGGGTCATCTCGGCAGCGCGGGCCGCGCCGTAAAGACCGTTGAAGCGGTTGGGATCAGTCTTGAGCGCGATCTCGTATTCAACCAGCGCGTCCTGCGGACGATTCATTTCCAGCAGCATGTCAGCCAGCATCTCGCGAGCGGGAGTTTCGGTTTCACCTTTGCCGACTTTGTCCTGCTTATCCGCCACGGCGCGTAGCAGGCGCAAAGCATCGTCGTTCTTGCCCTGAGCAAAGGCCAGCCATGCCTGTGTTTCATTTTGATTATTTGCCATGTATTTGGCTTCATGCGCTTTGTCTGATTTTTTCGTCGCTTCAACCATGGCGCTGAATTGGTCTGCGGCGGTTTGGGCCGCGGCTGCATCGCGAAGATGCCCGGCAGCTACCGCATGTGCCCAATAAGTAAGTGCCTGCACAAAAGGACGCTCATCCGCGACTGGTTGAAGCGCGAGCGCCTCCTGCCACTGGCGACGCTCCAGCGTATATCGCGCCGCGAAACCTGCCTTCATTGCGTCGTAATAGTCTTGGAATTCTGCTTCTACGTCCGGCTTGCGGATTGTCTGCAGTTCGTCCCATTCAGCCTTGGCTTTTTGATCATTGCCGGTCTGCAGATATGCGTATTCCAGGAAATCGAGCGAGTGCATTTTATGATGCATTACGTGGAGATGCATAGCGCCCATGCTGTCCGCCACACGCAACGCAGCTTCATTCGACTGAACGTCATCCTGCCATAGACCCAGGCGGGCAAAGATGTGCGATGGCATGTGTACGGCATGCGCCGAAGCCGGCGCGATGCTGGCATACTTGCGTGCCGCAGCCAGGCCAAGGCTTGCCATCTGCGGATTGTCACAGGCGTGAATAATGTAATGCGCGATGCCGGGATGGCCGGGATCCTGCTCAAAGAGTTTATTGAGAATAGCCACGGCCTTTCTGTGATTGGCTTGCGTTGGATCCTCTTCAGGTCCTGAGCCGAGCAATGACAGTGCGTAAAACACCGCAGCTTCACGGTCTGTGAGATTGTTGCGATAGACCTTCTCCATGGCAGCGGAATAAGCGTTGGCCCGTTCGTGGTGGTCGATCTTCTCCGCATCGTGGTAGAAGACGGCCAGCGCGCTGATGTATTCGCGTTCGCGCGCGGTTTTAGGCTTGAGCCCAGCTGCATGGGCCAAAAGATCATTGCCGCGCTTGAGATCGGCATTTGTGGGACGGCTCCAGAGCTGGTGATACAGGCTCAGGGCTTGGCCCCAATACGCCATGGCGCAGCCGGGGTCCTGTTTGGCCACTTCCTTAAACTGGTTTTCCGCCATTTCATATTCAAACGAGTGCATCAGAGCCACCCCGCGTTCAAATGGCTTCTGCACAGTGGCGGCACAGGAAGTGGGAAAAGAAACGCTTCCTACTTTTTCATCGGGACCAAGATGATGATGGCCTTCGTCCGCGAGCAGGGGACGGGTCAGACACACAACGGCAACAGCAAAAACGATAAATCTGGTTTTCATCAGAGACTCCGGCTCAAATCGAAGACTACTCACAGCGGAGAACCGTGTCAATCGCTCAGCCAGCCGCTTTTCTTCTCGCTAATCTTCATCTTTTGATGACACAGTCGCTCGCGCCGGCAGCTCCAAAGCGCTCTCGACTTTCACCTCCGGCAGGTTTGCATCTTTCAGTTGCTTGTTTAGCGCGGGCAGATCTTGCGCTTTCACGGCGATCCAGCGCTGCATGAGCGGCGGCAGTTGCTTTTGCAGATCGGCAACTGCGGCCGCGGCCTGCGTGCTGGGAGCAACGTCAGCTTCCTGAAAGACACCGAAGAGCGTAAGGAACTTTGTTTTTAGACCACCAAGAGTCGGCGGTTCCGTACCTGCGCCGGGTCGGCGGGTTGCGCCGCCGGCAAGAGTTTGCAGTTTCTGATCGAAAGCCTTGATGGCAGCCTGGGCTTCGCCTGTGGCTTTCGGTTGCAGGTCTTTCAATTGCTTGCGTAATGCGCCAGCTTGCTCTGCGGCAGGAGAGAGCGTGAGCAATTGCGTGTAGAGATCGTTGGACAGCTTGAATTGCTGTTGCAAACCGGCCAGCGAAGTCTTGACGCGCGGGTCCATCTTGATGGTCAGCGGCTGCGAATAGCTCTTGCCGTTCGCCGTTAACACTACAGTGTACTGACCGGGCAAAGCCCACGGGCCGCTTGGCTGCGGAGCGGTGTTGTGAGGAATTGCCGCGATGGGATATTCAGCCTCAACGCCGGGCACATTGGGATAATGCATATCCCACAGAAAGCGATGCATGCCGGCCGCGGCGGAAAGCGTTTGCGGCGGACGCACCCAATACGTGGGAATAGCAAGCATGGGATCAACCGGATCAGGCTTATCCGCGCTGGAATATTTGCGAACAGTCTTGCCGCCGCTGTCTTTGATCTCAATCGTTACCGGGCTGGAAGATGCCGATTGCAGGTAGTAATCGATCACGGCGCCATCCGGCGGGTTTTCACCGGCAGGGAAGTCAGGCGGCAGAGGTGTATCAGTATTCATGTTCCAGCGTACGCGCGTGGCTGTTTGCGGCTTGAAAAGAAATGCGTCTGCCGACGTAACTTTCTGATCGAACTGGCGCAGCGGCGTGATGTCATCCAGAATCCAGAAGCCACGGCCATGCGTGGCAGCCACCAGATCGTCGTCCTTGATGATTACGTCACGCACTGAACTTGCGGCCATGTTGAGCCGCAGCGATTGCCAGTGATCGCCATCATCAAACGAAACGTAGACCGCGCGCTCTGTGGAGGCGAAGAGCATGCCCCGTCGCACAGGATCTTCACGCACGGCATTCACGTTTTCATTCGCGGGAATACCGTTGACAGTTTCAGTCCAGGTCTTGCCGGAGTCGCGCGTGCGCAGAATGTGCGGGCGCAGATCGTCGAGACGCAGCGTGTTGATGGCCGCGTATGCGGTCTGCGCGTCAAAGTGGCTGGCTTCAATGATCGAGACTTTTTGGAACGCAGTCATGTTTGGCGGAGTGACTTCATTCCACTTTGCGCCGCCGTTAATGGTGAGATGGATGCGGCCGTCGTCTGTGCCGGCCCATATACGGTTGATATCGAGCGGCGAAGGCGCAACAGCATAAATAACGCCGCGCGGCGTGGGCTTGGCCGTTTCTTCCGTGCGATATTTGCCGACGCTTGCGGGGACTTCAAACGTCGGGCGCGTGAGGTCGGGCGATATCTGCTGCCAGCTCTGGCCGCCGTTCATTGTCTTCCACAAAGTGTTGGTGGCGAAATAAAGAATGTGCGGGTTCAGCGGGGAGAAAACGATAGGCTCAGTGCGCAACACACGATAGTCCGGAGCGCGGAAAGGTTTGGGCGCAACGTTCTGCGCCTGGTTGGTGCGACGATCATAACGCGAGAGCTTTCCGCCATAGACAATATCGGGATCGAGCGGATCAGGGACGACGTAACCATATTCTTCCGCCGCCACGGGATGCCAGTCGCGGAAGGTGATCTCGCCATCGTTGCCACGGCTGGAGATGCATGCAGAACCGCTTTCCTGCTGGCCGCTGCATAGGCGATAAGGGAAAGCATTGTCAGCATTCACGTGGTACATCTGCGCCGTGGGCTGGTTGTACCATGAGCTCCAAGTCTCGCCGCCGTTTACGGTGACGATGGCGCCCTGGTCGCTGACGATCGCAATGATCTGGGGATTGTTGGGATTGATCCAGAGATTCTGGTAGTCGTCGCCGCCTGGAGCGCCGCGGAAGCCTGTCCAGGTCTTGCCGCCGTCGGTCGATTTCCAGGTGACCGTGCTCGTGACGATGACCATGTCAGCATCTTTGGGATTGAATCGCGGCACAGAAAGATCACCGCCACCGATTCTGCCCGCCGGACGCGTGTCCGGGGTGATCTGCGCCCAGGTGGCGCCGGTATCGTCTGAGCGATAGAGCCCGACGCTGTTTGGCTTGGACGCAACAGAAGCGATCAGGCGCTTAGGATTGCTTTCCGCAATGGCGATATGCACCTGGATAATGTCTTTGGGCAGGCCGCCGGTGAGTTGCGTAAAGGTCAGGCCGCCGTCAGTCGACTTGAAGATGCCGCCGCCAGCGCCGTTCCACGCGCCGTTTTCCCAGGGACCTTCACGCGCTTCCCAGAGCGTGGCGTAAACGATTTCAGGGTTGCTGGGATCAATCAGGACGTCTGAGGCGCCGATGTTTTCATCGTCGGCAGTCGGCAGCACCTTCTGGAAATTCTGGCCGCCATCGGTTGAGCGATAAACGCCGCGCTCCTTATTCGGGCCGTATGGATGCCCCGCCACCGCGGCAAAGACTTTGTTAGGATCGCGCGGGTCGACGGCGAGCTGCGGAATCTGCTGGCCATCGCGCAGGCCAAGGTGCGTCCAGGTCTTGCCCGCGTCGGTCGATTTGTAAATGCCGTCGCCAACCGACAAGTCCGGCCGATGCAGCCCTTCACCGCTGCCGACATAGACCACGTTCGGGTCCGACGCGGCTACGGCAATCGCGCCGATGGAGCCGGTAGGCTGGTCGTCAAATATCGGCTGCCATGTGCGACCGTAATCGTTGGTCTTCCACACCCCGCCATTGCACACGCCAATGTAAAAGACGTTCGGCTGGCTGGGCACGCCAGCGACGCCGCGGGTGCGTCCGCCACGATAGGGGCCAATGGAGCGCCAGTGAAGGGCGGAGAGGAGGGTGGGCGGTACAGACAAGAGAGATGAACCTTGCGGCCGCGCAGATGGTTTGGTAGTTGGAGTATTTGTATGTGGCTTTGGGACGGACTGCTTCTGCGCTTGAGACAAAACTTGCAGGGACAGCATGGCCAATGCTAAACAGCGGAAAAATGAAGGCACGGTATCCTCCGATAAAGCGAAGAAGGAGGATACCGCAAACATCCTGAGCGGCCAAATCCGTTAGGTCCGAATGCCGTGATTACACAAATCGACGACCAGAGACGGTGAACGATTATCCATTGATCCCGCCGCACACCTGTGTGCCACCGGCTCCGCCCCGATCATCCTTTCCGTGAATTAGAAGAAACTCTTCTTCTTTCTTGAGGGGTGTTCTGCGTTGCTGTTTTTTGACGATTGCCGCAACTCTGTCGCGAACAGACAATGCGGAAACTTGTTCGGGTGGCAGCCCGGGCGGCCGTTGATCCCCGGGCACCGCTTTCACGATCGCATTTTTCAACTCCACCTTGCTCGTTTCCTGCATGAACCCCACACTGTCGTTGAATTCACTCAAGCTATGCCGAAGTGAGCGAACCCCTCCAGGATCAACTTCCGGTTCGTTGTAGAGATGGAAGACTGCCGTCGCCGCGTTAGGGCATTTCCAGGAGAATGATTTATCTCCGGATACATTCACATCATTATAGTTTTTAAAAGAGTATTGAAAGACCCGTATCCCGGAAATCAGTGGTTGCTTTTTTATAAGTTCGTCGTTGTCTTTGAGGTTAGCTTCTGGATCACCGCAGACAAAATGAAGAATTGAATTCGGACGTACGAGACTAATCGTGTTCCGCGCAAAAAACGTTTGATCCTGGGGATTGGGATTTTTCAGAATTGGATTCATCGTCGGAGATAATTTCGCGCTGCCCGTGTCCACGCCGTTGAGTGTCAAGGCCTCAAACCTATCAAGGTCCTTTTCTTTCCCAAAATCGCCAGCCTTATAGACGTGCTGAATAAACGGGTCATTGCTCCTATCGAGCAAATGCCCGGTAAATCCTGCCGTGCCCTTGTCGACGAGGCAAATCAGGCCGTGCAAAACGACGTACAAAACATTCTGCGGCGGCGGATCTCCGCTGTTGCGTGGCGTGCTCTTTTTTGCCATGTTCATCCCTCCGTGACAATCATCAGAAATTTTCCCGAACCCAAAAGTTCAGTCTGAGAAACGGCACAGCTAATGGGTTGCTGCTGCTTTCTTGCTCAACATAAGCTTCAAAGGCGAGCCGACAATCTCGGGGGCCGAGAGCTCTTGAATCACGTTGTCCCACCGGTTTGCCAGATAGAAAGGCGGCTTGAGGCTCTGTCCCACCGGGATTTCTATCGCGCTCGCGATGCTTGAGGCAAACAGCAAACCTATTACATGCTCGTCGCTGGCGATCGTGGATCCTGAATCTCCCGCATCGGGGCCGCCGGTGACGATCAACGATCCGGAATCTCCATCATCGGCAAACAACCCAATTTGGCCGTTGGGGATGATCGCGAGTTGATGAACAAATTCCCTCACAACACCGGCTTTATCTTCTACGTTTACCTTTGGGCAGTGTAAAACCAGCTTCCCGGAGGTCACCCCTGTAACGTTGCCGAGTTTTCGGACTGCCGTTCCCTCCTGCAGGCGGGCCATCGTAAGGAGAGTGGGTTGTGCCACTCTACCAAGCTCTTCAAAACGCGGATTGACCTCGGACGGATTCTCTATCTTCACCACGGCTGCATCCACAATATTGTTTTTGGGCTGCGGCGGAACGGAACGCACATCCGATCCCAGCACAGTAAAGTTTGCTCCGATAAGCTGACCGGACGGGCATTCCGTCAGCACATGACGATTGGAGAGCAGCCATGTGCTGTCATCATCTTCAGCCGTAAGAAAACCGCCAATGGTTCCAATGTGTGCGGAAGAGCAATCGCCGATAACAACATTCCCCGGGTGAAAAGGATCCGGCAACTCCTTGGGTGTCCCGCTGCCTATTTCCTGAAAAGGAGGCATGACAATCCCTTCCACTTTGACTTCTGGAGGAAGCGATGCGGCAATTCGCGCTACTATGGCATCCAGGTCTTGCGGGTTGCTGACAAACGGGCTTACCACCAAGCCAGTTGCTTCCTCGCGCCAGCCATAGCCATGCCAGCTTCTGAATGCGGGCATCATCATGTGCTCCATAAGATGAACCACGCCTGCCACATTCTGGCTGTTCCACAAGTCGTCGATGGGCTGGAGGGTATTTTGTATCTCTTGCAGGTTCACGAGTAGCTCCTTCTCGCTGCTGCGACCAATATCTATCAGCCGACTAAGCCGTTTCCACCACCACATACCTGCGTTCCTCCTGCGCCTCCCAAAACCCCGCCTGCTCCAATGCGGAAAGCATTAATGAATCGAATGAGAATATCGTGGCGCTGGTCCAAGGGGGCAACCTCAGTGTCAATAATTCCCTTGCGGGGAGGCTTCAGTGTAGCCGCGTCTATAGGTTTTGCCGGCTTCGTGATCTGCACATCGACGCCCAAAAAAGCCATGCTGTCTTGGAACTCCTTGATATTGTGAGCGTCTATGGCGGCTTGGGGTGAAAGCGTTAGCGGAGGTTCATCATAGATATGGAAAACCGCAATGTCATCGCCTTCTGAGGTTGCTGCCAGCGGAGGGCATGGCCACACAACATGCCCGTTGTTGTCGTCATCCGATACGTTTACTTTGGCCACATCAATAAAGTTGTATTCGAAGATTCGAACCTGTGAGATTACCGAGGGTTGATGATTCAAGCGCCCGAGATCGGCCCCCGTCAGGGTACCCGCGCCTACCTTGCCGCGGAAAACATTGTGGATCTGTTTTGGCCGCGGCAGCGTGATCACCGCAACTGCGTTCTGCTTGGTGGCAACAGGGAAGCCGGTGAGATTCACCACTACAGGATTTTGATCCTGGTTCAAAGCATCGTTGCCCTGCTGAAGTCCATTGAACGTGAGGTGCACCGGAAAATCCTGGCCTGTCGCCGGGCTGAAGTCCTGCTCGGCGAGAAAATCGCCATACATCTGTTTGTGTACGCTGTCTGTATCGCGTAACACATATGCCTTGAAACCCTGATCGACGCCGCCTTTGAAGCCCCCATCCACCAGGCATACCAGGCCGTGAAATGCCACGTATAGAATGTTTGCCATCTTCTTCCCCTCATAACCCCTATGGGCGATTTGTTGTTTCGCCCTCTTGGGTTTGTGTTGCAATCAAAGTAAAAAACGGCGCTGACACGGATTTCCCTTTAAGACGTCCTTTATTCGCTAACTGATTTTTTGTTTCACGGCTCGCCGAACACCTGAAATCCGGCCCAATCGTGAGGGTGGGGGTTCTGCTCCCGGAGTTGGAACTGGGCTTGGCGTAGGGCTTCAGCGGGGAATTTGCCGTCTTTAAGTTGTTTATAAAACGCAATCATGAGCTCTTCCGTTGGAGCAGAACGCACGTCCCAGCCTGCCGCGATGACGCGGTGGGCACCTGTTTCCAGGAAGGCCCGGACCAAGCTGTCCAGATTCACCATCCCGCCTTGCTCACCGGCACCAGACGAGCATGAGGCGAGAACGACAGTCTTCATTTGGCGCAGGTCCAGAGCCGCAATTTGCTCGGCGGTCACATATTGCGCCTCCGACGGACTTGCGCGACTCTGGGGAAGCAGCAAAGCAGGGAATCCGCCATTACTAACGCTGTGCCCGGCGAAATGGAATAGCGATTTTCGCGGCGCCTTGGCCTGCAAGGTCTGAAAATTTGCCTGATCATCCGGAACGAGCAGCGAGTTTGGCAGCAGATGATTGATGGCCTCTGCTTCCTCGCGAGCATTCGATGGATAAGGGTACTTGTAAGCCAAGTCTCCGGAAAGAACAGGAGGTTCAAAGATTAGACCACGCTCCAGCCCGGTTCTGGTTTTTTCCCCGCCGGTATTCAGATCCAAAATACCGATCACCTGCGCGATCGCAAATCTTTCCACCAGAGGATGATGCGGCTTTTCTTCCAGCACGCTCCATGGAATGCCGGCAAGTTCGCCATCAGGATCGATGATTAATGTACCGGAGCGGGGCAGATTATCCGCGAACGGCTCCAGCAGCGAACGATAGAGCTCGACGCTTAAGTTTGAAATGTCCTCCAGCGGCGAACTGGGATTGTAGACCAGCGCCGACAGTCTTGCCGCCAGTTCTTTGACGCGGCTTGCATCGAGTTGCCTCTGTTCGACTTTGCCCTCCTGGAGCAACCACGCGGAAAGGCCCGTAGGCAGAAATGCATAGACCAGGTCAGTCCCATTTTGCGGGAGCGCGAAGCTGGGCGGAGAGGAGGCAGATTTACAGTCCGGAAAAGCGAAGGGACGTTTTTTAGGATTGCGTCCGGAACGGAAGGTTTCCCAGACGGCCAGGGCTTCTACCGGACGATTCAAACTCAATTCGACGGCAGTCAGAGCGCGCCAGGAGGGCTCGATCTCCCGCAGGGTATCATCACGTTGCGCATGGTTTTGCATCCCAGTCATCTGGCTCCGGACCTCAGTTATTAGCCGCCGAAAGTTTTTGCAGGCATTTTGCCGGTCGCCGGTGTGAAAATACGCATTACCTAACGCGGGAAGGAGCAATCGACGCAAATTGGGTTTCAAGTGCGAATACGGCCAAGTCAGGTTTGCGGTTCGCCGCAGGAGAAGATCGCGACCCTCGTGAGCATGGCCGGTCGTGACCAGCGCCTCGGCATAGGTGACGTCCCCTTCCACCCGAACTGGCGCTATCTCAGCGGCATCTACCTGATTGAATTCTTCTTCCATTTCGGCAAAGCTGCTTTTGGCTTGCTCTTGGAATCCCGCCTCCATTTGCCATTTTCCCAGAGGGTAGAGCAGGCTTCCGCGAAGCAGATTCAGGCCCGAATTTTGCATAAGGAGAGTGTCCTGCATAAGCAGAGTGCCCTCGCGCAACACAGCCATGGCAGCCTGAAGGTTTCCTGCGTTATGCGCGGAATAGGCAAGGGTGTAATAAAACGCATACACGCGAATGACGGGCAAGGGTGTCGACCAGAAGGTCATTATGCCTTGCTGTGCCAGGAACCAAATCATCTTTCTGGAATCTGCTGCCACGCCAGGCTCCGTCATAAAACCTGAGGCGCGCAGTTCCAGTCCGCTATAACCCGTGTTGTGGATCCAGGCATAAGCGGCTTTTCTGGATTCGATCACATCATGGGACCGCGGGCGCGCCTGACAGCTAAGGTTTTCGAGCTCTGCCTGAGCCGTGATCCAGGTGTAATTCCTTTGATTAGCCTCGGTTTCCAGATTTGCCAAGGCCACGAGGCAAGCCTTGGCGTCCTCCCGGCGATCAAGGGAATAAACGATTTCAAGTTGGGCACGGAGCACACCGGCGCGGTTACCGGATGCCGCAAAATTCTTTTGTGCCAAGCGTGCAGCCTGCCTGGCGTGGCTGTACTCTCCTTTCAGATTCAGGCGAACCGCCCGGGCGAGATCAGCCAAGGCGCTCTGGAACTGGAAGGAGGGTTTTGCCTTCAGCAAATCCAGAAGCCACTTGTCATGATGATCTCTGAGCAGCAGAACGCCCAAGTGCTGCGAAGCTTTTTGGGCATCCGACGACTGCCCAATTTTACCCAGCCATTCCCGCGTCGCCGCATCGAGCGTCAGTTCCTCGCCCTCTTGCTGTTGCGCTTCGCCGAGAGCTAAGTACGAATCCGGCGAAGATAAAGCGGCTATTTGTCGATCGTGTGCCGATAAAAAATCCCGTCTCCCCGCCAACCGCTGATTCGAATCTTTTTTCCATTGGACATTTGTTTCTGCGGCAGCGGCCTCGATCCACTTTTCGCGTGCCTGAAGAAAAAGCTGCGTCTGCTCAAAAAGAAGCGCCGAATCATACAGTGATTCGGCACTCTTCCATTGCTGGCCGGCTTTCAGGAGATGCTCCAACGCGTTTTCATATGCCACAGGGTTCCTGGCTTCCGCGTTTAGGGCGAAGGCCATTCCGAGTTCAAGCTGCAAGCCAGCGTTTTCAGGGCTGGCCAGGATGGCATTTTTGTATTCGTCGATGCTCAGTTCCGGCTGGCAGGCAAGCAGATACGCCCGTCCTCGCAGACGCCATGACCTGCTGCCAGGGCCCATGATTTCTTGCGCTTCGGCTATCTGCCAGAGGAGATGGTTGATCTCACGTACGGGAACTGCGTTGCAGTTACCCGGATCTGTCCTCTTGCTCATGCCGTAGGGAGCGCCGGCCCAGCGATAGAGGAAGGGCCGGTATTCGGCATAAAGTCTGTTGCTCTCATTTTCCGCTGAACGAAGAAGCCAATGGGCACGGAGAAGAAACCAGTACTCACGAAGCGGACGAACCGCAAAGGCCAGGCCGGCCAATAGAAGAATGCAGCCAATACCGATTATCCACAGACGCGGTCTCATTTGGGGGGAGAACGATTATAGTCGAGTTGCCGCGCCGGGTCACCGACCTGCGGAAGCTTTCAGTCTCTGAATTTTCTGCTGGATCTCAGCCTTCCATTTTCCATCTGTTTCCTTCTCCAGGCAGTCCGAGAGATCCTTAATCGCTGCATCCTTCAAATTCAACCGCTGCTCCACCACGGCGCGGTCAAACAAAGCCGCGGAGCTGCGAAAGGAGGCTAACATTTCGTCGAGCACATCTTTTGATTTCTCATAGTACTTACGGTCGTTTGTAGCTTCACCCATGCGGAAGTTTGCTATAGCCAAATCAAACAGTAGGGACTGCGAGGCTGGCTGAGATTGCGTGGCTTTGGTTAAATCCTCGATTAATTGTTTTGATGGCATCCCGCCCAGAATCTCGCTTTGGGCCTGTAAATGGAGCCATTCTGTTCTTCTGAGAGTTTCTTGAGTTTGCTGTTGAATTGCGTCTTTCGCAGCGAGAAGAGTTCGTGGTTGGTTCAAAGTGGCTGGGCCCAGAGTTTCTTTCGGTTCGCCCCACGCTGCTCCGGGCCAGCGCATCTCCGTTGTCCGCTGTTCCGTATAGGCCTGAGCCAGGAGTTTCTCTACTTTTTCCGGTGTGGCCCTCGCGTAATAGACGGGGAAGGTAATCGCGGCCACGGCGACGGCGGCAGCGATGGCGGGAACCAACACCCATTTCCAGAAGAAGGGTTTGTGCTCGACGGTTGGCTTTGCGAATCCATTAGTCGCCCGTGCAGGGGTGCCCTGCACGCCTCCGGCTTCCATCATCTTTCGAGCAGTGGTTTTCTGCCACTTAGCTGATGAGCTTTGCAGGTTGGCCAGGGCTGCATGCTCTTCCGGAGTGAAATCGTCAGAGAAGTCTTCAGTAAAAGTCCGGAGCAGGGGGCCACAGTGGTCGCAGGTGGCGGCGTGCTGGGTGAGCTGGGCGGCGAGAGTGTCCGGGGTAAGGCCGGCTGCGAGCTGGCGAAGGGCGTCGTCGCTGGGGCATTCCGGGGTGGGAGCCGTTCTCACCTGGGGATCCGCCGGGTACTTTGAGTTCGCGAATTTCGAGTCCGCGAGAGCTGAGGCTATGGGCCTTTCGTCTCCGGATTTAGAATCCGTCAACCATGGACCGGAGAACGTGGCGTCCGCCGGCGCTGGCTCGGGCAGCAGCGCGAAGCGGTGACGGTGAAAATCGAGCACGCGGTTGCGGCAGGAAGCGCAGTCGGCCAAGTGGGCTTCAACGCTTTGATCGTCCACGCTTTGATCGTTAATGCTCAGATCATCGCTGCTCTGATAATCGACGCGCTGACGCTCGTCGCCCTGGATCGCATCCGGTCCCGCACCGGAAGTTCGATTCCCGTAGTTTTCAATTTGAGCACTGCTCAAATGCTCAGATTGTTCAGTCACTGGTCCCACATCTCCCTTATATAAACGTAATTCTGGCAGTCTTTCCTTTCATTTCATTGCCCCGTGCAACCGTGCGTACTTATGACTCATGGCCCTTTAGGAAAACTGGTTTACAGTCCGAAAACGCGTTTTTCCGGGTGGGGAAATCCGCTTTGGACTTATTTCCATCAACAAATGCCGTTCAAGACAAAAATCTCGTTTCGAAATTTCTTTCTCGAGCCCAGCTTGCAAACTTTGTAATCGGACAAAAGTATATGCCAAATCAAGGGGCTATCCGCCAGAAGCCTTCTTTCTAGGTGAGGGCGGAGGAGTTGTGAGGCACTCCTTGACGTAGCGGGTGAGCCGCAGCAGTGTGCTTTCAACTCCCTTTGTTCCTAACGTGATATTGGGACGCTGAGAAATCGCCTTGGCGGTGAGACCGTCACGATAGTAAAGCCAGAAGATGGAATAGTCGCGATTGAAGTTTGGTTCCGTGGCCAGCTTCCCGAGACACCGATCAATTTGCCCCATCAGGACGGTACTCTCCGGAGGCTGGAGCGAACGGGGCTGGAAAGAAGAGTTTGTCCTAACTTCTTCAATATCTTCCTCTTCGCGCCCGCTTCCGCGCTTCTGGCTGTGCGATCCGCGGAAATAATCTTCAACTAAACGAGAAGCCACAACTTTTAAGAAGCCGAAAAAGCCGTGATCATCCCTAAAGCTGAACTCCCGCAAGGCCTTATAATTATTGGCGCAAAGTTTGAAAAGCGTTTCCTGAACCAGATCATCCACAAGGGCCCAATTTGGGCCTATACGCCGTGAGAGACACTTATAGACTACTCTTGCAATATGAGGTTGGAACCGGCGCACAAACTCAGTCCAAGCAGCTTCATCTTGCGAGTCGAGACAATACGACACCAGCTCTTGTACAGATAGCTTTCGAGGGTCCATCGGGAAGTGGCTGGTGCATTCTAACCGACTCAGATTAAAGGGCAAACACTTTTTTGCGGACAAGCTCCATTTAGGTGCGCTTAGTCCAATTCTTAGCAGATTCTTAGGTTTGCGTGACTGAAGCGGACCGGTCTTTGGGACATAACTTATGGCCGGAAGCGTTGACGAAGCGTTCGAGCCAGGGCCTGGTTGGCAGGCTGAGATACAAGTTCCAGAGGGGAAGCAGCATACTTCCAGGCGATCCAGAATGTGGTTACAAGGAAAAGGCCTGTGATCAAAAAGTTCTGCCAGCCGTTGAGTGCCCATTGGCCGTGCCAGGTGAGTTGCAGCGCGTTGGAGAAAGGCTTGAGGTAAGGGATGGGCCATTGGTCGCCGTCGGGGCCGCGGGCGCCGATGAGGTCGCACAGTATGTGCAGGTTGAAGCTGATGAAGACCAGAAAGGCAGTGAGTCCGGGGTGCGAGGACGAGTGCCGGTTTGGGGCCTGTGGTTCGCGAATGGCCGGGCCAAAGGTGAAATTAGAAGGAAGAGCCGTACGGCGTCGGCCCTTGATAAACGCTCCAAAGGTGAAATTAGAAAAAAAGCGTGAACGGCGGCCACGCATAGCTGTGCTGGAGGTGAGTCCGGCTAGCGGGCCAGCGATGATGTAAGCGGCAAGGGTACAGACCAAAGCAAATGCCAGCGTATGCAGTGAGTGGTGGTACTGAGAAAACCACAACAGCGGATGCGACGTGTTGCGGGTTAGAAGTTCAGGAATGATGCCGAGGCCGTCGAGATCCGGCGCCACGGCTGCGGCCACGACTAGAGCTTTTTCGCGGCGCGTGAGCGCGGTGGGGCGGCCTGTCGGCGAGACCGAGGCGAGCAGCCATCCGGCAAAGAAGTGAGTTACGGGACTCATAAGATCATTTACTGTTTTCTTCTTTCAGTAATCACTGTGCGGCATCTGGACACACCTGATAGACGAGATACGCATGTGCCATACGCACGCCCATCTGCGGCGCATACCTAAACCTTGAATTTTGGCCTGACTCTCCCGCATCATCAGAACGTTTCTCCTACAAGGACCATGCACGGCTGCGCGATGCGCTAGTATGGGTCAGCATGCAGATTTCAACAAGGTTACTGCTGGGGATGGCGCTGTTCCTGGTTGCGATGGGCGGAATGGCCGTTGCATCGCAAAGAACATTGGTAAGTCGGGCTCTGGCTCAGACAGCTAAAGAGCCACAGGCCAAGGCGGCCAAAGGGTCTCAGCCACAAGCCACGAAAGAGCCTCAACCCAAGGCGTCTGAATTTCTAAAGCTTGATGCGGCGACACTGCCAATCATCAAGAAGATACCAATTGGCGGCGATGCGGATTGGCTGGCGACCGGCTTCGGGTCGGTATGGGTGACGGTAGCCAAGAACAATGAAGTGGTGCGCGTTGATCCGGTGAGCAATGTGGTGCAGGCGCGGGTAAAAGTGGATAAGGAGCCGTGCTATGGCATCGGGATTGGCGTGGATCGGGTATGGGTGCTCAACTGCCAGGGCAAGACGCTGACGCGCATTAATCCTAAAACCAACGCCGTGGACATGCGCGTGCCGGTAAAGATTGACGACAGCGGCGAAGGGTCGATTGCTGTGGATGATCACTATGTCTGGTACGCCAGCAATGAAGATGGTGATTCCGCCACGCTGTCACAAGTTGAGGTGAAGACCGGCCACAAGCTCAAAGGCATTGCCGTGGGCAAGGACACAGGCGTGGTCAGGCTGGCGTTCGGGTCAGTGTGGGCGATTAGCTCAGGAGAAGGGAACGTCTATCGAGTTAATCCGGCGACGAGGAAAATCACGGCCATGATCACGGTGGCGGAAGGCCCGCGGTTTACCACCGATGGAGCGGGGGCGCTGTGGGTGCTGAGCCAGTCGGATGGCAGCGTTTCACGCATCGATCCAGCGACGAACAGAGTGGCGGCGGTGATTCCCGTGCACGTTCCGGGCAAAGGCGGTGAAATCTGCTATGGCAGCGGATTTATCTGGGTCACCATGGACGGAAATCCGGTAACGCGCATTGATCCGGCCAGCAACAAAGTGATCGATCAATATGGCAATTACCCAAAAGCCGACGCTATCCGCTACGGGTATGGTTCAGTCTGGGTGAGCGATCACGGCAAAGGCGAGCTGTGGAGGATTGATCCGGGGAAGATGCGCAGGCAATGACCAAGGTGAACCGCTCTACCGCGGATTTACGCGGATGGGCGCGGATAGAGCAGAAAACCTGAACCATAGGCGATGTCCGTTCGACTCGCTGACCATCCCCAAAGCGAGGAAAAAAACAAAGATTGACCGCTAAGGACGCAAAGACCGTAAAGGCGGGAGAGAATCGCTGTAATCGCTGAAAGAAAGAAATACTTTCCTTTCGTTATTTATTTGCTATAATATTTAGCCTGCAAGCCCGTCATTGTTCATGGGACAGAATGCAGGGACTATGGGTTGGTGAATGTTGGAATATCCGCAACGGGAAACCGTTGCGTTTTGTATTTAGAGGCTGTGACCCTCTGCTGATGCTCTCAGCATTGGGTCGAATTGGGTCGGCTGGGGTCGAATTGGGTCGAAACCGGGGGAGGGAGTGGGGTTGCCGTGATCGGAAAACCGCCCAACCGCAAAGGACACGAAGAAACACGAAGTTAGAGATGGAAGGAAGAGGAGGTATCCCTAAGCACAGAGCGTTCGCAGGCGAGGGCGCCTGCGGTCCACAAGTGAATCCTTAACCACAAAGGACACGAAGAAACACGAAGTTAAGAAGAGGAAGTATCGAAAAGCAAATAGAAAAATCCTGAAGCACAGACCTGGAAGCCGGAAGTCCAGGTCAACAGGTTTGAGGGACACGGTACACGGCACGCCTTTCGTCCTAAGGTGAATGGCTGGCGCGAGGAACGAAAGCGGAACCGGCATAGTAACATTCAGATAGAAGCACTGGAGAAATCTGATTGTGGCAACAAACGGCACTGAATTTGAGTCGGTAAGAACGGTTTCCGTGGTGCGCCATTACAAGCTGGGGCGCTCGTTGATCCCTGCAGTGGATGGCGTGAGTCTGGCGGCCGGACGCGGGGAGTTTATCGCCCTGCTGGGCGCTTCAGGCTCAGGCAAGTCAACGCTGCTGAACCTGATTGCCGGGCTGGACCGGCCGGATTCCGGCGCGATTGTGGTTGAAGGCGCGGACCTGGCCACCATGACGAGTGAGCAACTGGCGCAATATCGGCGGCACACGGTGGGAATGGTCTTCCAGTCATTCAACCTGGTGCACACCATGACGCTCTATGAGAATGTGGAATTACCCATGCGTTTTGCTGAGGTCAAACGCAAGGAGCGTCGCGCGCGCGTAGTGGAAGCGCTGGAGCGCGTAGGGCTGAGCGACCGTATGAAGCATCGGCCAAGCGAGATGTCTGGGGGAGAGCAGCAGAGAGCTGCGCTGGCTCGGGCACTGGCCAACCGTCCAAAGTTGTTGCTGGCGGACGAGCCGACGGGCAATCTGGATTCAAAAACCGGCACAGAGATTATGGACCTGATTCGCGAATTGAACCGCACGCTGGAGATGACGGTGATTATGGTCACGCATGAGCGCTCGCTGGCGGAACGGTATGCGAACCGCTTGGTTTTTCTGGGTGACGGAAAACTTGTGGGTGAACTTGAAAACACCAAGCTGGAAAAGATTGGAGCGGGACGGTGAGAGCATACGATCTGATTGAGCTAGCCGGACGCAACCTGCGCGAAGCCGGCTTGCGTAATTCGCTAACGACGCTGGGCATCGGCGTAGGCGTGGCGTCACTGGTAGCCATGTTGTCTTTGGGGATCGGGCTGCAAAAGCTGGCGACGCGGCAGCTGGGACGCTCAGGATTGTTTGACACAGTAGTGGTCACGTCGCGGCAGGATTCACGTGCGCCGCGTTTTGCCCAAGCAGCGCCCGCTACGACACAGGCTGCACCGCTGGATGATGTGGCGCGCCACAAGTTTGAGCAGATGCCCAACGTGGCGGAGGTTTATCCGAACTTTAGCGCCGTTGGCGACGTGCGGCTGGAAAGCGACAAGGCCGGCAACCACTTTACCGTGGTGGGAACGCTGCCGCAGTCGGCGCGAGGTAGTGAAGCTTTCGATGACGTACAGGGAAGTTTCTTTTCTTCCGGCACAGCCGAGGAAACGATCATCCTGGGCGACTTTGGGCGCGACCTGTTGAACCTGCCGCGTGAGCCTCGCGGAACGGACGTAAAGCTGACTTCTGACCAGGCAAGCCAGCTTTTGGGCAAATACATTGTGCTGCGTTACCACAAGCGTGAAGCCGGTGAGAGCGCGCCGCTGGCCGGCAAAACCACAAAGAAAGGCGAGGCTGATCCAGATGACGTGGACAGTGCGGATGGCCAGCAGGCCGAAGACGCGCAGTCATTCAATCTTGTACCAAAGACGTTGAAGCTGAAGATTGTCGGCATTGTTTCCAGCGAGCCGAACCGTGGATTGCGTCAGGGGCGCACGCCGATGTTTCTCCCGCTGGCGTTGGCGGAATCTCTAGACATGGTGCAGGCAGGCGAACTGTGGAGCACGCTGCGTCCCTCTGAAACCAAAACATATATTGCGCTGATTGTGCGCGTGGCAAAAAGCAAAGCCGTTTCTCAAGTGGAAGATGAAATCCGCAAGCAGGGATTCAGCACGTTTTCCATTCTTGATGCTTCGAAGGGAATTACGCGGTTTTTTACTTTCCTCGACCTTTTTCTGGGGATCTTTGGCAGTCTTGCCTTGGCCGTGGCGTCACTGGGCATTGTGAATACGCTGGTGATGGCGATCCTGGAACGCAGGCGCGAAATTGGAATCATGAAAGCGCTGGGCGCGAGCGATGGCGACGTGAAGCGCATCTTTTTTGTGGAAGCCGGGTGCATGGGAATTCTGGGCGGCGCACTGGGCGCAGGCCTGGGCTGGACGATTGGGCGCGCCATTAATTTTGCTACTAATATCTATTTGCAGCGGCAAGACATCAAACCGGAAACTTTCTGGGTGGTGCCCGTATGGCTGGTGGCGGCTGCGCTGGGATTCTCAGTTTTCGTGAGCATGTTCGCGGGGCTGTATCCGGCATCGCGGGCGGCCAAGCTCGATCCGGTGCAGGCGCTGAGGCATGATTGAGAAAAGCGGCTCTTGGCTCTTAGCCTTTGACTTTTAGCGAAAGGCGAAAGACTTAACCGCAAAGGACACCAAGAGAGCAAAGGGAAGAGAACGAAATCAGCAACTGGCAATTAGCCCCAGAATTTCAACCGCAGAGAACGCTGAGAGCGCAGAGGCGCGAGCTTTAGCAAGTGCAATTCGAAAAGCGGCAATGATGTCTTTGGTGGATCACTCTTGGGCTAAAAGACCTTCACCAAGAGCACATGGAAGAGCGCAGATATCGGAAGCTGCCAAGTTGTGAGAAATAAGTTTCTCTTTGCTCTGCGTCCTTTGCTACCTCTGCGGTGAAAATTGTTTTTGGGCTGGGCGGAACGCCAATTGCTGACTGCTATTCTTAGAATGCATGTTGAAATATCTGCTGTCATTTTTATTTCTTATTTTTACAGTCAATGCTTTTGCGGCGTCGCGGACGCAATGCGGCGCAATGAAAAGTAAGTACGTCCCTGGACGCATCGGATATTGCGCCATGTTGCCGCCCAGTTATGACGCGCATCCTGGCAAGCGCTTTTCGGTTTTGTATTTTCTGCACGGGCTTGGGGGCGACCAGAGTTTCTTGGCATCGAGCGGAGCGTCCAGCGGGATTGAGGAAGCGTGGGAAGACAAACGGCTGGGCGAATTTGTAATCATCACGCCGCAAGCCGAGAACAGCTTCTACATCAACTCGCGTGACGGCCACATTTTGTATGAAGATTTCTTTATCCGCGAGTTTGTGCCTCAGATGGAACGGCGTTTTCGGTTGGTTGGGAACAGAGCGGGCCGGGCCATTGGTGGAATTTCCATGGGCGGATACGGCGCGTTGCGCTTTGCCTTTAAGTATCCGCAGATGTTTGCGTCAGTGGCGGTGCACATGCCGGCGCTGCTGGAAGAGTTGCCGCACGGATCAGGAGGCGTGGGCCTGAGCGCATTTCTGGGGAATGCGTTTGGCTCGCCGCTGAATGAGCGCTTCTGGAAAGAGAATTCGCCGTTTGTTTATGCGCGCACTGCAAACCTGCAAGGGCTGAAGATTTATTTTGATTGTGGCGACCAGGATAACTACGGTTTTAACGCCGGGGTCCGGCAACTGGATAAACTTTTGACGGCGAGGCATGTGCCGCATGAGGCGCATATTTATCCCGGCGGGCATAATTGGGAGTTCGTGTCGCAGCATCTGGATGCGTCGATGGCATTTCAATCGCGGGCGCTGGGGCTGACGAAGTAAGGCGCATTTACCAACTGTCATAGCGAGTGCCCTCGCTGGAGATTTGGGCAGAACCGCTGTGAACATCGGAGAGACCCGGTTGAGTTTTGTCGATGCTTTGCAATGTATCTTCCCGCGCTTCGACCCAGGTTGTAGCAGAATTGGTAAAAGGGTCTTTGGGAATTGCGTGAAGATAACCTGCGGAAACCAGATCTGTAAGATGTTGTGGAGCCATGTTCTTGTCCTGGGCGTATTGATCGATAGCGGTGCGCATGTGATAAAGATCCTCTTTCAGGACATCTTCATTACGCGCGCGTTCATGGTTGGTGCATCCTGCCATGAAGAGCAGAGAGAATATTATGATCGAGTTATGCAGCCAGATATCGATTTTCATTGTTGTACATTCAGCCTGAACTAGAACGCAGTTGTGGCGGCGTCTTGCGACGACAATTTTTAGGGGAAATGACGGATTCATATGAGATGGTTGATCGCGTTTTTGGCGCTTGCGGGGGTTGTGGCGGCTTTCATGGCCTTGCGAGAGCACTATCGCACAGAGGGACAGGCGCCGTGCAGTATTAATGAAAAATGGGACTGCGGGGCGGTGAACAAGAGCAGATTTGCTTCTATAGGCGGAGTTCTTGACCAGTTTACGAACCGAAATGTGTTTTCAGATGCCAAGCCGCGGTTCGAAACGATCCGCAAAATTCCGGTGGCCGATGTGGGCATTGCGGGATACATCCTTCTTGGCGCGCTGGCATTGATGAGACGATGGCGATTGCTGGCGGTGGCGGCGATCCTTGCATTCGGGTTTTCGTGCTACCTGGCATATATCGAAAAATACATTTTAGAGAAATGGTGTATCTATTGCGTGATTTCTCTGGGAATCATTGCATTGATCACAGTGTTTTCATTGATCGCGCTGGGAGTGGATTGGTGGCGAAGCAGACAAGGACGCGCGGAGAGCACTGCATAATCGAGCTTTAGCTTTCGGTTGCTACACTGCGGCTTCGGCTGCCAGAGCTTCAATGATCGCGATGTTCTGTATCAGGTCGTGGGAGATTCTATGACGCTGCTGGAGGTATTGCGGGGTGTTGTAAGAGATTGAGCATTTGCCGTTTGCATCTTCAGCAACGAGCAGTTTGAGCGGGAGATCAATGGCTATCGAGGGAGAAGCAAGCATGAGTGGCGTGCCGCCTTTAGGATTGCCGAAGATCAAAAGCTTGGTATTTGGCATCTTTATGCCGGCAGTTTCAGCTTCTCCGCTGTGATGGATAACGGCAAACAGCGTGATACCGCGGATGACAAGAAGCGATTTGATCTTGTTAACAGCTTCTTCCACGGTACAGTTTGCAGTTTTGGTGACAATGCCATCGGGTGAATTCATTTTGACCTCACGCACGAGCAATTAGCGCCGAGTAAGAGAGATGAAAGTATCTTCCACCTGCTTCCAGACGGCGGAGCCGGGATCGACGATTTCAAAGTGCCCTATGTTTTGAAGCGTGATGAGTTCAACGTGTTCGCCGGCTTTTTTCTTTTTGGCGGCATAAGACTGGCTGATTTCGTAAGGGACTGAATCGTCAGCGGTGCCGTGGATCAGCTTTTGTGTGGCTTGCGGAATAGAGCGCTCCGCTGGCGAGGCTTCTCGGTAATGGTCGGGAACCTCAGTGGGTGAGCCGCCCAGAAACGCTGCAACGGCGTCATTGCTCAGGTGCAGCTCCCAGGCACGGCGCAGATCGAGCACGCCAGCCAGTGAAAGCACATGCGTAACGGAATGCTCAAACGCGGCAAGGCAGAGCGCAAGGTGACCGCCGGCGGAGTGTCCGGCGACGCATAGCTTTTTGAGGTCGAGCCGCGCGATGGAATCATTTTTGTGCTCGCGCAATGCACGATAGGCGCTGCGGACGTCCTCAAATGTTCCGGGCCATCCGCCGCCGGAATTGCCCACGCGACGGTATTCGATGTTCCAGGTTGCGATCCCGGCTTTTTTAAGCGCCTGGCAAAGATGTCCGGCGTAGGTTAGATCATATTTCGCGCGCCAGTAGCCGCCGTGAATGAAGAAGACAATGGGATGAGGGCCTTTGCCCGCGGGAATGCGAACGTCAACAAATTGATTTGGGTCCTGGCCGTAAGGGAAACGCAGATCAGCGTCAGGTGGTTTTTGCTCCAGAATAGCTTCGCTCTGCACGCAAAGCAGTATAAAACAGCGCTGTGAAAATAGAATGAGCAGGCCGTAGACCTGCTCGAGCTGGCAACGCCAACTATTATCTTGGCGGACGGCTTCCTCCGCTCGAATGCGACGACCCGGAAGATGGCGCGGGCGCGGATGAAGCCGGTGGACTGTAGCTTGATCCGGACGATGAGTTGTTACTTGAGTTCGATGAAGAGTTTGAACTCGAAGAAGAGGAATTGGATGAGGAAGACCCGGAGGAACCTGATCCAGAAGACGCACTGGAGCCGGACGAGCCTGAATGAGAAGATGTCGATGAGGTGGATCCACCACCGGAGCTGGAAGACGAAGATCCAGTGTTGCGATCAGGACCATGCTGCGATGATCCAGATCCGCCGACATTGCGCGTAGCGCCTGCATCGGGATCACCACGATGCCCGTTTCCTCCGCCATCGTGCTTTGGTGGGTTCTGAGCGTTTGGAGGATTGGTTGTTGGAGGATGCGGGTCAGGATACTTTTTGTGAGGATAGCGATCATTATCCTGGTAGCCAGGATTATCGCAGGAATTGTTTCTGCCAGATTGAATTGAGGAACCGTTCAGCCGAGGATTGCAGCGGCTCAGCGTGCTTTGTCGCTGGTCACGCAACTGGCGGAGTTCAATTTGCTGCTGGTTTTTCAGTTCATGGCAGGTATCGGCATTTTTGCCATTCGTCTTCCGGCATTGCGCCAGGTCGTCATCCTGGCGCTTATGCAGTGTGTTGACCTGGTTATCGAGGTCGATTTGAAGATCTTTGCAAGGGTTTTGAAGCTTAGGCTCACGCGCTGAAAGAATTCCCGGCGCGGCAAGCAGGAGGGACCCGACTACAAAGGAATGTGCTTTCTAATGCTTGTTCATACAAACTACCTCCAAGGGCCGACTTTTATTTGGCTCCCGGGCAGAGAAGTTTCCAAGTGTTGATTTATGAAGATTGGTTGAGAAGGATGGCGATTTATGCAGCTACCTTTCCGTGAGACATGCGGCAGATGAATACAAAGTAACCTACGGCCAGCGCCTTTAAGCTGAGATCTTTGGCCGGGCTGTGATCTATGCAACATGAGCTGCGAAGGAACCTGTGTTCAACGATGAAGAAGCAATCCGGCGATGGCGGCGGCGGAAATCAGCAGTGGCTCAGGAATCTTCCATTTGAAAAGCAGCAGGAGAGATATGACGGCGATGAGTATCGTCGGGGCATCCGTCACGGAGCGCCGTGCCAGAACGATAATGGCGCCCGCGATCGCGCCGGTGGCCGCGGCCGTTACGCCTTGCACAAACGCACGCAATTGCGGATTGCCGGCAAATTTCTTGTAGAATGGCCCCGCAATTACCACCACCAGATACACGGGAAGAAAAACGCCCAGCGCAGCGGCCACCGCTCCGCTCCAACCGTGAACAATATAGCCGATGAAGCCTACCGTGATTACAACGGGGCCGGGAGTGATCATGGCCACGGCAACTGCGTCGATAAATTGTTGTTCAGTAAGCCAATGGCGTTCCAGGACAATGCCGCCATGGAGAAACGGCACGATTGCCAGTCCGCTGCCAAATACGAATAAGCTTGCCTTGGTGAAAAAGAGCAGGATCTGGAAAAACAATGAGGCACCTGCGGTTACGCTGCCACCAGTAAGCAGGACAAAGCTTCTGAGAGCGGGTGATAGCTTTGGCCGGGCTTTTATCATCAGAGATACCAGTCCGCCCGCCAGAAACAGCCAGACGATTTCGCGTTCAGTAATAGCGGTTGCTGCCAGCAACACAAGAAAGATGGCCCACAACAGTTTGTCTTTGCCGATGGCGGTCTTGATCAATTTGATGGCCGAGCGAGCGATGATCGCAACCACCGCCGCGCCTACGCCATAAAATGCAGCCTGCATCCATGCCAGCCCGCCAAATTTTACGTAAAAAAATGAAAGCGCCAGCACCATTAGAAATGAAGGTGCAATGAATGACACCGCAACCAATGAGGCGCCCAGCGTCCCGCCGCGCAGCAATCCCAGATACATTGCCAGTTGCGCTGCCAGCGGGCCGGGAGCAAGCTGTGCCAGCGCCAGGCCATCAAGATATTCCTGTCTGGTGAACCAACGCTTTTCTTCCACCAGATCGCGCTGCATGTAACCGGCCAATGCAATCGGCCCGCCAAATCCCCAGGTTCCCAGCCGCAGAAAGTACCACACAAGTTGTGGCAGGACTCGCGCAGGCGGAGTGGCTTCGACCTTGGATTCAGTGGCTGCCACTTGGCTCATAGACGATCATCCGCGCTACAGGTTTGCCGTCCTCTTCTTCCTCCGGAGCGTAGACGCGATGGGTGCGCTCATCCACGGCAAGACTATGCACTTTGTGTTGCACACGAAAGTCTTCCAGCTTGCGGAAGTGATCGGGGTCGTCTTCCTGAAACACCGAGATCGCGCCGCTGTAGCAGGCTACGTAGATTCTCTTAAGTCCGGGATCGTACTTGATGACGTCGCCACCCTCGGCTATGGGCAGCGTGGTGACTACTCGGTGTTTGTCCAGATCGATTACCGCCATCAGGTTGTTGTCTTCACAAACCAGGAAAGCGCGCCGGTGTTCGGAATCAAGCGCCATGCCGTGATTGCCTTTGCACGGATGGACCTCGTAGACGGGCGTCTTTACCCTGTCAGTCGCAGGATCGATCACCGTCATCGTATCGAGTTCCTGAAGGTTGATGTAGAGGAGCTTCGCCACGGGATCGTACTGCGGCATTCCCGTTTCGCTTTTGAAACTGAGCGTGTTAACT